>JAPLCG010000158.1 GCA_026392385.1 Solirubrobacterales bacterium
CTTTCGCCCGTTTCGACTGCTGACATTCTCAACTCCGGATTATCAGTTGGCAGATGACGGCGGCAGCGTTACCTGGCGGATTGCCGGTGGCATCCTTGTTTCTCGTCCAAACGAGGGCCAGCTCAAAATCACTGTTCAGAGGATCGACTCAAAGGTTGCCGGCCAATCGGAGCAGCATGCTGCGGTGCGAGTTGATGTAGAGGTACGCAACTTCTATCCGGCGATCGCGGCCCGCATCTCAAACCACCTCTACAGCTGGACCCAGTCAAAGATCCATGTTCTGGTCACCTACGGGTTCCTCAGACACTTGGCAAAGGGAAAGCTTGCCGAATCGGTTACCGGTCGCTTTGCGGAGCGAGGAATTACCGAACCGGAAAGCTGAACCTCAGTCCTGGCTGGCTGCGGCGCTACGCAGCGAATCGATCTTCGACAGATCGTGTCGACCGCTAATCCGACGGATCGTGCCGCTGCGGCTTCGCATCGTGAGCGATTCAGTCCGCACCTCACCATCTTGGAACTGAACTCCCTTAACGATTTCTCCACTAGTTACTCCGGTGCAGGAAAAGAAGACATCGTCGCCACCGACTAGCTCCTCGGCCGTGTAGATCCGATCCATCTCAAGCCCTTCAGCCGCCCCCGTGGCACGCTCCTCATTCGAGCGTGGCCAGAAGCGGGCGAGCAACTGGGCTCCATTGCATCTGCAGGCGGCCGAGCCGATCAGCGTTTCCGGCGTGCCACCAACTCCCCAGAGCATGTCAACTGCCGAATCGCTATCGGCGGCAAGCAGGACAGGAAGAATGTCTCCATCAAGAATGAGCTTTACCCGCGCGCCTGCAGCACGGATCGCAGCGATCGTCTCAGCGTGACGCGGCCGGTCAAGGACCACAACGGTCACCTGATCGGTTCCGCTTCCTTTGCGCTCAGCGATTCGCTTGACGGTCCCTACCGGATCATCAAGGTCAAGCAGGTCGGCGTAGGCTGGACCGGTCGCCACCTTCTCCATGTAAGGGACCGAATCGCCAACTGCGAGCATCGCGCCCTTCTTGGCAGCGGCAATCACTGCAATTGCGCCAGGAAAGCCCTCTGCAGTCAGGCGTGTTCCCTCAAGCGGGTCGATTGCGATGTCAACCTCGGGGCCACCAGCGCCGATCTCCTCGCCGTGGTGGAGCTTGGGAGCCTCATCCTTGGTGCCTTCACCCGAGACAACAACACCAGATATTGGAGTACTGCCAAGCACGTAGTGAAGCGCATCTACGGCCGCCTGATCGGCGGCAATCTTGTCGCCCCGACCAATCCAAGCAGCTGCTCCCATTGCCGCGAATTCAGTCACGCGTGCGAGTTCGAGCGCGAGGTTACGGTCGGGATGAGCTGAATAAGCAGTTTGTGTGTTCATGTTCAGTAATGGTAATCCGACGGCCTGATTTAGGCGGTCAGCTGGGCAGCTGCGGACTGATCACAAAGTAAGGTCGTTGACTGATCAGGCAGCAGCGAAGCGGGGAACTGCTCGGACCTTGATCCAGAGAAAAGTTCCGTAACGGCTGAAGACTTTCCCGCACCAACCGCAAGCAGAACCCGCTCGCGCGCAGACCCGAGAAATTCGAGGGTCAGAGTAACCCTGCCAGGCGGCGGTTTAGGAGCGTTCTCAACCGGAGCTGCAAGGCCGGTCGCTTTCAGCTGCGGCGAGTTTGGAAACAGCGACGCCGTATGACAGTCCTCACCGAGCCCAAGTAAGGCGATGTCAATTCCCAAGCCATCGCTGAGACTCTCGCCTAATTCCGAAAGCTCCTGCTGCCAAGCAAGTGCGGCTTCCTTCGGCGCTAGACCAAGCGGCGGACCTAGGTAGCGCGGTACGGCAGCCGGGTCGAGCCGATCGATCAACTCGCGCCTGATCATCGTCTGATTGGCGTCTGGGTCACCGCTCGGCACGCAGCGTTCGTCTCCGGGAATCAGAATGACATTCGACCAATCGATTTCCAATTGGGCCAGTAGTCGGTATGCGGAGGCCGGAGTATTGCCTCCGGCCAACACAACCACTGCCACTCCCCGATCGGCGATCGCTGAGCTAATTGCCGCAGATAGGAGTGAAGCTGCGCAACGCGCGCAGCCACTCGAGTCAGGTTCAATCTTTAGCTTCAAGAAGCGCCAGCCTGATCGGCAAGCAGAGGCAGCATCGCAGCGCCGACCACCCCGGCATCAGGACCGAAACGAGCCGCCCGAATCGTCGTCTTCGTGCCCACCCCGGGCAGCACAAGCGGCGCAACTACCTCGCGTAACGGATTGATCAGCAGATCGCCAGCGGCGCTGACTCCTCCACAAATCACAACCTCCTGCGGGTCAAAAACGAGAATCGCATTTGCGACGCCAGGTGCGATCCGCTCGGAAAAGCGTCGAAGCAGCTCAACAGCTAGTTCATCACCGTCCTGGGCGGCATCAACCACATCACGGCCAGAGACTGGTTCGCCAGCGTCATGCCTAGCACCCAAGCTGCCGCGGCCAGCCTCGGCAGCAGCCCTAGCGAGGCTGTCCAGTGCATGCCCTGAAGCCTGCGCCTCAAGTGAATCTGGACGCGGGAACGGGGTCAGGTGGCGTTCGGCGGCTGCATCGCCAGCAACGATCGTGTGCCCCAAGTGGCCGGCGCCGCCGGTAACGCCCCGGTATGGCTTGCCATTGATGATGATTCCACCGCCAACTCCTGTGCCAATTGCAATAGCAACAAGTTCGCTCACAACTGAGCCATCCTCACGAACCGCTTCAGCAACTGCCGTAGCAATTCCGTCATTGTCAATTGCAGTTCGCAAACCCGTGGATTCCTGAAGCATGTCGCGAACCGGGAGATCACCAAGCGGGATGTTGACGCTACCAAGGACATGGCCACTCTCCCACTCAACCTCGGAGGCGATCCCAGCACCAAGACCGACTACCTCAGGCGTTCGGAGCTGTTCGGCAAGCCTGACCATTTGAGCGAGCAGAGCCTCACCAGATGAGGTGTCGGTTGGCTCGGTCAGTCGCTCAACGATCTGCTGACCTGCGAGTCTCGCCGCGGCGACCTTCGTACCGCCCACATCTAGCCCAATCGTTACCTGTTCAGTCATTGACCGATCGTCGCACAATCCGGACCGACTTCAACTAGCTGCGGTAGCTTCCAACCTGTGCACGCCGCCAGTAACAACTCAACTGACGACGTTCGATTTGATCGCCTCTGGCCAACACCGATGGCGGTCGACGCTGAGCAACTGCTCGCCGACTGGTTCCATGAAGCCCAAGTGAAGAGGGATAGACCGCGTGTATCGGTCAACTTTGCGATGACTTCCGACGGCGCAATTGCACTGTCGGGGGGAGTCTCTGGCGGAATTGGCGACCTCGGTGATCGGGCAGTATTCCGAGGTCTTCGCGATCGTTGCGATGCGATCCTCGCCGGCACTGCGACGATCGCAACTGAAGGCTATGGCAGGTTAATTCGCGACGCCAAGCGTCGCGATCAGCGGACCGAGCGCGGCTTGGCTGCCGACCCACTTTCATTGATAATCAGCCGCAGCGGCGACCTCCCGAGCAGTGCGCCGATCTTCGAGTCACCGGAACAACAGATTGTCGCCTTCGTTCCGCCTGGCGCGAAGCACCCAGATTCGCAGGCCCAGCTTGAAGTTGTTGAACTTGATCAAGTCAGCACAACGCGCGCTCTGGAGTTGCTCGGCAAGAGAGGCGTGAGGTCGATTGTCTGCGAAGGTGGCCCGAAGCTGGTTTCAGGGCTTGCTGCCGACAACTTGGTGGACGACATATTCCTGACAATCGCCCCACTCTTGGCCGGCGGTGGCCCAACCGGCCTCGTTAACGGACAGCCGCTCGCTACACCAGAGCCACTTTCACTCCGGCACATTGCCGAACGTGACGGCTCAATCTTCATCCGCTGGTCGCGTTCC
>JAPLCG010000105.1 GCA_026392385.1 Solirubrobacterales bacterium
CTGACAATCAGTCGGCCACGGTGACTCCGATCGACGATGCCACAACTACTTTCAAGAACTGAGATCGACCCGGCTGCTGGCTGCCAGGGGGCTGGCGGCGGACCGGGTTCGGCCTGATTGATCTCTTCGGGCATTGGCGAGGAGGATACCTCCGCTTGAAAAACAAGAGTTAGGCATGCCATAATCTCATCTATGGGCATTCCTACAGTTGAGCGGTCGAGAGCAGTTGAGGACTACGTGAAGGCGATCCACGCGATCGCCGATGATGGCGGCGATCGAAGTGTCGGAACGACTGCACTCGCGTCGCACCTTGGGGTCACACCCGCGTCGGCGTCGGGGATGGTTCGCAAGCTCGCAACACTCGGGCTGGCTAGCAGCTCTCCCTATCGCGGCGTGACACTTACCGATGACGGAGAGGGACTTGCTCTCTCGATCCTTCGCCGCCATCGTCTCCTAGAAACGTTCCTTGCCCAGCGGCTAGGGATTCCCTGGGACAGAGTGCACGCTGAGGCCGAAGTGCTTGAGCATGTTCTATCCGTTGAGCTTGAGGCGGCAATCGCCAACAACCTTGGCAATCCAGACCGTGATCCACACGGCGCACCGATACCACGTTCAGACCTAACAGTTGAAGAGCAGCAAACATTTCCTTTGGACCAACTCGCCGAGGGCGATCGGGTCAGGTTTGTGAGGATCCCTGATGAACGCCCAGAGATGCTCCGCTGGCTCGCAGAGCGCGGCATTGCGCCAGGTGTAGAAATTGAATTGAAGCGACGCGAGCCTTTCGGTGGCCCACTCACAGCCGCGATCAATGGCCGTGAGCACCAGCTTGGTGTTGAACTCGCAGCCGCAATTCGGGTCGAGTATTTGTGAACGAGCAGCGCTCTCCAATCAAAGCTGACCGTAGGCAGACGCGACGATCCCGCGCGCGACTGACCCTGCCCCTGCTTGGTCCAGCGTTTGTAGCCGCAGTCGCCTACGTCGACCCGGGGAACTTCGCCACGAATACGACAGCTGGCGCTCGATACGGAACGCTCTTGATCTGGGTGGTTGTCAGCGCCAACCTGATGGCGATGCTCGTTCAATGGCTGTCAGCGAGTCTCGGGCTAGCGACTGGCAAAGGGCTCGCGGATGTCTGCCGCGAACAGTGGTCGCGACCGGTATCGCTTGGCCTCTGGCTACAAGCGGAGGTTGTTGCGATGGCTACCGACCTAGCTGAAATCGTCGGCTCTGCTGTTGCTCTCAACCTTCTTTTTGGGATTCCGGCGCTGCCGGCCGGGGTTATTGCCGCCCTCGTCGCGATGGCATTGCTGCAGCTCGAGCGACGTGGCTACCGCCGATTTGAACTTGCGATCGTTGGCCTGCTCGCGATAATTCTCGCTGGTTTTCTCTACAGCGCATTTAGGGCTGGGGGTGACCCGTCAGGCTTGATTGACGGGCTCGTCCCACGATTCGATGGCAGCCAATCGGTGCTGCTGGCGGTAGGAATCCTCGGAGCAACGGTTATGCCACATGTCGTCTACCTTCATTCTGCGCTTGTTGCGAAGCGGCCCGGTGAACGCGACGTAGCCTCAATTCGGAAGCGTCTCAAGGCAAGCCGAACAGATGTACTTGTGGCACTCGGTCTCGCCGGAGTAGTCAATGTCGCAATGCTCTGGGTGGCCGCAACCCTGCTCCACGACCTGCCGGGCAAGACCGTTGACACGCTTGAAGGCGCCTACTCGGCCTTTGGTGATGTTGCCGGTATGAGCACGGCAGTTGCATTCGCACTCGCACTGCTGGCCTCCGGCTTCGCCTCGGCAAGCGTTGGCACATATGCCGGTCAGGTGATCATGGAGGGGTTCACCGGTTGGCGAATTCCACTGTTGCTGCGACGGCTTCTGACGCTTCTACCGGCGCTTCTTGTTCTAGGGATTGGCGTCAACCCTACGGCCGCTCTGATTCTCAGTCAGGTTGTGCTGTCGTTTGGAATTCCGTTTGCTCTGATCCCACTTGTGATCTTCACCGCGCAGCGTTCGGTGATGGGGCAGTGGGTTGTCAGCCGCAAGGCGACAGCGATCGCCTGCGTGGTCGCGACCGTGATTGTTTCGCTGAATGTGCTGCTGCTAATCGATTTGCTCGGTTGACGATCCCTGTCTCGCGCTAGCCTTCACAGACATGAGCCTTGAGCAGACATTCAGCAAGCAGGTTGAGCAGCTGCCAGATGACTGGACTGATCTCTCCGTTGACCTGCGAATCGCCGACGAGAGTCGCTATGTGGAGGCTGCGACGCTAGTCGTCACCTGTAATGCCCAGCCCTACAGCAACAGTAAGTGGCACTGGCGAATTCCCGTTGCCCACCGTTTTGGGCATGGGGCAGCAGTGCCAGCCGTGGTTAGCACGCTGCGCTTGCTCGACAACGCGGGCTTTGCAGGCGAGCTCCAAATTGGCGATGTGAGAGCTGGACGCGTTGAAATAACCCACGACTGGGGACGGCCGGACTCGGTTACACGCGAGCTGCGCCAGATCCGCTCCCAGTAGTGGCTCGCATACTTGTACTTACGCCTGACCTGCTGTTTGGCTCAGGGTTGCTTGGCGCGCTAGTCGCTGGCGGCCACAGCGCAATCCTCTGCAGTGATGCTGATGCACTCGCGGCCGAGGCGTCCGGTGCGTCACTCGTGATTGTCGATCTAACTGACAGTGTCGAGGAGCGATCAGCCATCCTTACCGAAGCCCGTGATGCTGGATTACTCGATGGAGTCAAGGCGCTTGGCTACTACAGCCATGTAGATCCGGAAAGTCGTGACCTTGGGCTTAAGGCTGGCATTGAGCAGGTTGTGCCTCGTTCGCGGATGCACCGCGAACCGACGGCGCTGGTCGATGCGCTGCTCGCCGACTAGCGGCTGGCCTTGTCAGCGAACTGAGGATCGAATAGCGCGTCGATCTTTGGTGGCAGCCTGACTATTCCGTTTGCCGCTTCCCAGTTAGCCCAGCGCTTAAGCAGTGTCGTGTCAAGCGTTCCCGCTCGCCGGTTCGGTGGCAAAAGCGCACCAAGTGCAGCCTGCGTTTGAGCTGCAAGTAGTGCCGTGTCGCTGCCCTTGACGCGCGCTTGAACTGAGGCGCGAGCGAGCTCTGGTTCGGAGACGGCGGTCTCGGTTCCCTTAACGAATGCCGTCACAACCGACTGTACGAGCTCGGGGCGCTGCTCAACTGTCTTCGGGAGAGTTGTCAGCACAAGCTCGGGATAAGCAGGTGCACCAAAGGAGTCGAGGCGAAAACTCTTATAGCCGCGGTTGAGCCGGCCAAGCGCGACGCCTTCCTGATTGAAAAAGCCTGTCGCTGCATCGACGCGACCACCGAGTAGCGATTCGATCGCACCGAAGCCAGCTGACTGAATCTTCAGCGTTCGAGCGTCACCGCCGTCGCCATTTACGATTGCCGTGGTTACGGCCAGGTCACTTGGAGCGCCTGTAACGGCAACCGTTCGACCGGTGAGGTCACGAGGTCTATTCGCATTCCGTGCGATCAGCGCAGCCAATGGCTTGCCAACTACCGCCATGACTCCAACCAGTTTGCGTCCACGTGCTTGGGCGATCGCCAGATCGTGAATGTCCAGCACTGCAAAGTCTGCTCGCTCTGACAGCAGCAGGCGCACTCCATCCGCTGATGATCCCGGCGTCCGCAGCTTGATCGCCACCCCATTTGAACGGTCAAGCCCACTCGCAAGGGCGGTAAGGAGACCGGCATGCGCAGGGTTCGGGGTCCAGTCGAGCAGAACGCTGACCGGCTTGGCAGTGTCACCGGTGCTTGATGTACCGCAGCCGCCAGCGACTAAAGCCACGAGCAGAGAGAGGGTAATCGTGGCTCGGCGTGTTAGGGCGGTGGGCAAGCAGCAAACAATAGGGCTGGAGTCGCGGCAGGAAGCAGAGCGCTAATGGCGAAGAGAGCCGATTGTCGCCTGTAACCAAATTGAAGAGGAGTGTTAGCCAAGTGGAGAACAACAACTTCAGGGCCTATGTAGCCGAGTTTGTCGGGACCTTCCTGCTCGTCGGCTTTATCTGCGGATTGATCTCAAGTAATGCAACGCTTGACGGGTTGAAGCTCAGCCCGGCGGATCTCGGCATTCTGCATGGCTTCCTGCTCGTCGCGATCATCTACGGAATCGGAACTGTCTCGGGTGCGCATGTCAATCCGGCGATCACGATTGGCATGTGGTCAATCAAGAAGATTTCATCGCGTGACGCAGGCTTCTACATCGTCGCCCAGATTCTTGGCGGAATCGCTGGCGCGTTCATGATCCGCGGCTTCTTTACTGGTCGTGGTGCGCTTGTTGATTACGGAGCTGCACACGTCAGCCCTGCATTCCTGCAAGGCGGAAATGTCTGGCTTGCGCTGATCGTTGAGGCACTTGGCGCCTTCGTGCTCGTCTGGGCTGTAATGGCGACCGTCGTAAATCGCAACGCCGTGGCCGGATTCGCAGGTATCGCGATTGGTCTCTCGCTCGGATTCGCCGTAATGGTCTTCGGCCCAGCAACCGGCGGTTCATTCAATCCGGCACGTTGGCTTGGACCAGCAATTGCGTCAGGCACCTACCCCGACTTCTGGCTCTACATCGTCGGGCCAATCGCTGGCGCAGTGCTCGCAGCAACTCTCTACCAGTGGCTGATTGGCGGCGCTCAGGAAACAACTGAAGCAACTGACATCAAGCAGGTTGACGCTCCCGGAACCCGCTAAAGACGGGAGTCGGTAGGGCCTGCGAGGCGGTGTAGCCAGCATCTGGGGCTGCACCGCCTTTGCTCTGGCCTAGACTTGCCAGCTAGATGGGTACTCGCGTCACCTACTCACGCAATGTCACGCTCTCGCTTTCGCGGACATGTGCGTCCCACTGCAAGTACTGCGCCTTCGCGACCCATAAGACGCATCTCCAGCCGCCAAGTGAGGTTGAGCGGATTCTTGACCGAGCCGAGCGTGGAGGAGTCCGCGAGCTATTGGTCCTTACTGGTGAACGACCGGATAGCAACCCGGGCGTCCTCAAGGCACTCAACAACCTTGGCCACAATGATTTCGTTGACTACGTCGTCTGGTCCTGCGAGCGGGCACTAGCGCGAGGAATCATTCCTCACACCAACCTCGGGCCACTAAGTGCCGGAGACCTCGAGCGCCTCAGGCGGGTGACCGGTTCTCAGGGGCTAATGCTGGAATCAACATCAGAAAGGCTGATGGAGACAGTCCATGCTGGATCACCAGGCAAGGCGCCGGTGGTCCGTTTGGCAACGCTCAATGCCGCCGGTGAGCTGAAGATTCCATTTACCACTGGAATTCTCGTCGGTATTGGAGAAACGCCTGAGGAACGGCTCGACGCTCTCGATGCGATCGCTGAAGTACACGCGAACCACGGCCATATCCAGGAGGTCATCCTTCAGAACTTCGTGCCGCACCGGCGTTACTACGGAGAGGAACCAGCTGAGATAGCCGAGGCGGCAGCTGACGACTTTTGGCGCACGGGCATCGGCTCGCACCCAAGCCTCGACGCGCCTGAATGGGCCTGCGCTGTGTCAGTTGATGAGATGGTCGGGCTCGTACGAGCAACACGGGAGCGGATGCCCGATGTAGCGATTCAGGTTCCCCCGAATCTTGCTGACTGGTGGCCTCAGCTGGTTGAGGCTGGAGCTGACGACCTCGGCGGACTATCTGCCAACGGCGACCACATCTCGCCTGAGCATCCATTCCCATCGCCAAGCCGAGTGCAACGACGCCTTGCCAGTGACGGACATTCGCTGGTTGAGCGCCTCTGCGTACAGACTGGGTTTCTTACCGACGAGTGGGTTGATGCCAGCGTCATCGACGTGGTTGCCAAGCACCACCCAACCTTTATGCCTCGAGAGGCGGCTTGGGGGGAGCTAGCGCTGTCGCGCTCCGACCTCAGTGCTGCACTCGCCGCAGCCTCGGCAGGTCGCAGCCTCAGCGAAAGCGAAGTGACCGCACTGTTTGCAGAGAACCGACCCGATGCGGTTGAGGAGATAAGACTCGCCGCAGATGAGTTGCGAGAGAAGCTCTGCGGGGAAACGGTCACATTCGTCAACAATCGCAACCTAAATATCAGCAACATCTGCACGGTTGGCTGTGCGTTCTGCGGATTTGGCAAGGGCCAGCGCTCTCCTGAGGCCTATGAATATGGTCCCGAACAGTTCACGGAACGGATTAACAAGGCAGTCGCGGCGGGTGCCACCGAACTCTGCATCCAGTCTGGAATCCATCCGGATTGGGGCCTCGAGGACTATCTCGGCTGGTTGCGGCTGGCAAAGCAGGTTGCTCCCGACCTGCATCTTCATGCCTACTCGCCGATGGAGGTTGATCACATCTGCACGGTCTCAGGCCTTCAACCGACGGAAGCGTTCGAACAGCTGCGCGAAGCGGGGCTGGGGTCTGTTCCAGGCACCGCGGCAGACATTCTTGACGACGCGGTTCGCAATCGAATTAGCCCGAACAAACTCCCTACAGAGCGCTGGGTTGAGATCATTGAAGCTGCCCATTCAGTTGGATTGCGCTCAACGTCAACTGTGATGTTCGGCCATATTGAATCGCCGGCTGACCTTGCGCGACACATGTCTGTGATCCGTGATCTCCAGCAGCGAACCGGTGGTATCACCGAATTCGTCCCGCTTTCATTTGTTCCACACCAGACGCGGCTTGGACGGTCTTATGGAATTACGCCGCTGACTCTTGAAGACAACCTTCGACACACAGCGGTGTTCAGAGTGGCGCTCGGTTCTTCGATCCCGAACCTGCAGGCAAGTTGGGTCAAGATGGGGCTTGATGCGGCAACTGAATCGCTGAGATGGGGAGTTAATGATCTCGGCGGAACGCTGATGGAGGAGTCAATCACCCGGATGGCCGGTGGCGAGCATGGAACGGCGCTTCTGCCAGAGGACCTGATTGGCGCAGCTCACCGAGCCGGGCGTCCTGCTGCCGAGCGGTCAACGCTCTATTCGATAATTACCGAGCATTCTCTGCCGCTGGCAGCCGCAGTTTAAGCGGAGCAGCTAGCGCCGAAACAGATCCTGCGCAGCTGGACGCCGCAGAGCAGCTGCCCCGGGTCCGTCCTCAGCAGTAACGAAGCGGCTGAGCCCCTCGATCAGCACGACGGGCTCTCCAGAGTCTTTCGCGCGGGCAAGGTCCGCTGCGCCCGCAGCAGCGTCGGCGATCGCGATTGCCGTCGCAGCGAGCGGTCGAAGTGAGCGATCGTTACGCCCAGCCCATTGATCGAGCGCTGTTAGACCTGCGCAACCAATCGCTACATCCACCTGACCGACTCGCCAAGCGCGACCGAATGAGTCGGCGATCAATACGGCCGGACGAGCGCCCGTCAGCTCAGCTATCGACGCGCGCAGGGAGCGCGCCGAGCGGTCAGAGTCAGCCGGCAGAACGACTACCGACTGCTCGTCGGGGACATTCGAGTGGTCGGTGCCAGCGTTTGCGCAGACAAGCCCGTGGTGCGTAACGCAGATCAGAACGCCGTGCTCCTCTCGAAGAAGCTCACTGCTCTGATCGAGAATCACCTGAACATGCCGTGGGTCGCGGCCCTGACGCTCGGCAATTTCTAGAGCCTGTTTGCCTGGCTTGATCGCGCGAAGGTCGATCACTGATCCCTCCGACTTTGAGACCACCTTGTGCGAAATTACGATTACATCTTCGTCTGTTATCCCAAGCTGGCTGGCGTTAGCCGCCCTCGCGATTATTGCTGCGAGGTCGTCGCCGGCGACCACTTCAGGTATTCCCTCTAGCGCAGTAATAGCCAAGTCAGTCAATTGCGCCTGCTCGCGTCGCCTGAACAAGCAACCCGCGCGTATGAGCGGCGGCACCATGTGAGTTGGAGAGTCGCTCGCGAAGTTCAGCTAGGTCGGCAGGCGTGTCTACATCAAGGGCAAGTGAGTCAAGCGACTCGATCCTCGCCGTGATCCCGGCATCTGTTGCCAAAGCCTCGTGTCGAGCACGGCTACCGGGGCCGAATGCTGGGCTGACAGCATCCGGGGGGTCAATCAGCAGGGCATTGGTCCCATCGCCGTGTCGATCGGGAACGACTACAAATGATGGCCGCCCGTAATCAGTCGTAAGAAGGTCAGTGATCTCCTTCGGGTCAAGCAGCGGGCAATCACCTGGCACCAGCAGGACACGATCGGCACCCGCTTCCAGCGCGGCCTTGATGCCAAGCATCGCCGCGCTGCTGTGGCTGTCGGAGCCGGAATCATCGATCACGGTAGCGCCGTGGCTTTCAGCGGTTCTGATGAAGAGGTCGTCACTTGTTACAACGAGATTCGCGCTAATCAGCTCGCAGCGGGTAAGGGCTGTGAGGGCGTCAGTGAACATCGCCTCGGCAAGTGCGCGGCGCAGCGAGTCAGGAATGTATTCGTCAAGTCGGCTCTTGGCCATCACCGAGCGCTTCATTGGCAGGATCGCAAAGCTGATCATCGCGACGACAGGCTATTCGTGCCGGAGTTGATCGGCGAAGCTAAGCGTCTCTTGAGCAAGACGCCGCCGTCCGTCAGGCCCATCCATCAGCAGGTCGGTGACCAGTGTTGTCATCGAAGAAGCCTCGCTGTCAGCAATTAGACCGTCGGTAATCCCCGCATAGTGGTTGGCGATCCCGTCGGCTGATAGTTCAACGCCCTCCCAAGCGAGGAACTCCTCGGTCGGCCCCTTTACTGCTGCACCCTTGACGAGTGGGCTAACTGCGATCACAGGAGCAGTCGATGCCTTGATCGCATCTTGCATCCCTGGCACGCGAAGAATCGGACCGATCGAAATCGAAGGGTTAGATGGGCCGATCACGATTGCCTCAGCAGCGCTTAGCGCCCGTTGTAGCTCGGGCGTTATTTGGGCTGACTCGATGCCATTGAAGCTGACCGATTCGATTGGCCCCTTGGCGCCATCAACGATCATGAATTGCTGAAACGGACGCAGTTTGCCGCCGGCCGTAATGACTGTTTCGACCGGCTCATCGCACATCGGCAAAACCTGGGCTGAAACGCCAAGTGATTCGGCCAGAGCAGCGGTCGCCTCGGTAAGGCGCTCACCCTGCGAGAGTCTGCGAGCGCGATCAATACCGATCGCTAGATCGCGATCTCCGAGTCGGAACCATGTTTCGGCGCCAAGCTCGGCTAGCTGGTCCATCGCATTGAAGCTGTCGCCATCGAGGCCCCAGCCGCGGTCGTCAATCCGGTCACAGAGGTGGAAGAGGATTAGGTCCGGGTCGGGACAGACGCGGGCCCCGTAAATCGTAATGTCGTCGGCAGTATTCGCGACAACCGTAAGCCGTTCACCGACTAGATCGAACATCCCGCGAGCTAACTTTGCGCCGCCGGTGCCGCCAGCGAGAACGACTACGGGCCCGCGAGCCACAGGCTTAACTGCCTGCGCCTGGAAGTCCGGTGATCGTCACTCCGGTCCTCGCCTTGTGGCGAATGTTCATTGAGATCATCAGCGCGGTCATCTGTTCAGTCACCCGAGCCATCTCCAACTTGCCGCAGTCAACGCAGCGCAGGCCGGGAATCAGATCAATGACCGCTGCAACGCGAGCCGTTGCTGATCGGTCGTCTCCGCAGAGCAGGGCGTCCTCATCAAGGTCGTGATCAAGATCGCCAAGTAGGTCGGCGCTGACCGTGTGCAGTCCGGCGACAATGCCAACACCATCTGGGATTAGCGAGGCTGCCTGTTGGGCCGCAGATCCAGCCCAGACTCCGAGGGTTTGAGTTGGCCTTCCACCGACATTGGTGGCAAGCGGGACGGTTGCGTCAACAATCACTGCACCCTCGGCGAGAGATCCTTTGATCTCTTTGATGGTTGCTGCCTGCGAAGAGAAGGGAACGCTAAGGATCACAATCCCAGCTGCTGCTGCCGCATCAGGGTTGGCCAGACCAGTTGCCTTACCTTGGCCGACGATTGTGGCCGCAGTTTCGGCTGCTCGTGACGCATCGCGCGAGCCGATCGTCACATCTACGCCGACCGCGACAAGCCTGCGAGCGAGACCGAGGCCGAGCGCGCCGCTTCCACCGATGATTGCAACTGGTTCTGCCATCGCCGCGCAGTATAGGCTCTAGCAA
>JAPLCG010000031.1 GCA_026392385.1 Solirubrobacterales bacterium
CCGTGAGCGATGATTGTCGGCCCGAGCATTCCAACGCCGATCACATCGAGAATCCCTGGGACGCCAGCGTGGCTGAGCTCCTGAGTGACGATTACCTGCTCGAGTGGACCACGACCACCGCCACCAAATTCGGCTGGCCACGTGACACCAGCGAGGTTCGCTTCAGCAAGCTTTCCCTGCCATGCGCGACGTTCAGCAATGAAGCGCTCTTCGTCGCCTATCGCTGGTCCATCAAGACCGGGGGCACCAGCCTTGTTTGCATCAAGCCAAGCTCGGACCTCGGCGCGGTATCCAGCCTGTTCGGGTGTGTCATTGAGATCCATCGCTCTGTCCTCCTGTGTCGGCTACGACTGTCGACGCTAAAGGTACCGATGCCAAGCAGCGATGTGAGTGCTGCTTAGCAATCGGGGCGCGTTTGCATTACTGCTTGAGGGCTGCAAAACCGGAATCGAGCAGGACTTTCATCTGTTGACCGGTGTTGGGCGAGTGCAGCAGTACGCCAAGCAGGCGTTGACCGTGGTTATTGCCCGCGGCGGCTACCAAACACCAGCCTGCGGCCTGCGTGTGGCCTGTCTTAACGCCGAAGGTGCCTGGATAACTGGCTTGGTGGAGTGGGTTACGGTTACGGAGCCTGATCCGTTTGCCGGAGTATGGAATCTCGATTACCTGCGAGGCACGGGCAACAATCCGAGCAAGTCGTGGTTGATCAAGCAGCGCGGCAGCGATCCGCGCTCGGTCTCTAACGCAGGATTTGTCATACCTGTTGAGACCGGTAGGCGTTTCAAAGTGGGTGCAGTGAAGGCCCATCGCTCGCGCCCGCGCATTCATGCGATCTACAAATGCGTCGATACCCGGACCAAGCCCATCCGCGAGCGCAAGTGCTGCGTCATTCCCGGAGACGATCAGCATCCCCGAAAGCAGCGTCTCAACTGGAAGTCTGTGACCTACCGGCAACTGGCCGACAATCGAACCGCCAATCGAAGTGTCTGCCGAAGTGATCTTTACCGGGCGCCGTGGGTCTGCGCTTGCCGTGGTGACGAGCGCGTTCATCATCTTCGTGAGGCTCGCAATTGGCAGTACCTGAGTCGGGTTTGACGACCATAGGACGCGCCCAGTATCGAGATCGATCAGCAGGCCGGCACTTGGTGACTTAGCGAAATGGGGGTGGGCTAAATCCTCGGGTCGGGCGGGTGTGACTGCAAAGACCGGCGGCCGACCAATTGCCGATGAGTGCAGCGTCACTTCGACTTGGGCCGAGCGAGGCAGTACCGACCCCTCACCGTCTGTCGGGTTGGCGAGGCTCAAAATCACAGCTGAAAGTCCCGCGATTGCGGTCAATACAACCAGCAGCCTTGCGACGGCGCTGGTCATTAGTCGTTGCGCAACGCGCCGATGCCAGCGACCACGAACAGTGCGACAACAATCACCGATGCAAGGGTCAGGATGTCAACTCCGCCTGCGGAGATAACCGATGAAACGGTTAACACGGCTATAGCTGCTGCAGCAGCGAGTGTCAGTAGTCCAACGAAGATCCGCATCAGGGCTACACCGCCAATACTGCGGCGATAAATGCCCAGCTAATAACGACTGAAATCGTCGGTACAGCGACGATTCGCGCGGTTGCCGGAATTGGCACTAGCCCGATTATCTTCGACCTGCGGTTGAGCAGCAGGTGGGCAAGTGCGACCGCAGCAACTGCGGCTGGCGCTGACCACGAACCAACTGGATCGCTACTTAACAAAGCCACAGCAGCTGCGATTACGCCGCCTAGCAGGGCCGTCAGTAGACAGCCGAGTTCACCAATTGATCGAACAACCGATGGGGCGAACAGATACATGCCGAAACCACAGATCAGCGCCACCCAGATGTTTCCACCCGGCAGAAGTAAGCCCGTGGCAATGACGGCGGCTGAGAGGCCAAGCGCGGCTGGTGGAGGACCTCCGCCCGGCAGGTTGTCGCGAAGCGGAATCAAGCCTCAGTTGCCAATGGGCCACTACCAGCCCTGTCCTGGGGGACGTGTTCATCTGCGTGATAGCTCGACCTAACGAGCGGCCCTGCCGCAACATGGTCGAAGCCCATTTCCTCACCAATCCGCGCCAGTTCGTCGAATTCGGCGGGCTCCCACCAGCGAACAACCGGAAGGTGGTTTTCGGTCGGGCGTAGGTACTGGCCGATTGTGATTACCTGAACTCCCTGTTCGCGCAGCATGCCGAGCGCGTCAACCATCTCATCAAAGCTTTCGCCGAGGCCGACCATCAGGCCCGACTTGGTTGTTACTGCCGCACCGCCAATCAGCTTTGCGTTGCGAAGCACTCGAAGTGAACGCTGCCAAGTTGATCCGCGCCTTGCGACCGAGTACAGCCGCGGCACTACCTCAACATTGTGATTGAAGACATCTGGCATTTCGCCAAGGACTCTCGCCAGCGGCATCTCTTCGCCGCGGAAGTCTGGCGTCAGAACCTCAACCTTTGTGTCTGGAGCCTGAGCGCGAACCTGTCGGATCGTCGCTGCCCAGATCCCGGCTCCGAGGTCGGGTAGGTCGTCGCGGTCAACGGAGGTGATCACCGCATGGCGAAGCCCCATCTTCGCGATTGTTCTAGCTACTCGCGCGGGTTCAAGTGGATCGTTCCAAGTCGGTTTTCCAGTTGTGACATTGCAGAAACCGCAGCGGCGCGTGCATGTATCGCCAAGGATCATGAAGGTTGCCGTACCGCGCTCCCAGCACTCTCCGACATTCGGGCAGGCAGCCTCCTGGCAGACCGTGTGGAGGTTCTCCTCACGGATCAGCGCTCTCAGCTCGCGGTAGCGCGGGCTGCCCGGTGGTGGGACCTTGAACCAAGGCGGCTTGCGCGTTCGGAGCCCTGTTACATCCTTACCAAGGACGGTTAGGACATCCATCCCACCGGGGTTGGAACGGGCGCGAGTGCGACTCATGCCGCCACCTGATCTGGAGACTCTGATCTTGCTGGCTCGGCCGCTATCCCGAGTTGGTCCGGGCTTACAGGGAGCGGGCGTAGGCCAGCCTGCTTGGCGAAGGCTGCTGCGACTCGCTCTCGCAGGCGGGTTGTGTTCCCATCGCCGCCCTCGAGCGCAACCGATGTCATCTCTACATCCGGCAGTCCGCAGGGTGTGACATGGCTGAAGGTCTCAAGGCTGTTGTCAGCGTTTATTGAGAAGCCGTGAGTCGTTACGCCACGCTGAACATGGATTCCGATTGAACCGATTTTGCGGTCTTCGCACCAGACGCCGGTAAGCCCTTCGCGAGTGCCAGCATTGACGCCAGACTCGGCAAGCGCGTCAATGATGCTCAGCTCAATGTCGCGAACGAATCGATGTACATCAGCGATCCTCATGATCGGATACCCAACCAGCTGTCCCGGCTCGTGGCAGGTAGCGCGCCCGCCGCGATCAGCAATTGCGAACGCTATGCCGAGCGCTGCAAGCCGCTCGCTGCCTCCTGGGACTTCGTTTGGCAGGGCTCGTCGGCCAAGGGTGACCGTTGGTGGATGCTCAAGCAGGAGCAGCGTGTCTGCGATCGCGTCGTCCTGACGCATAGCGCGGAGTTGCTCCTGAATGCCAAGCGCCTGATCCCACGGCAGTCTGCCGAGGTTGCAGGTCCAGAGCTTTTCAGCGGCGGCCATCACATCCAGCATAAGAGACTCAAGCCTTTGCGGACAGGGCAGTCGGTCTGCTTGCGAAAATGATCTAGCCGAGTAACGCGGCTGGAGCTGCCAGTCGCTCACTTATGTCGGCAAGGAATGCGGCAGCCTCGGCGCCGTAGACCGCCCGGTGGTCTGTGGCGAGTGTCAGCGCTAGGCGACTGCCTGCGACCACTTCACCCTCGTGTACGACCGGCGCCTCGCGCAGTGCCCCGACGGCAAGTATCGCTGCTTGTGGTGGGTTGATCACCGCTGTAAAACGGTCAATTCCGAACATTCCAAGGTTCGAAACAGAGAAGGTTCCTCCCGAAAGTTCAGGCGGTGTGATCGAACCGTCACGCGCTCTTGAAGCCAGCTGGCGGGATTCGGCAGCTATCGCGTGGATGTCCTTACTGTCGGCGTCAAAGATCACCGGAACTACAAGCCCGCCTTCGGTTGAAACCGCAAAGCCAACATTGACGCGCGCATACTGCTCAAAGGCGCCATCGCGCCATGCTCCATTTACCTGCGGATGCTCGCGCAGGGCGAGGGCGCATGCACGGACAACGAGGTCATTAACGGTCGGCGCCGGCCCATCTGGAGCAAGCTCTTTGAGCTGCTCACGTAGGTCGGCGAGGCGGCTTGCGTCGATATCTGACTCGAGCGTGAAATCCGGAATGGTTGCCCGCGATTCGGACATGCGCCTCGCGATCAGCTGCTGCGACTTGCTCGGTTCAATGCGCGTAACCGCTCCCTTTGCGGTCGCGAGCGGCTCGCTTGAGCCA
The DNA here is from genome assembly GCA_026392385.1 of Solirubrobacterales bacterium. Classification (GTDB taxonomy): domain Bacteria; phylum Actinomycetota; class Thermoleophilia; order Solirubrobacterales; family Solirubrobacteraceae; genus WLNJ01. The sequence continues at coordinate 4,424 of JAPLCG010000031.1, forward strand.
GCCTGACTTTCGGGGTCAGCGCTCAGCGGTGAATCTGCGACTGGTGGAGTATCGGCGGAAGGGTTTGCCACAACGGTTGGGTCGGACTCTACATCTGCCTTCTCACGAGTAACGCCCGCAGCCTCCTCAACATCCTCGCGAACGATTCGACCATTTGGTCCGCTGCCCTTTATCGCGGCGAGATCAACGCCAAGGTCGGTTGCGATCCGGCGCGCAACCGGCGAGGCGGCGATCCGTTTATCCGCGGCAGGGGCGAGTGGTGCCGCGCCGGCCCGAGCGGCGGGTGTCGCCGGTGCTGGCACGGCGGCTGGAGGCGGTGCGATCGCCTCCTCGGTCGCGAGCGGCTCTGCAGTCGCAGGCTCTGAGTCGGCTGGCTGGTCGCCTGAATGGAGTCTTCCAATCAGTTCGCCAACCGCGAGCGTCGCCCCCTCGGCGGCGAGGATTTCGAGCCTTCCATCACCATCGGAGTTATGCACCATCGCAGCCTTGTCGCTCTCAATCTCAACGAGTTCGTCACCACGCGAGATGAACTCGCCTTCGGCGGCAAGCCAGCGGAGAATCGTTCCCTCCTCCATTGAGTCGGAGAGTCTCGGCATCACGATCTCAATCATCCTGCTGCCACGCGACCCATAGTCCGCAGGGCTCCATCAACTACCTCCTGCTCGTGAGGGAAGGCGAGCTGTTCGAGCGGCCGCGAATACGGCATCGGAAGGTCGGCCCCGGTAACCCGTAACACCGGCCCGTCAAGGTCGTCGAAGCCATGCTCCTGGACCAGCGCCGCGATGTTCGATCCGACGCCGCCATGCGGCCAGCCCTCTTCGACGACAAGGCAGCGGTTCGTCTTC
>JAPLCG010000165.1 GCA_026392385.1 Solirubrobacterales bacterium
CCCTGATCAACCGCGCTGCCAGTCGCCACGATATGGGCCGAAAAGGCAAGTGCCGCGAGCAGCTCCAACCCATCGCCGCGCAGCGTAAATGTCGTACCAGCACCAGAGAGCAGGAACAGCCCCAGTGCGGAAATCGCGGCCGCAACCCAGGCAACCTTGCCAATTACCGGCCCGCCGACAAGCCTTGCGAGTAGCGGTGTGATCACAACGAACAGGCCAGTAATGAACCCTGCCTTCGAAGCGGTCGTTGCCTCCAAACCAAATGTCTGAGTGATGTAGCCAACCGCAAGAAAAACGCCCATCAGAAGTCCGCGTCTTATGCCATCTGCAGTCAGCGAGGCTAGCCGCCCGCGGAAGGCGATCGCCATTAGTAGTGCCGCCGGAATAAAGCGGTAAGCGAGAAAGGCCATCACTGGCAGCTGCTCGATTGCGTCCTGCACCATCACAAAGGTCAGCCCCCAAACCGTGGCAATCGCCAGCAGCGCAAGCTCTGCACGACGGGCGCGACTCAAAGCTGTCTCGCCGGACAGGAGCGACGCAATACGCACTGCCCGCAGTCCGGCCGCTGCGAGTGGCAGATCCTGCGGCCGTGACGGAGCAGGTTGACATGGAACTCGAGCGCCGCACCAGGCGGCGTAATCGCACAGACCTCGTCGTGCTGTTCCTCAGCTCCGGCACCGGGGCGCAGCAGACCAAGCCTCGTCGCCACGCGACCGACGTGTGTATCGACTGGGACATCCTGAATGCCATACGAGAACAACAGAACGCAGGCAGCGGTTTTTCTCGCCACTCCCGGCAACGCGCAGAGTGCAGCTCGGCTCTCCTCAATTGGGGCAGCAGCCATCCAGCTGAGGTCGAGTGGGTCAGCAGCAGCGGCCGGAGCCGAGTCGGTCAACTGGCGAAGAATCGCTTGAATTCGCTTTGACTTCACCTTCGAGATTCCGCCCGGGCGAATTGCCTCCTCAACCTGAATAAGTGGCGCATCGCGAACTGCCGCCCAGGTTGGGAGCGCATCGCGAAGCCTCAGATAAGCAATGTCGCGATTGCGATCGTTGGTGCTCTGCGAAAGGACTGTCAGGACCAGTTCGTCAAGCGGCCGACCATGGGGAGCAAGCAGCGGCACTCCATAGAACTCGGCCAGCTTTGCTCGGATGCGTTCAACACGAGCCCTTGAAGGCCGCTTCCAGCGGGACCTGCTGACAGTCGCTACGGCTGCGGGCATTTGACCACGAGCGTAACGGCAGGCCGTCGGCGGTCGGCGCGCCGTTATTCTCGCAGCGTGGCTGCAATCGTCGATCACGCAGGTGATGTTCAGGGGATGCCCGCATTTTGGCGGCGGGCGCCCGAACCTGACGGTGTTGCCCCAATCCTCTGGCTGCACGGCGTGCCGAATAACTCAGATGAGTGGCTTCCGTTCCTCGGCGAAGCGGGCGGCGTAGCACCGGACCTGCCCGGCTTTGGCCGCTCAACGAAGCGAGGTGACCTTCCCTTCACAATTGACTGGTACTGCGATTGGCTTGATGCCTTCGTCGAAAGGCTTGACGTTGAGCGAGTCAGTCTCGCTGTTCACGACTGGGGCGGACTCGGACTTGCATGGGCAGCACGGCGCCCAGAGATGGTTGAGCGGATAGCAATTATCAACGCTGTCCCCCTGCTCCCCGGCTACCGCTGGCACCGCACTGCACGCCTTTGGCGAACTCCGTTTGTAGGAGAAATGGTTATGGGCTTCACAGGGCGATGGACGCTCTCACTTCTGACCCGTGAATCGAATGCGACGCCCGGGCCACTTCCGAAGGCAGAACGCGATTCAATCCTCGAACACTTCGACCTCGGGACGCAGCGCGCGATCCTCAGGCTCTACCGCACATCCCCACCAAAGGTTCTCGCCGCAGCAGGGGAGAATCTCTCAAAACTGAAGTCACCAACACTTGTCCTCTGGGGCGATCAGGACCCATACATACCGGCAAAGTTTGCCGACGCCTACGGTGCCGCGCTGCCTAACACCACCGTCGAACATCTTGACGGTGCCGGACATTGGCCATGGCTTGACCGGCCGGAGCTGATCGGGCGAATCTGCTCGTTCCTGACCGACAGGCCGTGAG
>JAPLCG010000127.1 GCA_026392385.1 Solirubrobacterales bacterium
GGCACCGACGAGACGCATGGCGCATGGCGGAAGCTTGGTGAGAAGATCGTCAAGCGGCCGCGTAGCGTTTGGATTGGAACGCTCATTGGACTGCTCGTGCTCTGTGCCGGAATGACACAGTTCTCAACCGGACTTACGCAGGGAAACACATTCCGTGGCGAGGTTGAATCGGTGCAGGGGCAGGAGCTACTTGCAAAGTCGTTCCCCGCTGGCTCGACTGCCGCAGTCAATGTGGTCGTAACCGATCCGAGCAAGGTTGCGGCGACGCGCTCTGCGATCGCATCACAGAGATCGATTATTGCCGCGGTCGCGCCACAGGCGCAGGACCTCCGCAACGGGAGGACGACTGTCTTCAACGCGACACTCGTTCAGGACCCTTACTCGGAGGCTGCATTCGCGAGCATCGGAACACTGCGAAGCTCGCTTGCCGCAAACCCGTCAATTGGCAAGGGCGCCGTTCTGATTGGCGGAAGTTCAGCGATTGAATCTGATCTGCGCGCCGCAAATGAGCGGGACAACCGGCTGATCATGCCGCTCGTTCTGCTCGTCGTGTTCCTGATCCTGATGCTGCTCTTACGCGCCGTCGTAATGCCACTACTGCTGGTTGGAACGGTGATCGTCTCGTTCTTTGCAGCACTCGGCACTGGGGCAATGGTCTTCGAGTGGATCTTCCACTTCCCTGGGTCTGACCCATCCCTACTGCTGCTCTCCTTCATCTTCCTAGTAGCGCTCGGTGTCGACTACAACATCTTCTTGATGGCCAGAACCCGCGAAGAGACCCACAAGCACGGAACAAGAATGGGAATGCTGCGCGGCCTTGCGGTAACCGGCTCGGTAATTACCTCTGCGGGAATCGTTCTCGCTGGTACCTTCGCGGTGCTCGGCGTCCTACCGCTCGTTCCACTTACAGAGATCGGGTTCGTGATCGCATTCGGTGTCCTACTTGACACACTGATCGTTCGATCGATCCTCGTTCCAGCACTCGTCTGGGATGTTGGACCGAATGTCTGGTGGCCTTCAAAGCTGAAGGATCAGCCCGAAGAGGAAATTAAATAACCGGCAGGTAGCGGTTTAGCTCCCACTCGGTTACCTGGACGCGGTACTCCTCCCACTCGCGCCGCTTAATCTCCACGTAGCGATCAAAGGCGTGCTCGCCAAGCGCACGCAGCACCAGCTCACTCTCAGCAGTTACCTCAATCGCTTCACCAAGAGTTTCGGGAAGCTGCTCAATCCCGAGCCGTCGCCGCTCCTCCGCACCAAGGTTGTAAAGATTTCGATCCATTGGCTCGGGGAGTTCATAGCCGTGCTCAATGCCATCAAGACCAGCGTGCAATAGGACTGCAAAGGTCAGATAGGGATTGCAGGCTGGGTCTGGGCATCGCAGCTCCATTCGCGTCGATTCCTCCTTGCCAGGGTGGTACATCGGCACGCGAACAAGCGCTGAACGGTTGCGGCGCGACCAAGCCACATAGACGGGCGCCTCATAGCCTGGAACCAACCGTTTGTAGCTGTTTACCCATTGGGCGAATACTGAGCTCATTTCGCGAGCGTGACGCAGCTGACCAGCAATGAAGGCCTTTCCGGTAGCTGAGAGGTAGTACTCATCGCTGGCATCGAAGAAGGCGTTACTGCCATCCTTAAAAAGCGATTGGTGGGTGTGCATACCCGAACCGTTCTGGCCAAACATCGGCTTTGGCATGAAGGTCGCGTGATGACCGTACTTGAGCGCATATTCCTTGACGGTGATCCGGTAGGTCATACAGTCGTCGGCCATCTTCAGTGCATCGGCGTATCGCATGTCGATCTCGTGCTGGGAGTGGCCAACCTCGTGGTGGCTGTATTCGACTCGGATCCCGAGCTGCTCAAGCGCCAGTACCGTCTCGCGCCGAAGATCCGATCCGGCATCAAGGGTCGTTAGGTCGAAATAGCCACCCTCGTCGAGGACCTCTGTCCCCTTGCTGTCCTTGAAGTAGAAGTACTCAAGCTCAGGCCCGACGAAGAAGTTCTCAAAGCCCATCCGTTCGGCACGCTCAATTGCGCGGCGCAGGATGTAGCGCGGATCACCCTCATAGGGAGTGCCTTCCGGCGTAAGGATGTCGCAGAACATGCGCGCAACACCATCCTCCTGTGGGCGCCACGGCAGCAGCTTGAACGTCGACGGATCGGGCATAGCGATCATGTCCGACTCCTCAATTGCGTTGAAGCCGGTTATCGAAGAACCATCGAACCCCATACCTCCATCAAAGGCATCTGCGAGTTCATCACGCCCAACTGAGAAGGACTTGAGCTGGCCGACGATGTCAGTGAACCAGAGCCGAATAAATCGGATCTTCTGTTCCTCGACGATTGCGAGAACATCAGCGGCTGTTAGTGGCGTCTGCCCGGCCATCAGTCAGCAGAGTAGCGGCGGCTGTCAGCCGCTGCAGGGCTCAATCCAGCGCTGCGCCCAAAGCTGAATCGCGGAGATAGTCGGCTCAAGGTCCTGCCCCATGTCAGATAGCGCGTATCTAACACTCGATGCGCGTTCCGGGCAGGGCAGCCGCTCTACCATGCCACGCTCCTCAAGTTCTCTTAGACGAGCCGCAAGCAGGCGGTCGGAAAGATCCGGCACAGCAGCTGAAATCTCCGAGAAGCGTTGCGGTTCAACAGTCAAAACCTGGATGATCGCGCCGGTCCAGCGGCGTCCAATCAGCTCAACTGCTTCCTGATAGAGGGTGCAACACTTCGCACTCTCAGCGCCTTCAATCCCAGACCCTGCGTTGGAGTCAAGACCTGCGGTTTCGGTATGTGCGCTTGTTACTGCCTGCATGGTTTAAAAGCGCCTTCAAAACGCTCAAAGAAGATCATAGACGCTGCGCTATCAAAATCCATGATTCTGAAAGCTGCCGGTTTCAAAGGCCCGCGGCGATTTTTTAGGCCTGGCCACTAAAGGCAGCGACAATTGTTACGAATAGACCCAGCACGACACCCCAGCGGGCGAAGGCAAGCGGCTCACCTTCAGAGCGAACGTTGCGGTTACGCACTCTTGGAGCGGGCTGATAAACGCGTCGCTCATCGCTGATTGATCGCGGCATTAAGTCCGGAACTCTCAACTCCATGCCCGAGCTGGCAGATCCGCGAGCGGTAACAAACCCCGACTGCCGTCTACCGACCGGCACTACGTGAGCAGGTCGTGCGAGGCTCGATGCTGTCCGTCTTGCCATTGGTACGGCAATCGTGGCGGTTGCTACGGACGGAACAGCCGTTTATTGACCTTCGTAGCGCTGCTGTTCCTCAACTGTGCGTTCGGCCCACGGGATTGCTTCCAGCCGCTCGTCGGGGATTAACTCCCCGCTCTCAATCGACTTTCCGTAGCTGCCATCGCGCAATCTGCGCTCTGCAGCAGTGATCGCCTGACGCTCATCCCTGAGTCGTTCTGCAAGTGCATCATCAATCTCACTCTGGGTGAGCGCCTCAGCCTGATCAGCAGATTCACTCAGGTGCTGATCCAAAGATGACGCCTCAAGATTGCCCCGTCCAAACTCTCTCAGCGTTGAGAGCGTGTTTTCGACTCGAGCCCTTTCACGGGCTAGAAGCTGCTCAGCATGCTCAGGATCGATCATCCGAACCTGTTGGCCAAGTCTCTAAGGGTTGTCGTAACCGGCTGTTGCAGCGACGAACGCCGAGATCGCGTCGGCCTGCTTACCCTGAGCAACAAGGGCGGGCATTGTTCCATTGCCACGCTGTACGCCATTGATAATCGTCGTCTTTACGTAGGCGTAGCGACCGTCATAGACCTTCTGAGCGGCGGCCGCATCGGCGGCTGGCTGCGCCGCCATGAGAATGTCGAGGTTTGGCCCGGTGCGACCAACTGCCTCTGCAGACTTGAGCTGATGGCAGGATCCGCAGAGCTCTCCGAACATCTGACGGCCCTCCTGCTGCTGGGAGGTCAGCTTGATTCCTTCCGACTGAACCTCCTTGGCGTTGCCGGACTCCACCATGCTGAGGGCTGGCAGTGCGAGGCCAACTCCCACATAAAGGATTGCCATCACAACAAAGAGCCTGCGTCGAGAGTCCGGGGTAGCTGGGCCTGTCGCTGGCTTGCGCCCCTTGCGCAATGCGAATACGAGCACGCCGACACCGGCAGAAATCCAGATCGCGGAGAGCATCAGCGTCAGAAACATTGGGATGGATGCTACCGGCCGCCGCGGCTTGACGACGCGCGGGGAAAGTGCTCTGCCCGATCGGCGGCTGCGGCCTCAACTAGCGGCTCAGGCGCAAAGTCCGCTTTTACCGTTGTTGAAGCTGGCTGCTCACGCGGCAATCGATTGATTTGCGTTGCAAGAACCGAGATTCCACCTCCGGCAGCCGCCGGCCGCTCAAGGATCCCATCGATCAAAAGCATTGGCTCAGTTCGTACCTCCAGACGGTGACGCTCATAGACCTCCTTGCGTAGGACGATGTTGATCGTCCCAGTCTCATCCTCAATCAGTAGAAAGACAATGCCACCGGCTGTCTGTGGACGCTGGCGTACGACGACCAATCCGGCAACTGTCACCCGTGCTCGATCCGGCAGTTCAGCCAGACCGGTCGCCGTGACCGTGCTGGTCGAAAGTTTGGCGCGCGACAGGCCAACTGGATTCCCCTCGATCGCAATGCCAGTCGCCGAATAATCGGCAACCGCCCTGCCCCAGGCATCAAGTGCGTTGAGCTCCGGCGCGTCGATACCAAGTGGTAATGCGAGCTGCAGATTCTCACCAACCGCCTGAGAGAGGCTTGCGGCGCCAAGCTCCCAGAGCGCCGCCCGGCGTGAACCGGCCAGCGAATCACAGGCGCCAGCCCAGGCGAGCGCTTCGAGAGTTGGTCGAGCGGCACCGGAACGGCTGGCAAGGTCGGCACTGTCGCTGTAAGGGCCGCCAGTGAGCCGTTGTGCAACAACTGCCGCGACGCACTCGCTGCTGGCCCCCTTAACGCGATTCAGGCCAATGCGAACCGCGCCTTCTTCAATCGTTGAATCAGCCCGGCTGAGGTTTGTGTCTGGCGGCAAAACCTTGACCCCACGCCGCTGCGCCTCATGGACGAGCGAGTCCGGCGGGTAGAAGCCCATTGGCTGCTCATCAATCAATGCGCAGAGAAACTCGGCAGGACGATGAACTCGCAACCAAGTTGACTGGTAGGCGAGCAACCCGAAGGCCGCTGCATGAGCCTTTGGGAAACCGAACCCGGAGAAGCCGCGGATCATCGTGAATACCTCGCTGGCGAGCCGTTCGTTAACTCCGTGCAACTGCTGCGCACCTGCAATAAACCTGAGGCGATAGGCCTCAACCGCAGCCGAGGATCGTTTACGGCTCATTGCGCGGCGCAATCCTTCCGCCTCGCCGGTCGTAAAGCCTGCAAATGCCGCTGAGACCTCAAGCACTTGATCCTGAAAGATGATCGTGCCAAGCGTCTCTCCCAGTGCCGCCTCAAGCGAGGGATGTGGCATCTCAATTTTCAATCCTGGATTTTCGAGGACGAGCCGTCGGCGCCTGATGTATGGGTTGACCGCCCCACCTTGAATCGGTCCCGGACGGACGATCGCGACCTGAATCGTTATGTCGTCAATCGTCTGTGGCTGCGTGCGCAACAGAGATGACATCTGTGCACGACTTTCAATTTGGAAAACACCCGTTGTCTCTGCCTTACGGATCGCTTCAAAGGTTGGTTTGTCATCAAGTGGAAGCTGGGAGAGATCGAGCCGTTCGCGTCGGCTCTCCCAGACAAGCTCGATGCAGCGCTCAACTGCGGACAGCATGCCAAGGCCAAGCAGGTCAATTTTCAGAAAGCCAGCATCGGAACAGGAATCCTTGTCCCACTGAACGATTCTGCGCCCTTCCATCGCCGAGGGAACAACCGGGCAACAGGCCGTCAGGGGCTGAGCAGCAACGATCATTCCGCCAGGGTGCTGTGAAAGGTGGCGCGGCAGCCCATGAGCCTCGGCTGCCAAACGCGCCAGCCACTGCCAGCGCGGGCTCTCTCCCCGATCACCTAGCGCAGCCTTTATGTCATCACCAACACGCTGCCCGGACCAACCCTCTGAGGCGCGTGCAACCCGTTCAATGTCGGCGGCCGGCAGACTGAGTGCCGCGCCAATCTGACGGATTGCGCTACGGGCGCGGAAGGTCGGGAAGGTCGCTACAAGTGCCGTTCGATCTTTGCCATAGCGCTCGTGTACGCGGGGGATCAGCTTCGCGCGAATGTCACGTGGAAAATCAAGGTCGATGTCAGGGGTTGAGCTCAAGTCATCGTTGAGGAAGCGACCGAGCTGCAGCCCGTTGGCAATTGGATCGACATGCGAGAGTCCAGTTAGGTGGCAGACAATCGACGAAACCGATGATCCTCGCCCCCTGCCTGGCGGTAGCAGCGCCCGGGCGGTGTCAGGTCCACGCACCTCAGCCGCCACATCCCGAGCGAGCTCAAGTAGGTCACGGTGGAGCAGGAAGAAGCCGGCGAGCCCTAACCCAGCGATAACTCGCAGCTCCTCCTCCAGACGAGCTTTCGCTTCCGCCCGTAGGTGTGGCCGTGCTTGCCCGTAGCGGGTTTCAAACGCCGAGCCACAGACTGCAGCCAACTCGCGGTCGGCATCGAGGTCACCTTCGCGTGGGTGGCGATAGCCAAGGCTCGATGTCAGGTCAAAATCAAGTCTCCCCGCCAGTTCGAGCGTTTCGGCGACAGCTTGCGGATGGTCGGCAAAACGGGCTGCCATCGCCTGAGGAGTACTCAATGTATGGCTGCGATTGCCGCGTCGCTGAGGTTCGCTCGCATCAAGCGTGCTGCGCAGTCGAATGGCAACAAACGCATCCTGCAGAGGCCCCCTTGAGCGGTTGTGAATATGAACATTTCCGGTTGCAACCGTCGGCACACCGATCCGACTGGCCAGCTGTTCAAGCAGCCGGTTGCGCTCACGGTCACCACGGCGCAATGGCCGCTGCAGTTCAACTCGCAGGTGATCGCTGCCAAACCCCTCCAGCAGCTGTCGTGCGGTTGAGTCGTCGCGAATACCGTGGTCGGCACAACCGGTTAGGCAGACGATTCCCTTGCTGTGCTCAAGCACCGTTTGAAGCTGACTCTCTGGAGGTGTAGCTGGCGCACCGGGAGGACCACTGCGGGTCTCGGCGTGGGCGATCGTAAGGATCCGACAGAGGTTCGCCCAACCGCTCGCATCTTCGACGAGCAGCGTCAGGTGTGAACCGCCGCTCAAGCTCAGCTCACAGCCGTGAATCGCTCGCAACCCAAGCCCTTTTGCGGCCTGGGCGAACTCCATCGCCCCGCTGAGATTGTCGTGATCGGTCTGCGCTAGCGCAGAGTGACCGTGCTCAACCGCAGCGGCAACAAGCTCCTCGGGCAGCGATGCGCCATCAAGAAACGAGAACGCTGAGTGGGCGTGCAGTTCGATGTAGGGCGTACTGCTCACCGCAGCTCAACCATGCGCGTACCAGCGACCGCCGGCCTCCCGGTAGATCGTCTTGACCGCACCACTGGCGGTCACCACCTGCCAGTAACGGCGGCGAATCGGTGCCGCCGTCCACCAACGGTCTTCGACCAGCCATGTGTCGCGGATTGCCTCAACTGGCTGACCATTGACGATCTCCGGGCGCCCACCTTCACGCGCCTTGACTTTGGCGGCAATCGGCTCACCAAACCGTCGAACTGTGTTCTGCCTGATCCTGCGGCTTCTGCTTGGAGATGGCATTGCGTTAGACCTCGAACGGCGTGAGCGCCATCCGCCGTTCGGGCAGCCGCGAATCCGGCTCAACTTCAACAACGCGAAGCGCCGACAGTGGACCCCCGGCTGTGCGCGTCTGTTGAACCGCTTCGCGCAGCCGCTCAAGTTTTAACTCCTGCGCCTCTTTGATCAGACTCTGACGTCCTACAGCTGGTGGACCGAAGGCTGTAACCAACAGGCCGAGTCGCACTACGGGTGCGGGAATACCATCAAGTAGCGGCTTTAGTGCAAGCCCAATCCGCAGTCGGCTGTCGAGCGCTTCACGGAAGCAGGCCGCCCGCAGCCAAGTACCGCCACCTTCGAGCGACGCCTGCAATTCAACTGACCTGAGCGTGCGCCCTTCACGCTCCGCGCCTGCCAACAAGCGTCCGATCAGCAACTCGAGGGCATGGCCGAGCTGACGGCCGTCGGCAGGCTCGGGTATTTCGATCGACTCGTTGAGTTGGAGAGGGACATCGCGCGGCCGCAATCGCGGCCCACGCCCACAGGCAAGCTCGCGTGCCTCAATGCCATCGCTCCCGAAGCGATCCGCAAGCTTGGCGATTGGCAGTTGGGCCAGCTGCCCGAGAGTGCTGATTCCCAAACGTTCAAGCACCGGAACCAACCTGCCGGCGCTGTCAACCTGTCGAAGCGCAGCTACCGGCAACGGAGCAAGGAACGAACCGGCCCCATCTTCACCGCCAGTGACAACCTTGGCCTGACGGACGCGTGCCAAAGCGGCAGCTGTACGAGCCGCAAAAACACTCTCTGCCGCACCGATCCGCAATGTTTCAGAGACGGATCTGCGCGTTTGGGTGATTAGGCCTTCAAGACCACGATGAAGCCTCAGCAGGCCATCAGCCTCAAACAGGGCAAGACCCGGCGTTGGCGAAGCGACCGCAGCCCCAATCCCTTCAATTCCCTTCAGAACGAGTTCCCAGGCAGCTGCTGAGCCGAGTGGATCAGCCGGGATTAGCTTCAGACGCGGGCAGCGCGACAGCGCCTCCCCGAGCGGCATCCCGGCTGCAACCCCCTGCCCTTCAGCGGCCTTTGAGACTTGCCCGATCCTCTGATCGACAGCATCAATTGGCGCCAGCGCAAGCGGTTCACCGAGCAGGGCAGAGCTGCCGCCAGCAGCGACCTTCAGTTCAAATGCGGGGATTAGCGCGGCAATTACCATTTGATTTATACGAACGTATGTTCGCATCTTAGTCAAGCCTTCGCCACAACGGGATCCAAACTTGCGCATCTTGCGACCAGATCAAGCAAGCGCCCGAGTGCGGGCGGTGCCTGCGTCCCCGGGAGGGAATCCGCGCCCGAGCCCGGAGGGCGAGGAGCGCCCCGACAGGCACACCACCACAAGCGCCCGAGTGCGGGCGGTGGCTGCGTCCCCGGGAGGGAATCCGCGCCCGAGCCCGGAGGGCGAGGAGCGCCCCGACAGGGGACGCAGCCACCACCCGCGAACCAC
>JAPLCG010000084.1 GCA_026392385.1 Solirubrobacterales bacterium
ACCCTCGGCATCCTCCAGCACTCCGGACACGAATCCGGATCCCCCATTCGGCAGTCGTAAGGTGCTGGCCCCGGATGCGACGGATGCGACGCCTGGTGCAGAGGTCAACCCCGCTATTACACGGGTTGGAATTCGCAGCGGAACAACGACGACAGCCGGGTCACCGTCTAGCGACCGATCAGTAACTGTCGTGTTTCCAGCATGGTCCTTCGCTACGGCCCGAAGCTCCCAAAGCCCATTTTGCATATTGCTGTCATCAAGCGTCGCAGTAGCTCTACTGCCACTAAGCGATGTCGGAAGCTCTCGCCAGTCGCCACCACTGATCGGCCTTATGGCTATCCCAACCGACTCGAGTCCAGAGGTCGAGTCCGAGGCGTCAACTCGAACAATTCGTGGGTCGGCATCATCCTGTGGGAGGAATCGGACCCTTTCCGGCGCGCTGCGATCTACCCGAATCGTCATTGCCTTGGAACCGGCCCGATTCCCAGCTGCATCGCGCGCCTGTGCAACAACCAGATGAATTCCATCCTCAGCCAGAGTTGCCGTCGCTTCAGCTCCCTCTTCACTAGCGACGACTGCACCATCGACTGAAATTGAAACGAGCGCACCTAGGTTCGGATCGCCGGACGGGTCGGGATTCATGCCTGACAGATGCAGCTGATCGCGCCCTCGCGCCACCAGCTGCACGAGACCGGTATTCCACTCAACCTGATCACCCCCAGATAGATCCAAATCAGGCGCCGACTGGTCAATCCGGACGACAGCGGTGGCAATCGATCGCGACGCTACTCCTGATCCGCTGATTGCGCGCGCTCGAACCTCCGTGAGTCCCTCTGGCAGGTCACCTAGAGCAAGCGAAGCTCGCTCACCGAACGTTTCCGCAGTCAACCCAGGCGTCGTTCCAAATCCGAGCGCCCAGCCCTGCACACCCGAAAGCGGAGCATCTACTCCCTCAAGCAGTCCGATGCTGGCATGAGCAACCCGTGCCGCCTCCCGAGTTAACCAACGATTTGGGACAACAATCTCACCTGGCCCAGGCGTAGCAGCGTCGTAACGGAGCAAAGCTGCGGGCGATTGCGCACGAGGGTCAGACCCACCTGCAGCGTCCTCAAATGAGATTCGAGCCTCCCATTCGCCATCCGAAGGCAGGTCTACCGAGGCAGTTGAGGATCCCGATGAATCGCTGATCACTCGACTCTCCGGAAGACAGCTTGGTGTCTCAGCAGTTCGATTGCAGACAGTGAGAGTTGTCGCCGCAATCGGTGCTACTGAATCATTCAGCGGGATCTGCCATTGCAGATTGAAGTGGCGATTTGAGCTCCAGCCGCCTCGGCCCTCGAGCGAAGGGGCGCTTGGAGCTGCAGGTGGATGGGAGTCAAAGCCAATCTCGCGCAGCCGACTTGTTGCGTTACCCGCCGCATCAACGGCTACCAGTGCAACCGTATGGCGACCATCCGCGAAATTGTCAGTCGGCAAGCGGAAGTTGGCAGCTCGTTCAGC
>JAPLCG010000072.1 GCA_026392385.1 Solirubrobacterales bacterium
CAGCACCAGAGGATCAGCACCAACCTCGTGATCGTCGGCGGACATCGGTTGATCGCCAAGCGCAGCAGGTCAGCAACGATCGCAATAGCTAACAGCGGAATCAAGAGAACCGTGACTACAACAAACGCAATCAGAACCAGCGGGATGCTCCTGACTCTCCTCAGGATCATTCTGCTGCGCGGTTCCGATCGCTTGTTCACACTGCCATCGTGGCAGGCTGCGGGCGGTAAAGCCCATCGCATAGGATTACTGGCGCAAAGCAGCGCATCAACAGAGGAGAGAGACGATGGCAAAGGGACCACAGCCGGGCGATGCCGCACCGGACTTCGAACTTGATGGGACGGCCGGCCCGTTTCACCTTGCAGAGCATCGCGGCCGCCGCGTCGTCCTACTTTTCTATCCGGGTGACAACACGCCGGTCTGCACCAAGCAGTTCTGTTCCTACCGCGACAATGCCCCAGCTATGGAGGAGCTCGATGCCATTGTTGTTGGCATCTCAAAGCAGGGGCTTGAAAGCCACACTGACTTCATCGCCAAGCATGGGCTGACAGTCCCGCTCCTGGCAGACAGCGACGCAAAGGTCGCGAAGTCCTACGGAATGACCGGCATCCTGCCACCGGGCACGAAGCGCGGCGTCGTAATTGTGGATTCCGAAGGAACTGTCCGTTACCGGCATGACCACCTAATTGGGATTGACTTCCAAACCGTTGACGAGCTACGCGAGGCCCTCGCCGGAGTCGCCAAGTGAACAGCGCCAAGCCGGCAAAGCTTTATGTCTGCGGCAAGAGAGAGGCAGCGGCTTCGCTCGGCCACCCCTGTGGCCGAGCAATTGTCAGTTTGCGCAATGCGGGATTTGAGCCTGAGATCGAAACAGTCGCATGGTACCGAGCACTTCCATGGACGCGCAGCGGCAAACGGGACGAGATTCGCGAGCTGACCGGCCAGGAGAACGTTCCAGTTCTGATCCTTAGCGATGGCAGCGCAATCGCAGGCAGCGGCAGGATCATCAAGTGGGCGAAGGCAAACCAAACCTGATTGGCACCACTCCTATCGATCGCGAGTATCGTTGCCTGATTGAAGGTTTAGCGACCGAAAACGCCTCGGGGAGAGAGCGATGAACGGCAGGAGATTGGCAGCAGTTCAGATTGCGACGATTGCGTTAATCGCTGCGCTTGGCCTGCCCGCACAGTCGCTGGCCGCCCCGGCAAAGGAGAGCTTCCCGACTGGCTTTATGTGGGGCACGGCGAGCTCCGGCTTCCAGTCAGAGATGGGTGGCGGAAGCGCGAATTCCGACCCAAACACGGATTGGTGGCAATGGGTGCGAGACCCCGCGCAGATTGCCTCAAAACATGTCAGTGGCGACCTACCTGAGAACGGCCCTGGCGCTTGGCAGGAAAACTATGCGACAGACATCGCGCTCGCCAAGAGCCTTGGTTTGAATAGCTGGCGAATGGGAATCGAATGGAGCAGAATCTTCCCCAATTCGACAGCATCGGTTTCAATCGGCAGCAGTGTTACGACTGCCAACCTCAACGCCCTCAATGCGTTAGCTGATCAAACGGCAGTCAACAAGTACCGATCAATCCTTATCGCTGCACGAGCAGCAAAGCTGAAGCCATTCGTAACGCTTAGCCACTTCACGCTGCCGCTTTGGATTCACGATCCTTCAGCTGTGCGAGCAGCGTTCGGCAGTCGCGGCACTGATAGCGCGATTCCGACCGGAATGACGAAGGCTGGTTGGCTTGCAGGCTCAACGGTCACCGAATTCCGCAAGTACGCCGCCTATCTGGCGTGGAAGTTCGGCGACCTAGTCGACTGGTGGACACCGATCAACGAACCGATGGTCCAGGCGGTTGGCGCCTACGCAAATGTCCCCAATGCCTATGCCAGCTGGTTCCCGCCCGGCCTCTACAGCTATCGGGCTGCCCTGACAGCAGTCACGAACATGGACTACGGAAACGCAGCCGCCTACGACGAAATCCATCACTACGACTCCCGCGATTCCGATTCTGATGGCAAGAAGTCGCGGGTTGGCCTCGTTCAGAACATGATCCACTTCACTCCGGCCAGCGCAAGCAAATCGATTGATACGGCAGCGACCGTCCACGCCGACAAGCTCTTCAACCGCACATTCCCCGACGCAGCAATCAAGGGTCAGTACGACCTAAATGCGAACGGCAAGGTTGATGCTGGCGAATACAAGCCATCGCTAGCCGGCAAGGCCGACTTCCTCGGCGTCAACTACTACTTCCGTGGCCGCGTGTCAGGTCTGGGAGCTTCACTCAGTAAGACAATCCCGCTACTCGACTTCCTGCCTCGCACCGGTTACCGCTGGGCGTTGAACAGGACAGCACCTGTCTGCCCAACGACCTGCTCTGAGTTCGGTGCCGAGCTGGATTCGGCCGGCCTTGAGGCAGTACTCACCGAAGCGGCCTCATACAAGCTGCCACTGATCGTGACCGAGAACGGAATCGCCGACGCATCGGACAGCAGGCGATCAGCATTCCTTGTGCAGCACCTCAACAGGGCCTGGAAGGTTACGAAGTCAAAGCCGAGTGGAGTCTCACTGCTTGGCTGGTTCCACTGGTCGCTGACTGACAACTTCGAATGGTCAGCCGGCTACCTTCCGAAGTTTGGCCTCTACTCGTTCTCACCAACAACGCTCGCAAGAACGGCACGCCCGAGTGCGGCTCTAGTCGGTGCAATTGCAATCCCAGCTGAGTCGCTGGTTGACTAGCCCGCAGTCGCGCTGAGTCCAGCTTCGCGAGCAGCAGCTGACGGCTTTGAGAACTGAAGAACTCCGTCCTGGACCGGGTCTTCTCGCAGGCTTTTGCGGTCCTTGACGTAGTTCATTGTCAGCTCCCAAGGCGCCTTCGTGCCCTCGCGCGGCAGCTCATCTACCGCGCGCTTCACATATCCGGCTTGGAAGTCAAGCAACGGCCGTGTTTCCATTGAAGGGTCTGGGTTAACCGGCACACACTTGCTGTAGCCGCAGCGATCCATCGTCTCAATCACGCGGCAGGCATAGTCGAAGACGATGTCTACCTTCAAAGTCCAGGACGAATTTGTATAGCCAATTGAGTAGACAAAGTTAGGTATGTCGCTGAGCATCATCGCCCGGTAGGCGAGGCTGTCTTTCAGCACCGGCTTAACGCCGTCAACGGTCATGTCAATGCCGCCTAAGACAAGTACCTGTAGCCCTGTCGCGGTAACGATGATGTCGGCTTCGATTTCCGTACCTGACTCGAGCAGAATCCCATGCTCGGTAAATGTCTTGATTCGATCGGTTACAACCGATGCCGATCCGTTGGTGATCGCCTTAAACAGGTCACCATCGGGGACTGAACAGAGCCGTTGATCCCAAGGTTTGTAGTCGGGCGTGAAGTGCGTATCAATGTCATAGCCCTCGGGCAATTGCCGTTCGAGCATCTTGCGGATCGCCCACTTTACGATTGCCGGTCGCTTCTGGCTGAGGTTGAAGACCGTCTTCTGCATGAAGATGTTCTTGCGGCGCGTCAATGCGTAGGCGCGCTCGGCGGAGAGATGACGCTTAAAGAAATTCGCGATCGGGTCCTTGCCAGGCACTGCCACGACATATGTCGGCGAGCGCTGAAGCATCGTCACATGTGCGGCCTTCTCCGTCATCGCCGGAACTATCGTCACAGCCGTAGCGCCACTACCGATCACAACGATCCGCTTGCCGGTGTAGTCAAGATCCTGCGGCCACTCCTGCGGGTGGATTACCAACCCTTTGAACCGCTCGCTGCCCTCAAAGTGCGGCAGGTAACCGTGCTCGTAGCTGTAGTAGCCACTTGCGCAGAACAGCCATGAGCAGGTCAGGGTCTCACTCTCACCAGACTGAGAATCCGCGTAACTAACGGTCCACTGCGAATCCGCTGTTGACCATTCGGCAGCCGTGACCTTGCAACCGAATCTGATCCGCTCGTCAATTCCGTTTTCAACGGCCGTCTCTTCGAGGTAGTCAAGAATTGCCGGGCCATCAGCAATCGATGCCTGATCGGTCCACGGCTTGAACTGATAGCCGAAGGTATGGAGGTCCGAGTCTGAACGAATCCCTGGATACCGAAACAGGTCCCAAGTCCCGCCGAGCTGATCTCGCGCTTCCAGAACTCGGTAACTCTTCTCCGGCAGGTTGTGCTGGAGGTGCCAAGCAGCGCCGATCCCCGACACGCCGGCGCCAATGATCAAGACATCTAGTTGCTCCGTTGCTTGAATCACACTCATCATTCTGAGTATGGCCTGCCTGACATCTTTATGGGTGACAGTTGTCACGCACGATTAAATAAATTGCGACTCTTCGACAGTTCAAACAGCTACTGCACT
This sequence comes from Solirubrobacterales bacterium, assembly GCA_026392385.1. Lineage (GTDB taxonomy): Bacteria > Actinomycetota > Thermoleophilia > Solirubrobacterales > Solirubrobacteraceae > WLNJ01. The sequence continues at coordinate 4,345 of JAPLCG010000072.1, forward strand.
TCGCGCACGGATCAGGTCAGCAGCTTTTTCCGCGACCATGATCGTCGGCGCGTTCGTATTACCGCCAGGAATAACTGGCATCACCGACGCATCGGCAACTCGCAATCCTTCGATCCCTCGCACGCGAAGTTCAGGGTCGACGACCGCTAGCTCGTCGCTGCCAATTCTGCAGGTTCCAACTGGGTGATAGAGCAACTCGACTCTGCGACGAATGTCATCCTCAATTTCGGCATCGGTACTCACATCAGCGCCGGGATAAATTTCGCGACCGAGCGTCGATGCAATCGGGTCGGTCGCAGCTAATTCGCGTGAAAGCTTCACACCAGCGACGAGCGCTGCAAGGTCCTCGGGCTCGGAGAGCGTGTTCGTGAGAATGCTTGGCGCGTCGGTCGGGTTGCTTGAACGGAGCCGGACATGACCGCGGCTCTTGACCGTCACCAGAGCCGGCCCAAACGTGACCGCGTGCTCCTTGTACTCGTCAAAGCCGTGGTCGCTGAAATAACCCGGTGCGAAGTGGAACTGGAGGTCAGCAGCAGGCAGCCCCGGCCGTGAACGCACGAACGCAAACGCCTCGGCGACTGAACTACTGAACGGGCCTTCGCGCTTGATCAACCACTTGAGGATGTTGCGTGGCGATTCAGCGTCGGCGAGCGTTTCGCCGATCAGCGAATCCCAGATCGAAACTACGAACGGATGGTCCTGGAGGTTTTCGCCAACGCCCGCCAGTTCGTGAGTCGCCTCTACACCAACACCCTTGAGGTCAGCAGGCCGGCCAATCCCTGAAAGCTGAAGAATTTGCGGTGAGCCATAAGAACCGGCTGAGAGAATTACCTCTTCGGACGCGTGAGCTACAGACTCGCGACCACGCCGATCTAGATAGCGGACGCCAACAGCCCGGTCACCCCGCAGCTCAACGCCAAGCACCTGAACCTTGCTTAGAACCTCAAGATTCGGGCGCTTCATCGCCGGTCGCAAGTAGGCGTTTGCCGCGCTCCAGCGCTGCCCCCGGCGCTGAGTCACCTGAACTGGCGAGCAGCCGTCCTGCTCCGGCCCGTTGTAATCGGCAATTCGCGGTATACCCGCGCTCTCAGCGCTTGCCAAGAATCGCTCGGAGAACGGTGACGGGTCGCGTGAGTCCTCAACGCGTAACGGTCCACCGGCCGAGTGGTACTCAGACGCCCCACGCGAATTGTCCTCAGCCTTGAGGAAATAAGGAAGCACGCCATCCCAGCCCCAGCCAGTGGCGCCTTGGGCCTCCCACATTTCATAGTCGAGCGGCCGGCCCCGCACGTAGAGCATTGCGTTCATCGAGCTCGACCCGCCGAGTGATTTACCACGCGGCAGGTAAAGCGAACGGCCGTTGCAATCAGGCTCAGGCTCAGTCCAGAAGTTCCAATCGAGCTTCGTTCGGAACTGATTGGCAAATGCCGCCGGAATTGTAATGTTCGGATGGCGGTTACTACCACCAGCCTCAAGCAACAGAACCCGACAGGACGGGTCCTCACTAAGTCGATTGGCGAGCACGCAGCCCGCCGAACCCGCTCCAACAATCACATAATCAGCTGCGCGCATTCCTAACAGTCTGCCGCATCCGTCAAGTCGCAAACCAATATGACGGTTCTAAGTGGCAAAAATCGATTCGAGTGACTACCATCACATATATGAATTCAACTGGAAGTACTAACCCATTCCGCCTAGCTGCTCTTGCAGCCGCTACCGCGGCCCTGTCCATGTCCCTTCTTGCAGGCACAGCCGCTGCCGCTCCGGTTACACCGGGCCCGTCTGGCAACGCCTTCTATACGAGCACGCCGAGTCTAACCTCGGGCAAGCATGGCTTGCTGCTCCGTTACAGAGCCGCTCAGGCTGGAACAACCCTGCCTGATGCTGCAAGTTCCTACACCGTTCTTTACAAGTCAACTTCGCTGTCAGGCGCGGCTATCGCCGTCTCCGGATCAGTTTGGATTCCAAAGGGGACCGCACCAGCTGGCGGTTGGAAGGTAATCAGCTGGGCTCACGGTACGACCGGAGCAGCCGATGTCTGCGCTCCTTCAAAGTCAACAGGTGCAGCCGACTCGGTTGTTCCACTCGCCTATAACACCGGCACGCTCAACGAGCTGCTCAAGGCCGGCTACGCAGTAGCAGCTACCGATTACGAGGGTCTCGGAACTCCGGGATTCCACCCTTACCTGCTTGGCCACTCTGAGGGTCGCGGTGTTATTGACATCGTTGCCGCAGCACGCCAGCTTCCAAGCTCGAACCTCAGCAGTAAGTGGGTAGCATCGGGCCACTCGCAGGGTGGGCACGCCGCTTCCTACGCAGCAGCTGATGCAGCAGCTTGGACGGCATCAGGCGCCGACACGAGCCTGTCGCTCAAGGGCCTCGCTGCCTTTGCTCCGGCAAACTCGATGAAGATCGCAGTCTTGACCGCCAAGGCGGCAATCAAGTCGCCTAACGGCATCAGCGGTCTCGGCGCACTGATCGTCCGTTCGATGACGCAGGCCGACACCAGCATCAGCCTTAAATCGCTGATGGCACCAGCTCCTTATGCGCTGCGTGGGTTGATCGACACAACCTGCGATCTGGGTACACCGACTAGGTTCGGGCAGTTTGCACCGGGCCAGCTACTCAATAGCTGGACGAGCCCACTTGCCACCAAGGCTCTCAACGTCCTTGCTGGCGACAAGATGAGCCCGAACTCACTGAATATCAAGGTTCCGACACTGATCCTTCAGGGCACAGCCGATAGCACAGTGCTGCCAAACCTGACCAAGGACATTCTTGCTCCAGCACTGCGCAAGAACAACGGTGGCAGCCCAGCTATCACCTACCGGCCATACACCGGCCTTGACCATGGCGGCATCGTCGCCAGCGGTTCACCGAGCTTGGGCGTCACACCATCAGCAGCCTTCGTTTACGCGAAGGGCTGGATGGCAGCTCGCCTCGGCTAGTAATTGCTTTCGAGGGGCGGCGGGTGTCAAAGGGACATCCGCCGCCCTTTGTCGTTCCTGAGATAAACGGCCGCTGATCACAATTCGATTCAGCTGCTTGGGCACAGCCGATGCGCCTGTTCCAGGCTAAGGAGACTCTGGCGTCGGTAGCTGTGCGCTGACCCTAGTCAGGCGCGACTTACAGCCCGCAGCGTGCCAGCAATCTCAACGATCGCCTCACGCGCGCAGTGCGAAACACCAGCCATGTTGGCGAAGCCGTGGATCAGTTCCGGGAAGCGCCGTGTTACGGCCGTCCCACCTGCGGCCCGCAGCGCATCGGCGTATGCCTCGCCCTCATCACGGAGAGGATCAAAGCCAGCTGTAATAACGATCGCCGGAGGAAGTCCGCTTAGGTCGTCTGCCCGCAGCGGTGAAACTCGCGGGTCGGCGGGATCAACGCTTTCAGCTTCGACATAGTGCTGGCCGAACCAATCCATCAACTTTGTCGTCAACAGGAAGCCCTCGCCGAACAGCTGATAAGAGCGAGTCTTCTCTCCTGACCCTTCGATCCGACCGACCATGTCGGTTACTGGATATACGAGCAGCTGCGCAAATGGTGGCGGCGTAAGACTCTTCGCTGTTGACAGTGCAGTTACCGCGGCAAGGTTGCCGCCAGCACTATCGCCACCGACAAGAACACGTGTTGGGTCAGAGCCAAGATCAGCCGCGTTCTCGACTGCCCAAGTGAATGCGGCTCTTGCGTCATCAACTCCAGCCGGGAACTGATGCTCGGGAGCGAGGCGGTAGTCAACAGAGAGCACGTCAACGCCAGCGTGGAAGCAGAGCGCTCTGCAGATGCTGTCGTGCGAGTCGAGGCTTCCGATTACGAATCCGCCACCGTGGTACCAGACGAGCAGTGGGTGCGGCCCACCCCGTTCGATCGTCTTGTAGAAACGAGCACCGATCTCACCGTCGCCTCCAGTGATCCTCAAATTACGCACTTCAGAAACTGGATCGGGGTTGCCGCCAGCGATCACCGACTGCCTTGTGAGAATTGCGCGCTCGCGGCCAACACTTCCGAGTTCATCGCCAAGGCCGCGTCGCTCAATCAGCGAGAGGACTAGCTGACAAGCCGGGTCAAGGCGCTGCCCGTCAATGACCGTCGGAGTGCCGCCTGACATACGTACCTGCAGCCGTGGTGACAGCGAGGCAAGCATCCGCCCTGCGGCAGCTTCGGCCTTCATAGATCCGACGAGCGGTGGTGCTGTTTGATCGCGCTTTGACATCTGGTCAGTTACCTAGTCGTAAACCCTAAGCGAACATCGCAGAGAAGTGCCGGCCCGGGCGACGCTGCCCGCTCCGCCCGCTGCTAGCTTGCGAAGCAAGATGGCCCGTCAGATTCCCCAGCGGAACGATTATCCACACTCGGAGATCAGCCAGAGCCGCTGGAAGGACAACGATATTTATGGGCATGTCAACAACATCGAGTACTACGGCTTCTTCGACTCGGCGATCAACCGGCTACTAATCAGCGAAGGTGGGCTCGACATCCACAACGGTGCCGTAATAGGCATCTGCGCCGAGTCCCACTGTGAGTTCCTTGGGCCGCTGGCATTCCCAAATCCGGTTGAAACGCGACTCCGAATCGGCCACATTGGAAGCTCTAGCGTTCGCTATGAACTTGCCCTGTTCGACGGTCCCGATGGACAGGCGGCAGCGACCGGCTGGTTCGTCCATGTCTTCGTTGATCGCGATACACGCCGCCCAGTGCCAATTCCGGATTCAATCCGCGCAGCGCTCACACCGCTGCTTATTGAACCGACAACAGAGTGATTCGCTCACGGGCGGCAGTCCTGACGGTCAGTTGCGCACCGGCGCCTTACGCCGTTTCGCGACCACTCCAAGTCGTTGAGCTTGGACTTGCGGACCCTAGCGAAGGCGAACTGCTGATCGAGATTCACGCTGCAGGGCTCTGCCACTCGGACCTCTCTGTGATCAATGGGTCAAGGCCACGACCACTGCCGATGGTGCTCGGTCATGAGGCCGCAGGCGAAGTAACAGCAACCGGGCCTGCCACGGAGGGGTTCGCGGTTGGTGACCGGGTCGTTCTCGCCTTTGTTCCATCCTGCGGCGAGTGCGGTCCCTGCCTCGATGGTCGATCAGCGCTCTGTGAGCCTGGTGCAGCAGCCAACACTGCTGGAACATTGCTCGGCGGCGAACGCCGTTGGATTGCCGATAGCGGCGAACAGCACGAACACCATCTTGGCGTGAGTGCTTTCGCAGAGCGGACCGTTGTCTCAGCAAGGTCGGCAATCAAGATCCCTGATCAGCTCGAGTTCGCTACCGCTGCCGTGTTCGGCTGCGCTGCACTGACAGGTGTCGGTGCAGCAATCAATGCCGCCAAAATCCAGCCCGGTGAGTCGGTCGCAATATTCGGGCTTGGCGGCGTTGGCATGTCTGCACTACTTGGTTCAAAGCTGGCTGGCGCCAGCCGAATCATTGCTATTGACCCCGTCGAGTCAAAGCGGAATCTCGCCCTCGAACTTGGCGCTAGCGAAGTCCTTGACGGTGGTCCAAGTTGCGCCGAACAGATTAGGAAGCTCACCAGCGGTGGGACAAACAAGGCGATTGAAACCGCTGGTAATGCCAAGGTGCTCGAAGCAGCCTATGCGGCGACTGCTCGCGGCGGCACGACTGTCACCGTTGGACTACCGGACCCATCGCAGATGCTGACAATCCCCGCTGTCTCTCTTACAGCCGAGGAACGAACGCTGCGTGGCTCATACCTTGGATCAGCTAACCCGAGAGAGCAGCTGCCCAAGCTCTTTGCGTGGTGGCAGGAGGGCCGGCTGCCCCTTGAGCGACTTATCAGTGATCGGATCGACCTCGACTCACTCAACGAGGGATTCGACCGTCTTGCTGATGGAAGTGCGATCCGCCAGATAATGGTTCGCTGACCACCGCTGACCATCGGCTATGAGGCTGACTCAGAGCGTTCGTTTGAGCGGCCTGTCCGGCGTGAAGGACTCTCGGCGAGCCTCCCAGTTGATCACCGGACGTTCAAACACTCTCCACGAGATTAGGCCGGCGATGATCGATACGCCGAGAACAATCAGCAGCCTTGGCGGGAAGTATTCAGGCAGAAGGCCAAGTTGCCGGAGCGCGAGAATCAGCGGTAGGTGCCAGAGATAGACGCCGTAGGAGATAACCCCAAGCTCTGCGAGAGGCTTTACTCCGACAGCGCGCGTCGCCCGTCCTGAGCCACAAACCACTGCGGCAATGATCAACGCAAAGCCCGCCGCGGCTGGTAGGTCTGTGAGCAGCATGCGCAGATCGGGAAGGGTGGTTGGGTCCTCCTGCCAGGCAGCATTGATCACAACCAGTGCCGCACCAACCAGCAGGAGAAGTACCGACACAACTGACCCCAGCGGTGGCGCCTTGCGCTCACGACGGAGAGTTACCCAGAGGGCAGCGAGCATTCCGAGTGCAAAGTGCCCAAGGAATGACGGCAGCCACCTTCGAGGCGCAGACAGTCCCCAAGTCTCCCAGTGGACCATGCCATTCCACGTAATCGTGATCGCGATCAGGCTGACGAGCATCAGCACCTGGCGTCCGGCATGGGCACGACCAAAGCGGATCGCCAACCAGCCGAGCAACGGCAGCAGAATGTAGAAGGCCAGCTCCACGCATAGTGTCCAGGTAACTGGGTTTAGAACCCACTGGGTGCTCTTTGAGTAGGTCTGCGCAAACAGGAAGAACAGCGGCAGCTCATTGAGCGATGGAATCCCCTTGTTGTAGCCAACAATCGCGTACATCGCGATACAGCCGACGATGCTCACGTAGTAGGCGGGGACGATTCTCGCGAGCCGACGCCGCGCATAGTCGCGGGTCCCGACTCTGCCGCTTGGTTGAAGAGCAGCACGAGAAAACGCCCGATATAGCAAGTACCCGGACAGCACAAAGAAGCAGATCAATCCAAGGTGGAGCGCGAACATGACCTGGTCAAATAGAGCCGTTCTGTGACCACCCTTCGGCCGGTTGTCGCGATAGAGCCAGACGTGGAACACCAGCACTGACAGTGCGGCTAGCCCGCGCAAACCATCAAGACCAGTTGAGCGACGCGCCCGTTGAGGCTGGCTGCTTTTGCTTGAACCCGCTGTCATCGGCAGAGGCAAGCTAGCGCGCAGTGCGGGTGATCGGAGCGAAAACAAAAGAAGGCCCGGTCTCCCGGGCCTTCAAATAGCGGGGGCAGGATTCGAACCTGCGACCTTCGGGTTATGAGCCCGACGAGCTACCTGACTGCTCCACCCCGCGACGCTAAGTAGTCAGTATAGAACGCTTTTCTTGCCGCTGAACTTATGCAGGAAACCCGGAGATAGCGTGTCGCCCCCAATTCAGCGACACTTATTGCGATGGCCCGCTGCTTTGTAACCCGCCAGCTGCCTGGCAACCAATCCGATCGAATCGTTGCTGCCGGCCACGATCTTGACCTTTGGCCGAAGGAATCTCCGCCACCACAGGACAAGCTAATTGCCCACGCCGCCCAAGCCGACGCTCTGCTCTGCATGTTGACCGATCGGATCGATGCGGAGCTACTCGATGCAGCCCCCAAACTGCGTGTCGTTTCAACGATGGCGGTCGGCTACGACAATATTGATGTCAACGCCTGCCACCAGCGGGGAGTGTTAATCGGCCACACCCCGGATGTTCTGACAGAGGCAACTGCAGACATGACGGTAGCCCTACTGCTGGCCCTCGCTCGACGCCTTCCTGAAGGAATTGCCGCAGTCAACGATGGTAGTTGGAGCACCTGGTCGCCAAACTGGCTGCTCGGGGTTGAACTTCGCGATCTAACGGTTGGGATCGTCGGACCCGGCCGCATCGGCCGTGCCGTATCCCGACGCTGCGAAGCTTTTGGCATGAAGGTGCTTGAGAGCGGTCGCCCTGGTGGGGGCCGACCCGGCATGCCGCTAAATGAGATGCTCGCCCTCGCCGACGTTGTCTCGATTCACTGCCCATTGAATGACAGCACGGAAGCACTTGTGAGTTCTGAGTTCCTAGCCGCGATGAAGCCAACCGCACTGCTTGTGAACACTTCGCGAGGCGGAATTGTTGACCAAATTGCTCTCGCTAAAGCTCTCCATAACCGGACGATTGCTGGTGCAGGACTTGATGTGACCATGCCCGAGCCACTCCCGCCCAGCGATCCACTACTGAACTCTCCGAACCTGATTGTCACACCTCACCTCGGCTCAGCGACAACTCGAACCCGTGAGGCAATGGCAACAAAGGCTGTAGACAACCTGCTCGCTGGACTTGCCGGCGAACCGCTACCCGACTGCGTCACATGAGCGAGCTACCAAAGGTGATCGCAACTGTCGACATCGGCACCAATTCGACGCGCCTGCTGATCTGCTCAATTTCGACTTCACCAAGTGGAGATCTGGCAATTAGCGACCTCGAACGCCACTCGAATGTGACACGGCTCGGAGACGGAGTTGACGCCAATGGCCATCTCGACCCAGCCGCACGCGAGCGTGTACTTATCGCCCTTACCGGCTACAAGGAGATCGTTGATCTCTACCCTGTCGATGCGATCAGCGGCGTGCTGACAAGTGCCGGTCGAGATGCGGCGGACGGTAGAGAATTCACTGAGGAAATACTTGCTCGAACTGGCATCGCCGTAAGGCTAATCAGCGGAGATCAGGAGGCGCGGCTGTCGTTCGCAGGAGCGACATCTGAGCGCAAGCCTGACGGCCAGACAATCCTCGTCTGCGATGTCGGTGGTGGTTCCACAGAGCTGATCGTCGGGCGCGATAGCGAAATTCTCTTCCACACCTCACTTGCGGCAGGAGTCGTTCGTCAGACTGAACGGCATATTGGCTTAAGCGATCCGCCATCCTCGCAACAGCTAGAGCTGATCGCCGAAGAGGTCCGCGGCCTGATTGACAGGGAGGTTCCGGACCAGTTCCGCACCGCAACAACAGCGTGCATAGCTGTAGCTGGAACGGCAACGACCCTCGCAGCGATTGACCAATCGTTAGAGCCTTACGACCCTGAGCGAGTGCATGGTGCGACTGTCTCGCTCGGACGATCGCGGGAGATCCTCAAGCGGATCGCCGCGCTTCCACTTGCCGAACGCCGCGACGTCGCGGGCCTGCACCCGGACCGCGCGCCGACCGCAGTTGCTGGTGCAGAGATTCTCTGCACCGTGCTCGACTGCTTTGCCCTCGATCGCTTCACAGCTTCCGAGCACGACATTCTCCGTGGCGAAGCGTTGCGACTGCTCAAGAGCTGAGCCTCCTCGTTCACCGCCATCACCTCCACTAACATCGCGGAAATGACAATCCTCAGCCGCCGCAACTCACTTTCGATGCTCCTCACATCAGCACTTCTTGCCTGCCTGGCCTTCGGACCAGCCAGCGCTCGCGCCTTGTCAAAGTCTGGCAGCGTTACGGTCAAGTCCCCACGCTGCCAAAAGGGGTCAACTGCGATGATCACAATCACCTCGAAGCCTGCGAAGGATCGCTTCGTGGTTGCGATCGGCGCTTACATGGGAGCGCGCCCCGGTAAGCCCGGCAATAAGGCGCTTGCTCTCCAAACCTATGTGCATCTCAAGCGACGAGCTGATCAGGCATCGCCAGCGCTTCCGCTTGGCGTTTCGAGAAGCATCAGTGTGTTGGTCAATGTAGGCCAGAGGATTTACATCGCCACCGACTTCGGCGGTCCAACCGCAATCGAAGCGGGCGCCGCATACACAGCTTTAACCGTCAGAAAGTGCGCGGTCCCAAAGTTCACCGGCTGAGGTTTTAGGGCTAGCTTCGAAGGCAATCGCCTGCCGAAGTAGCTGCAGACCGAAGCTAGAAATCCCCCTGAGTTAAATCAGGCGAGGTTGCTGCGGCGCGGATATACAACTGTTGGATCTGTCAGCACATTGACCAGTGCCGGTTTGCCGCATGAGAAGGCTCGCTCCAGCGCCGGGCGCAGATCATCCGGTTTCGACACAAGTTCGCCGTAACCGCCGAGCGCCTCAACGACCTTCTCGTAGGGAAGCTCTGGCTGGAGATCTGCCGCGACTGAGTACCCGTAGAGGAATTCCATTGGATGCTTTTCAAGCGCCCAGATTCCGTTGTTGCCCATCACACCAACCACCTGAACACCATGGCGAACGAGAGTGTCGTATTCCATGCCAGCAAAACCAAAGGCTCCATCGCCGAGGATCAGTACGACCTGACGATCAGGGTTGGCAATCTTGGCCGCAAGCGCCTGTCCAGGCCCAGCGCCAAGACAACCAAACGGTCCTGGGTCAAGCCACGAGCCAGGTACATGGGAATCAATCACACGGCCCGCATAGGATCCAAAGTCGCCGGCATCAACAACGATGATCGCGTCACGATCAAGGATCTGGGCCAGCTC
>JAPLCG010000070.1 GCA_026392385.1 Solirubrobacterales bacterium
CCCCGTCTTTGCCGGGGGTTGGTCCACCGATGCTGATTGCTCAAGGAACGGAAGACCGGGTCGTTGCCCCGCAATCAACAGCTGAAGTAGTCGCATCGCTCTGCAAGCACGGTCGGCGGGTCGAGTCAGTAGTCATGAACGGGGTCGATCATGCAGATGCCGGCGAGTCAGCTGCGCCGAGGGTATTCAGTTGGGCAAAAGGGTTGTTTGATCGCCAAGCGCCGCCAAGTAACTGCCCGTCCTAAGCACTCATGCGCCTACTTGGAGGCCTCAAGCTCCTCGAAGTAGCGGTCACCCTCGATTGAAATCTTCGGCATGATCCTGTCGAGCCAGCGCGGCATGTACCAGCTGGCCTTTCCAAACAGGCTCAATGTTGCGGGTAGCAATACGCAGCGAACGAGCGTCGCGTAGATGATGATCGCGACCGCCGTGCCAACACCAAACTGCTTGACGATCGGGTTGCCATTCAGCACGAAGGCCAGGAATACGGCGGTCATGATGATCGCCGCAGCGCTGACAATTCGTCCAGTCGATGCGAGCCCATCAACGATCGCCTGCTGTGGATCCTTGTCGGCCAGCCACTTCTCGCGAACAACGCTCATCAGGAAAACGTTGTAATCCATCGAAAGACCAAACAGGACGGCAAACATCATCAGCGGTACGTAGCTGACGACTGGAATCGTCCCTTCAAGGCCAATTAGCGACATGCCGCGACCGACCTCAAATACTGCTGTCGTCACTCCGAAGGCTGCGGCTACCGTGACCAGATTCATTACCGAGGAGATCAGCGCGATCCCCGGCGCACGGAATGCCATCGTCATCAGGATGAAGCCAAGTAGCACGACGACGCCAATTGTCAGTAGAAGTCGCTCACCGATCAGCGTTGCAAGGTCGACATAACTGGCGGTTGTGCCGCCGACGTAAGCAGTCAGGGCGGTGCCCTTGGTTGCGTCGGGAATGGTTGTATCCCGAAGGTCGCCAACTAGCGTTGAAGTGTCCTGCGAGGACGGGCCGGTCGTTGGTGTCAGGGTGATCGTTGCCGCATCTCCTGCAGAATTGACCGATGCCGGTGACGCCGAGGCAACGCCCGAGGCGGCCGCCAACTTCGCTGTCAGGTTCTGGAGTTGAGATTGAACTGCAGCCTGGTCAGTCGAATCAATACCGATCGCGATCAGGAAGCCGGCGTTCGCCCCTGGACCAAAGCCACTGTCAAGCAGGTCATATGCAATCCGCGCTTGCGTGTCGGTCGGGAAGGAGCCGTTGTCCTGCTGTCCGAGGTAGAGATGGTTTACCGGGTAGGCAAGCGCGCCGAGGATCAGGATCGAGATAACCACTGCGGGAATGCGATGGCGGACGATCATGCGTGTCCAGCGCGCCCAACCTCCATCCGGCTTTGGTTGCTCCCGCTTGTCGATTGACAGGAATGGAATCGAAAATCGGTTGAGTGACTTGCCAGCCATTGCGAGCAATGCGGGCATCAGGGTCAACGATGCGAGCATCGCCACAAAGACCGCCAATGCAGCCGAGTAGCCCATCGCTGAGAGGATCGGAACCTTCACTACCGCAAGACAGAGCAGCGCGATAATGACCGTCGACCCGGCAAAAACCACGGCGCCGCCTGCGGTAGCTGTGGACCTCGCTGCAGCTTCTTCCGGTTCCATGCCAAGGCCCATGTGTTGGCGGTGGCGGCTGACGAGGAACAGGGCGTAATCAATGCCTACTCCAAGCGAGATCATTGTTGCGAGAGTTGGCCCGATCGTCGGGACATCAACAAGATGGCCGAGTAAGTAGACGGCTGAGATACCGCTGATTAGCCCAACGAGTGCGGTGATCATCGGCATGCCCATCGCGATCAGCGTGCCAAAGGTGAACAGCAAAATCAGGATCGATGCGACGATTCCGATTGCGACGCTTAGGTCAACGCTTGGTGACGAGACCGCGTTACCGACGTATCCGCCGACTCCGACCGTCAGGCCGGCGTCGCTGGCTGGTGCCGAGAGGTCAACAAGGTGGTTTCCTTCATCAACCGTCAGGTCAGAGGGCGAGTCCTTCGTCGTCACGCTGATCACCGCAACGGATTGATCTTTGCTGATCAACTGTGCTGATTGGGGTGTTGCTCCAAGCGGACTTACGACTGAAAGTACGCCCGGATCGTTCTGGTACTTGGAGAGCGTTGACTGGATTGCGCTGGTGTATTGCGGATCGGTGACCTTCTTGCCTGCCGGTGCACCCAGCACAACCGGGTTTGATCCATTTGCGGCCTCTGGCCAGCGATCATTTAGTAGATCGGTTGCCTGCTGGCTACCGGTACCGGTAAGGGTCAGGTTGTTGGAGGTGTCCCATCCTGCGGAGGTCGAAACTGCGTAAAGGCCGCCAGCAATTGCCACCCAAGCAACGAGCACGGCGATGCGGTGGCGGGTACAGAAGCGACCGAGGCTGTAAAGAATTGCCGTGATCGGGGCAGGCTACACGCTGGCCGCACCGCTTTACTGCTGAGGTTGACTCTTCTAAACTCCGCTGCTGATGAGTTCGGCTACCGACAGCATTCGGACGATCCCTGATCCGCGCGAGCCAGTTCCGCTGTTCACGTGGCCGACAATCTCTCTGTTTGTGGTCGCGCTGGCGATGTTCGTTGCGTCCTGCTGGTTGGTTGTTTCGGGAGCTATGGCTTGGCCATTTGGGACGCTGATTAATGCGGTCGCTGGCTACATGATGTTCACCGTTAGCCATGAGGCAAGCCATCATGCGGCCTCGTCAAACAGGCGCCTAAACAACCTGCTCGGGCACCTCTCAATGCCGTTCTTTGCGCTGCCAATCGGTCACAGCGCCTTTCGTTACATCCATATGCAGCACCATCAACACACCAATGAAACGGACGGCAGCGATCCTGATGCCTACTCAATGGCTGGCGGCTCGCTTCTTTCCAAGTTCGGGCATTGGGCGACGCTCGACCTTCATTATTTCCGCTTCTACCAGCCGAAAGCCGGATCTCGACCCGCCCGCGAGAAGCGGCAAACACTTATCGCGGTCATAGCCTTCTTCGCGGTGCTCGCCCTCGCTGTAGCTACTGGGCACTTGTTCGATTGGTTGGTTCTCTACCTACTGCCGATGCGGCTTGCGGTGACCTTCCTTGGCTTCGCGTTTGACTACCTGCCGCACCATGGTCTGGTCTCCACCGGCCGTGAGAACCGTTTTCAGGCGACACGCAACAGGGTGGGGGCAGAGCGAGTCGTCAAGTGGATGCTGCTCTACCAGAACTACCACCTAGTTCACCATCTTCACCCAGTCGTTCCGTTCTACAGGTACATCCGAGTTTGGCGTCGTTCAGAGGACCAGTATTTGGAGCAAGACCCGGCGCTTTCAACTGTTGGCGGCAGGCCGCTGACAGTTGACGAGTACCGCCAGCTAAGGCACCTTCAGCACGACCACTGACTGCTGCTCCACAAACGTTGACTGGGAGCTAGGTCTAGCCGCGAAGTCGCATCCAAGGGCTCCACTTGCCAGCCCTGTATTCAACTCGGATCCACTGTGGCTGTGCCTTGCTGGACCGCCTTACTTCACCTGACCTGTCCCTGGCATCGAGCCAGACCGCGCCGGCTGACGACATTGGAGCTCGCTTAGTTTGGCTAGCCAAGCAGGATTCGCAGGCTGGATAGGTTAACTTCGAGCGCAATACGAGTCGCCGATTGGATTGACCGGCATCGCCGATTGATGGTCTTGGTCCTGTTTGCGCTGATCACCGCGGTGATGCTGACCAACTACCTACCTGCCGGAGTAGCGGATGAAGATGGCTACCTCGCGTATAGCCACGCACTTGTCAACGGTCGCTATTGGACCACCGAATATGGCGGCCAGTTTCTTTGGTGGGGACCGGGAATGCCTCTGTTACTCGCGCCGTTCGTGGTTACCCATTCACCACTACTCCTAACTCGGCTGGTCTTTGGTCCGGTCATGTTGGTTGCGACTGTCTGCGTGATCTGGCGAGTACTCATGATTGAGACCGGTCCGCGGATCGCCGCACTTGGATCCGCTGCACTTGGGCTGCTGGTCGCCTTTCTTGGGGTGACTCTTGTTCATCTCGGCGCGATCTATAGCGAACCTGCGAATGGCCTCGCTATCGCGGTCGCGCTGCTCCTCTGGGTTAAGTGCCGAGCAAACCGTGATTGGCGGTTCGCGGTCGGAGCTGGGATCGCCCTGTCTGCTGCTGCGATGATCCGGGTTGAGTGGGGGTTGATTATCTCTGCTGGCCTTGTACTCGCTGTTTTGGTGTGGCTGATTCGCCGCACCGTCCTATCCCGCTTGGGCCTAGTCGCGATGCTCGTGGCGATGGCTGGCTGTTTGCCTTGGCTCGCTTATACGCGAAGCGAGTCGGGAAGGAACTTTGTCTGGGGAACCAGTGGAGGGCTTAGCTTCTATTGGACGGCGAGCGCCAAACCGCCGCTTCAGGGCGATTGGATAAGTCCAGGCCAGGTTGCCTCTGACCCGAGACTCAGGCAGTTTCGCTCGGAGATTCGTCAAAGGTTTACGAAGGGCGGCCCATATCTCTGGGATGCCTACCTCAAGTCGGAGGGCATCAAGCACATTGCCAATGACCCTGGTCAGTTCGCCATCAACGCGTCTAAGAACTTTGAGCGGCTTGTTAGTCGTTTTCCACTTAGCTTTGAGACAACTCCAGCCGCCGCATATAGGCGCGCTATCCCAGTCAGCTTGCTGTTTGTGGCGGCACTCTTGACCGCCGTGATGCTGAGTCTGCGCCGACGCTGGCGGGAGGTTGCCTTCGCGCCAGTCTTTGGTCTTTTAGCGTTTATCGCCCTGCACTTAGTTACGTCCGCGTATCCCCGATACGTGATTCCAATGCTGCCGCTGCTGATCTGGTTTGTTGGCCGAGGGACGGCAGTGTTGAGATCTGATCCGCCTGTTGATCTGAGCCAAGCTGCCGCTGATTCGTGATGCTAGTGCCCGGAGAGCAGTAACCGCTGAAAGCGTTAGTCGTTGCTCGCCACGCCAGGCGGCGTGAACCCTTGGGCGATGACGATGTCGAACGTGGCATTGCCCTCCCGCAGGGCAATAGCTGACTGGTAGTCGGCGGAATCAAAGCATTCCTTTGCAGCCGCGAAGCTCGGGAACTCGATCACGAA
>JAPLCG010000171.1 GCA_026392385.1 Solirubrobacterales bacterium
GCGAGAATCGAAGCTCGAGGAGGCATCGTCGTCTGGCTCGTAAGGCTCTCACCGGGCGCTAGGCCGGGCAGCACCATTGAGCGGTCCCAACCGATCTGCATATTGTCGCCATTCTCTTGCACTGGAATGCGAGCGTTGAGGCGAAGCGTCCCGAATGCGCGCGTTTCGACTGTGAATGGAACCGTGACGATGCCGTTGTCGGCTTCGCTTGCTTTGCCAGCCTTCAACTGCCTGACTGTTGCAGTAGCGAGACCGTTTCTCTGGGCCTCTACAAACTGGTCAAGGCTAATTGCGCTTTTAGCTTGCGGGCTGAGTTGCTTGTACATCGCCGCAAAGTCCTGGCGAGCCCAGTCCTTTGAGTACTGAGTTGCTGCGGCCTTGCTGCGGTCGTCGCCACAGGCAAATACGAGCAGCAGAATCACAGCAAGCAGTGCCAAACCGACGACAACAAGAGTGATTTGACGCCGTGTCTTATTACCACCGAGTTCAGGTCTGCTTGATGTCACAGATGTGGAGCGTAATGAGTACCTCGACGGACCACGCCGATAATGCTGGAAGGTAGGCTCATGTAGTGAACGGACTCGACTGGATTCTGCTTGGGCTCGTTGCGCTGATGGCCTTGCAGGGATGGCGAGCAGGCTTCATCGGCGGGGTCTTCTCGCTCGTTGGTTTTGTCGCCGGAGCGCTACTTGCCGCCAAGTTTATTCCGAGTCTGCTCCCTGACGGAAAGGCTTCGCCATATGCGCCGCTCGCGGCGCTGGCAGGCGCGGCCTGCGGCGGAGCGGTCCTCGCCTCAATATTTGAGGCTGTTGGTGGCAGGTTGCGGCGGTTGATTCCACTTCCGTTCATTGGCAAGCTCGATGGAGCGCTTGGTCTAGTTCTTGGGGCGGTGCTAGCGCTCGGTGGGGTTTGGCTGCTTGGCGTTGTGTTGATCAAGGTTCCAGCAGCGTCGGGTCTGCGTGGCGAGGTTCGTAGCTCAAAGCTGCTGGCGGCGATGAATCAGGTTCTCCCGCCAGGCGATCAGGTCCTTGGCGCAATCGCCGCCTTTGACCCACTGCCGCTGATCGGGGGACCGGCCACTGATGGTGTAGCTGCACCACCAGCTTCGCTAGCAGCAGACCCCGGTGTCGCTCAGGCACGGTCAAAGGTCGTGCGGATCCGGGCATCTGCGTGCGGGTTCTCAGTCGAAGGTTCCGGGTGGATTTCGAGTTCAGGATTCGTCGTAACTAACGCGCATGTCGTTGCCGGCGATTCATCACCAACCGTTGAGTTGAGCGGTCGCGCGCGAGCGATTCGCGGTCATGTGGTTGTTTTTGATTCCCACAACGACATCGCGGTGGTGAGTCTGGGGCAGGGCGGAGAATCCGGTCTAAGCCTCGGCACGGATTCAAGTAATGGCAGTCCCGCCGCAATCCTTGGTTACCCACTTGATGGCCCATTCAACGCTGCCCCAGCGAGGCTTGGCGCAACCGTTGAATCGATTACTGACGACGCTTACGGAAACGGTCCGGTAAGGCGTTTGATTGTTGTAATTCGAGGCAAAATTAGGCCCGGTAACTCCGGTGGGCCGGTGGTTGGCGCAAATGGAACTGTGATCGCAATGGTCTACGCAAGGACAAGCGGAAACGGTCCGGCTGGCGGCTACGGAATTCCACCCTCTGAGATCAGAAAAGCCCTGCTCAGAGCGGAATCCGGTGCCGCCCAAGCCGCTGGCCCCTGCCAACGCTAAAACATTCCAATCCGGGTTCGAGCGCTGAGGGCGCTACTCTGCCGCGCCGATGGCAAAGACACTCGTACTGGCAGAGAAACCTTCCGTGGGCACCGACCTAGCTCGGGTATTGCCCGGACCGTTCAAGAAGAGTCCCGGCTACCTCGAAGGACCCGATCATGTAATCACCTGGGCGGTTGGGCACCTCGTGCAGCTCGCCGAACCGGATGCCTATGACAAGAAGTTCAAGAGTTGGAAGATGGAGGATCTGCCGATCGTTCCCGACAAGTTCAAGCACTTTGTCGATGATCGCTCAAAGAAGCAGTTCACGATCGTCAAGAAGCAACTTGGCCGCGAAGATGTTGATGCCGTCATCAATGCCTGCGATGCGGGCCGCGAGGGCGAGCTGATCTTCGCGCTCTGTTACGAACAGGCCAAATGCAGCAAGCCGGTCGAGCGGCTTTGGCTTGCCTCAATGACTCAGAAGGCGATCGCCGATGCCTTTGAGCACCTGCGACCAAGCTCTGAACTTGAGCCACTTGAGTCGGCGGCACGCGCAAGGCAGGAGGCTGACTGGATCGTTGGCATGAACGCGACCCGCGCAGCAACGATCCGGCTTCGAAGCTCCTTTGATGGCGCGGTCTCGCTTGGCCGCGTGCAGACGCCAACGCTGGCAATTCTTGCCCGCCGTGAAGAGGAGATCAAAGCCCACATCCCCGTTCCCTACTGGCAGGTGAACGCACGGTTCTCCACTGAGGCAGGCGTTGAGTACTCAGGCCTGTTGATTGCGCCGGACGGAGACCGCCTTCCCGCCGAGGAACCAGCACTTGCGGTTGTGGCCGACTGCAAGACGGGCGAGGGAACGATCGTTCGCCTTGAGACCCGTGAGCGTCGCGACAAGGCGCCGCTGCTCTTCGACCTGACTTCGTTGCAGCGCGAGGCGAGCAGCCGTTATGGGTTTACAGCCCGGCGGACGCTTTCGGCCGCACAGAAGCTCTACGAGCAGCACAAGTCGCTTTCCTATCCACGGACCAACTCGCGTTACCTGACCGGTGACATGGTGCCGGAGATTCGTCCTATCGCCGAACTGGTCGGTCGAACATCACCTGAATACAGCGCCGCTGCCAAGTTCGTTGACGGACTTAGTGAGCTGCCTCTGGGTCGCGTCGTCAACGATGCGAAGGTCGGTGACCACCACGCAATCATTCCGACCAATGCTGAGATCCATCCGATCGCAAGGTTCACTGAGGACGAGCGCAAGATCTACGACCTAGTAGCAAGGCGCTTCCTTGCCGTCTTCCATCCCGAGTCTGTTGCCGAGAACACAACCTTGGAGACAGGTGTCGCCGGCCATCGTTTCCGTACCCGCGGCCGGGTACTCGTAGTGCCAGGTTGGCGTGGAATTGATGGTGAGAGCAAGTCCGACGAACTGCTGCCGAAGCTCTCTGAGGGCGATGTGGTCGGCGTCGTTGATGTCGAGAGTGAGCGCAAGGAAACAAAGCCGCCGCAGCGCTACTCAGACGGCAAGTTGCTTGAGGCGATGGAGACCGCCGGCAAGGACGTCGACGATGAAGAGGCGCGCGAGGCGATGAAGGAATCGGGAATCGGAACGCCAGCGACACGCGCTGGAATCATCGAGACCCTGATCTCCCGCGGCTACCTCGAGCGTGACGGACGTGCACTCGTCTGCACGGAGAAGGGAACGAATGTAATCCGACTGCTCGGTGAATCACCGCTTACATCTCCGGCCCTGACCGGGAGCTGGGAGGCGCGCCTAGAGAAGATCGCGAAGGGCGAAGAGCAGCGCGATGCGTTCATCGGTGACATCGCATTGTTCGCCAAGGAGACCGTCGGCATGCTCGACGAGGTACTGAAGGACGTTCGGATTCCCCGCGCGAACCTTGGTCCCTGCCCAATCTGCGGCAACGACCTGATGGAGAATCGCAAGGGGTACTCATGCTGGGCAAAGGATGATCCAGGCTGCGGCTTCGTGATCTGGAAGGCAAAGGCTGGGAAGACCCTCAACGCCCAGATCGTTAAGGAATTGATTCGCACCGGCCACACGGCCAAGCAGGTAACTGGCTTCAAGAGTCGCGCAGGTCGCAACTTCCGCGCGAAGCTGGGTCTCTTCCAGAATGAAGAGGGCAAGTGGCGGGTTGAGTTCGATGAAGCATGGGCGAAGGAGGGCTACAAGCCGCCGGATCCCGAAGAGGAAGGCGGCGAGGGCGAGGCAAAGAAGCCGGCTGCCAAGAAAAAGCCTGCAGCAAAGAAAAAGCCAGCTGCAAAGAAGAAGCCTGCTACCAAGAGGAAGCCTGCCGCGAAGAAGAAGCCGGCCGCTGCCGCTGATCCCGTCGATTCAGACTGAGATTCTGAGACTGGTTGTCAGGAATGTGCCGCCAGTTGCGACCTGATCTCTTGTGGCACTAACACTTGTAACCGGACCAGCTAAAGCCGCCAAGGCTGGTGAGCTGCTGTCCGGGTTTAGGGATCAAACGAAGGCTGGCAACTCGCCGATTCTCGTCGTCCCAACTGCCGCCGACCGGGATGTCTATGAGCTCGAGCTTTTGGAGTCGGGCGCACTGATCGGTGGACGGGTAGTTACTTGGGAGCGCTTCGTAACTGATCTATCGAGAAGGGTTGGCGTGCATGGCCGCGTAATCGGACCAATTCGACGCAGGCTGATTGCTCGAGAGATCGTGACTACGGCGCTAAGTGATGGGCAGCTAAGTGCTCTTGCCGCATCGGCTGCTGCGCCCGGCTTCCCCCAGGCCTTGGAACGGCTGATACTTGAGCATTCGCGGGCGCTAATTGATCCAAGTCGCCTCGAGCAGCAGATTGCCGCGTCGAATCAGCGGCTGGCAGCAGAGCTAACACAACTGCTTGATTCCTATTTCGCTCGGCTCGACACGGCGGGACTGCTGGATCGTGACCTGCAGGCGCGAAGCGCTTCAGAAGAGCTTGCCAAGAACACCGGTCTTTGGAGCGGCGAGCCAGTCTTTATCTATGGATTTTCCGATCTGACGGCCGTGCAGATCGAGGTCATTCGACTTCTGGCAAGTCAGGTCGAAGTGGCGGTTTCGCTTCCAACGGAAATGACGCGGCCGGTTGGTGTCGGCAACCTGGTCGCAGCGCGCCTGCGGGCAAGAGCTGAGCTTGACGGTCAGGTGAACGAAGTCTTTATGGCGTTAGCTGAAGGAGATTCATCCACGCTTCCCGGCCTCGCGAATCGCCTGTTTACGGATTCAGACGACGGCTCAGTAATCGATGACGGAGTAAGCCTTCAGATCTTGACCGGTTCGGGCTCGCGCGCAACAGCAGAGCTCGCTGCCGGAGCGGTCCTTGACCTGTTGGAGTCTGGAATCGCGCCAGAGCAGATTGCGGTTGTCAGGCCTCGATCGGAGGAAGATGCCCTGCTTGCCTCAATTCTTGAACTGTCGGGGATCGAGGTGTCGCGTCCTGAGTCTGCAGAGCTTGGCGCTTCGACACTTGGCCGTGCCCTACTCGGCCTCTGTCGAGCAGCATTCGATCCCGAGTCCGCAACAGCCGACGATGCGATTGTCTGGATTCGCGCTACGGCCGGCCTTGATGGCGCCTTGGCGGTTGACCGGATCGAGGCTGAACTGCGCAGAGCCGGCGCAACTCGCGCAAAGGATGCGCTCAGCATCTGGGCAAGGCAATCGGGCCAACAACTAACAGCGCTCGACCAGCTGCGCAAGCACCAAAGTAAGAAGGAGTTGGCGGAATCGCTGGCCGCAGCGGCAACTGCATTGATGAATGCTCGTCTTGTTCCCAACGGCCAGCAGGTCGGCCGTGATGTTCTCTTTGATGCGAGCGTCGTTTCCTCGGTTTCGAAAGCAGCCGTGGATCTTGCGGAGATCTTTGAGCGCAGCGATCCAAAGCCAATGATCGAAGAGTTGGCGGCGCTCGAGATCGATGTAAGTGTCGGAGCCTCTCGGCCCGGTGCCGTGCAGATTTCCGACCCTTCGTCAATCCGGGCACGCAGTGCCGACGCGATCGTCGTACTCGGCTTAGAGCACGGCCTGTTTCCCGCTTCGCCAGCCGGTGACCCGTTCCTTGGCGATCTCCCAGCCGATCGCCTGGCAGCTAGCGCGGAACCGCAAAACGCCGACGACGACCCACGCCTGTTTAGTTCGGCAGCCCGTCAGCAGGCCGGCGAGCGGGAAAGGTTCGTTGCCTGTCTTGCCAGAGCGCGTAAGCGGGTCGTGCTGGTTAGGCGCATCCGTGATGATGCTGGTGCGGCCGTATCGGCGTCTCCCTTCCTTGACGAGACCTTGCGGCTGCTCGGTCGCGATCTCAAGCAGATTTCGGAGCCCGACGATGTTCGTCTCGCAGGCGCAGTCGCGCCGGTTTCCGCCGACGACCACCGCTCACAACTGCGAAGTGAGGCTCTCAAAGCTCAGGCGTCGAGGCATCCGCAGCTGCCAGCCGAACTCGGCTCGCCGGCTCGAGACTGCATTGCCGACCAGCGCGAGGCTGTTGTCTCGCCAAGTCGGCTTGAGGCTTACTGCGAATGCCCGATTGGCTGGCTTGGTCAAAACCTTCTCAAACCAGCCGAAATGGAGCCCGAGGGCGAGCCGACATTCCGTGGGACGGCCGTCCACCTTGCTTTGCAGAAGGCCGTCGAAGCGGCGATTGAGCATGGAGATGGTCGAATAGAAGATCGAGTCATGGAGCCAGCGCGCAAGGCGATCGCAGCCGCGATCGCTGAGTCAACTGAAAAAGGTCCCAAGACACTTGCTGCTGCAATCGCATTGAAACGTGCAGAGATGCTCTCGCTTACTTGGCTGGAAGCAGAGCGCGACCGTGACTGGCCTGCGCGAGCAATTCAGACTGAGTTCACATTTGGACGCGAGGGCATCGACCCGTTGGATTTAGGCAGTGGACTCAAGCTTGCGGGCACGGTTGACCGAGTCGATGTGATTGGCGAAGGCGACGAACGGCTGCTGCTTGTCCGTGATTACAAGAGCGGTATCGGGGTCTGGTCGCACACCAAGTGGGAGGAGAGTCGCAAGTTGCAGCCAGCCCTCTACATGCTGGCGGCCATCGAGTTCCTTGGCGGCAAGCCCGCTGCCGCGCTCTACGAATCGATCAAGTCGCAGCAGGTGACTGGAGCGATCGTCGAAGGAACTCCGGGCGAAGCAACAGTTAGCCCGGCGCGGAGTGGCGAATCGAAGGATGGGGTCACAAGTAGCGAGATGATCGAACTGATTGAGGCCGCCCGCAAGCGTGCGCTCCAGGCAGTTAAGGACATCGAGGAGGGGCAGCTTGGCTCTGATCCATCTCACTGCGGTGGCGGCTACGGATGCCGTTACCCATGGCTCTGTGGAGGGCGCCGATGACCACTTCAGAGATCAGGTGGACCGAGGAGCAGGTCGCAGCGATCGCTGCGCGCCACGATCAGGCAGTAATCGTTGCCGGAGCGGGCAGCGGTAAGACTGGGGTTCTTGCCGAGTGCGTAGCGCTGTCAATTGTTGAGGACAAAATCGACGCTAGTTCGATTCTGGCGATCAGCTTCACGCGTAAGGCTGCCGCGCAGATGCGCGACCGAATCCGTGCTCGGACACGTGAGCTAAAGAATAAGGAGCTGCCCGACGAGGGCCACGCGCCAGTTCTAGACCTAGGGCTACAGGTTGCCGAAGCCGATTCAGAGCCGCTGGTGGCGACTATCGATTCCTTCTGCCAGGGCATCGTGCGTCGTAATGCGCTCGCGCTTGGCGTTGACCCGCGCTTTGGGATCGTTGCCGACGAAGACCCCGAGTTGCTTGCTCGCGCTTGGTCGGATGCGCTTAGTCGTTTCATCAGTGCTCACGGTCCAGATGCGATGTCATTTGCGGCCAAGTACGACGACAACAGTCGTTCACCCTTGCAGCGCGAGGTTCAGCTCGTCTACTCACGGCTGAGGACCGGTGGAGACCCACACCCACGGCTTGAGGTTCCGAATGAAGAACAGATGACCGCTGAGGTGGAAGGGCTGCTCGCTACCACCAAGAAGCTGGCCGAGTCCTTCCTCGGTGAGTCGGAATCGTGGGAGTCCAAGGGGCAGACGCTTGCCGAGTCACTCGACAAGGCCCGTGTTGTCGCCGACGCAACATTCGAACGACTTGATGACCTGCCGCGGAAGGTGACGAATCGCAGCGTGACGGTGATGAGGGAGTCAGAGTTTGGAGCTCAACTTGACGAGTCGCTCCTGCGACTATTTGAGGCTGCCGACAACCTTGCTGCACGCGGCGACCTAGCGTTACTTGCCGCACTGCTTGAGATCTGGGATGACTCCTATTCGCGGATCAAGGCTGAGGCCGGACTGCTCGATTTCTCGGATCTCGCGTTGCTGACAATTGATCTATTGATTTCTGCCCGCGAAAAGGGCGCATCAGATAGCAATGCCGACTGGCGGCCCTCGGGTGCGCAGTTCAGCCGAGTCTTCCTAGATGAGGCGCAGGACATCAATCGTGTTCAGGCCCAGTTGATTGAGCTTATTTCTCCCGAGGGCAAGTTCTACTCGGTCGGCGATGTCGCCCAGTCGATCTACCGATTCCGTCACGCCGAGGTTGAAATCTTTGAGCAGCGTTCCTCAGAGCTCGGTGTTGAAAGCAAGCGATTTGAGCTTACGACCAACTTCCGCTCTAAGTCTTCAATTCTTGATGTCAACAATCAGGTATTTGCAAGCAAAGGGCTAGCCGGTTTGCTGGAGCTGACTGCCGACGAGGCGAACCGCTCATCAGACCAACTCGTTGAGCTTCTGCTGACTGACGTGCAGAGGGTCAAGGAACGGCTCGAACTGCCAGATGATCCACCCAAGTGGCTTGAAAGCCTCGTTGACAATGGCTGGCGCGATGCTGAAGCTGCGGCGGTAGCAATACGGATCAAGCAGCTAGTTGACAGTGGTGAGAATCGACCGGCTGAGATAACGATCCTCGGCCGAGCAGTCAGTTCGCTGCTGCCGTTCGCCGAAGCACTCCGCTCAGTTGGGATCGCGGCAACGATCGAAGGAGCCGGCGGGCTGTGGATTCGGCCAGAGGTCTCAGACCTTGTCGCCCTGCTTGCAGCGACAGGCAACAGCTGTGACGAGGAGCGCCTCTATCAGCTGCTCTATTCGCCAATCTGTGGACTCTCGCTCGACGCGCTTGTCGTGATTGCTTCCGACGCTCGCGCGCGAAAAATTCCTGTACTCGAGGCCTTGGAGTCGGTTGAACTTGATCAACCGGATCAGGAGCTACGCGACCGGTTCACTACTTGGTTCGCGCGACAGCGGGAACTTGCCGGACGGCGCTCGCTTGCGGACGCGATTGAGGCGGCATTGATCGAGACGGGATATGACCTGTATCTACTTGGCCTGCCAGCTGGAGATCGGCGGCTGGCGAACGTCCGGCGCATGCAGTCACTGGCGGCAACGTGGGAGTCCGAACATGGGGCCGACCCAGCCGGCTTTGCGCGCGAAGCCGATTCGCGAGCTGAAGAGGAGGGTGGAAGGCGCGACGGCGAGGCGGTCGTCGAGCAGACTGAGGGTGCCGACGGGGCGGTGCGGCTGATGACGATTCACCAGGCTAAGGGGCTTGAATTCCCGGTGACTGTGCTCGTTGATCTTGGTCGAGGTAACAACTCGAACTCGGACTTGCTGTCAGTCAACTCCGATGCAAGCGAGATGCTGTTTCGCTGGCGTCCACGAATCGGAGCGAATCGGATCCCAACATTTGCAAGTCATGACTTCGTGGAGCGCGAGAAGGAGTCAGCGGTTGCCGAGGAGATCCGGATTGTCTATGTCGGCTTCACTCGTGCCGAGGGGCGATTGCTCCTATCTGGGTCATTCAATCGGCCGTCGGATCCCAAAAAACCCCCGACCGGTGCAGGCCGCGGAGACACGAATCTTGACCGGATGTTGAAGGCCGAGCTGCTTGGCGGTCTAGCCGACTTCTGCGCTGACGAAGACGCTCCAGCCTCCTGGACTGAGCAGCTGCCAAACGGTTCGTCAATCAAGGTGACGGTGAGTGACAGTTCGGCACTTGACCTGCTGGCAGACTTGGCGCCACCACCAACTGGGGCCGCTGGCCCTCCGAACCTGCATCGAGTCGAAGCGGCACTCGACCCAGCTCCAGTGGCCTTCAGGCCATCTTCAGTTAGCTACAGCGGTCTCCAAACGGCTGGTCGGTGCGCATTCCGCTGGTACACAGAGAATGTGCTCGGATTGTCCGACAGCATCGAGGTGAATGGTGCGGCAGAAGAGTCTGCAGCCAAACGCCTTAAACCGGTTGAGCGAGGCGCAATTTTGCACGGGATCCTTGAACGAACGCCGCTCGATGGATCCTGCCCGACGATTTCAGATGTGACTGCCGAGGCTGATGCTCAAGGAGTCGAACTGGCCGCTGCGGACGCTGACGAAGTCCTTGAACTGGTCGCCGCAATTACGAGCAGTCCAACTTGGCAGCGGCTTGTTAGCAACCACGCCGAAGGACGCAGGGTGGCAAGGGAGGAAGGCTTCGCCGTCCTGTTGCCAGTTGAAGGGCAGGTGATTCCCCTGCACGGAATATTTGATGTTGTGGCGGATAACGGAGATGGCTCCTTGTTAGTCGTTGATTGGAAGACCAGCAGCTCTGCGGCCGATGAGGATGATCTAGTCGGCCGCGTTGAACGCGACTACTCGATTCAGCGTGATGCCTATGGTTTCGCGGCACTTTCGGGCTCGCTTGGTCAGACCACTCATGATCGCGTTGAGGTGGTTCACCTCTATGCGGAGCGTCCCGACGAGCCTCAGGCAGCTTCGTTTACTAGTGCTGACCTCAAGAGGCTCGAGGTAGACCTTGGGCTACTTGCTAGGCCACTGCTTGAAGGGGACGTACCGGTAGCGGAGAAGCCGTGGGAGGGTCTCTGTAATGGCTGCCCAGCGCGGGGCAGGCTCTGCTCGTGGGCGCCGGAACAGACGACTGGGACGACGCCACCGGCCTGAAACGGGTTGTTAGCCGGATTCGATAGCGAGCAGAGTCTGTTTGCGGCTTAGTCCGCCTGAAAACCCGCCAAGCTTCCCGTTCGCTGCCACCACGCGGTGGCAGGGGATGATTATCGGTAGCGGATTACGAGCTAGTGCGGAACCTGCCGCTCGTGCTCCGCGCGGTGAACCAGCCTGCCTAGCGACTTCGCCATAAGTAGCTGTGCCACCGATCGGCAGCAGTGAAGTAACGGCAAGTACTCGAGCCGAGAATGCCGTCCCGCGCCGTGGATCGTCAGCCAACTCA
>JAPLCG010000086.1 GCA_026392385.1 Solirubrobacterales bacterium
CCTCGGAGCATCTTGCTTCTCGTGCAGAGGTCGGACAAATCATGTTGGATGGCAAGGTTCCTGCCGTGGTGCTTCAAGCAGGAGTCATACTAGGAAGCGGGTCTGCTTCATTCGAGATGCTTCGTTACCTCACGGAGCAGTTGCCAGTCATGGTGACTCCCAAATGGGTGAGTTCGCAGGTTCAGCCAATCGCTGTTCGAGATGTGCTGCGCTACCTCACGCAGTCGCTAGAGCTTCCCGTCGAAACTAACCGTCGGTTCGATATTGCTGGCCCCGACGTGTTGACCTACCGAGAGATGATGCAGCGGTTCGCTCAGGTAGACGGCCTGCGAAAGCGCATCATCATCCCCGTGCCGGTCCTGACCCCTTGGCTGTCGAGCCACTGGGTGAACATAGTCACGCCTGTTCCCAAGGCTATTGCGCAGCCACTCATTGAGTCTCTCCGAAATGATGCCGTCGCTAGCGAAAGTGATATTGAGACGCTACTTCCGGGCTCGCTGATTGGTTTTGATGAGGCAGTAGGTCTCGCCCTAGACAAGATCAGATCTGCGCAGGTCATCACTAGGTGGTCAGGTGCTGAATGGCCTGGTGCGCCGAGTGATCCGATGCCAACCGATCCCGAGTGGAGCGGCGGAACCGTGTACAGAGATGAGCGATCCACCGTGGTCGGAGCGAGCGCTGACTACACGTGGCAAGCAGTTGAGGGAATCGGTGGAGCACGCGGATGGTATTCGCTGCCGCTGGCTTGGAGCCTGCGGGGCTGGATGGACCGCTTGGTGGGCGGAGTAGGCCTACGGCGTGGCCGAAGAGACCCAGACCATGTACTTGTGGGCGATGCAATCGACTTCTGGCGAGTCGAAGAGGTCGACACATACGAGCTTTTGCGGCTGCGCGCCGAGATGAAACTGCCAGGCGACGCGTGGCTTGAATTCTCGATCACTACCGAGGAAGGTCCCGCTAGCAGCAGTTCTACGAACAGCAGCATTACGGTGCTGCATCAGCGGGCGCTCTTTATTCCTCGCGGCCTTCCTGGCCGCCTGTACTGGCTGTCGATTAGCCCGCTTCACAATATTGTCTTTGGGTCCATGCTCGAGAACCTGGCCAAGGCTGCTCGAGAGAGTCAAGCAGCCAGCATCCGTAGAAGCATCGACCTCAAGTCATGAAACGGTGCCGGCCATGAAATTCAGCCTTGGCACTCTGTATAACGAACGGGTCCTACCTCGAATGGTGGACTCCATGTGCGCCAATGCCGACATGCTCCCGTGGCGACAAACCACTGTCAATGGCCTTTCTGGAGTCATCGTTGAGATCGGCTTCGGTTCTGGAGCAAACGCCTCTGTATATCCGGCCGAGGTCACACGCGTCTTCGCCGTTGAGCCTTCGCAACAGGCACTTCGATTAGCAGAGCCGAAACTTGCCGCTGAACGCGCTACCCGGTCAGCCGCGGGGGCTCACTACCCCATGGTCGAGCAGGTTGGATTGACCGGCGAGTTACTTCCCTTAGGAACCAATAGTTGCGACGGAGCACTCTCGACGTTCACCTTGTGCACCATCCCAGATGTGTCGGCAGCGCTGAACGAGCTCCGGCGAGTCATCAAGCCCGGCGGGCAATTCCACTTCCTTGAACACGGACTCTCTCCCGACGCTCCCATTGCAAAATGGCAGCGCAGGCTTGATCCCCTGCAAGGCAAGCTAGCTGGTGGGTGCCATCTCACTCGAGAGATGTCCGAACTAGTTGAGGCATCGGGCTTTCAGATTGAGTCGATCACCAGTCGCTACGCTCGCGGCCCCAAGCCGTGGACGTGGTTCAGCATCGGCCGGGCAATCAACCCTGAGACTTCAGCCAACCCTCAGGAACGCAGGGTGATTCAGTAGTTGACAGGGCTAGACGGTTGACAGGTCGATACAGTTGACAAGTTGACAAAGTTTGTTACTCTGTCAACTTATGGATCCTGTAGCTTCCGCTGCGAATAAGCCACTCACAAGAGACACCCGAGAACAGATTCTCGCTGCCGCACTCGAGACTGCCACGACGCACGGCATCAGTCGGCTTTCGGTTGGCGATGTTGCAAAGGCAGCAGGACTTTCGAGACAAACCCTGTACCGGCACTTCACATCAAAAGAAGACCTGATCGCGGCAGTCATTGTTCATGAAACCTCGCTACTGATCGAGCAAGTCATCCGAGCCGCTTCAGGGTTTGAGGACCCAAGAGATTCACTCGAGGCGGCATTCCTCTCTGCTCTCATTGCACTGCGTGAGCATCCGCTCTTGGACCGGCTGATTCGTACAGAACCTGATGCGCTCATCCCTTTGCTCACCACCGAGGGCGGGCCGGTGCTGAGCCAA
>JAPLCG010000104.1:0-19656 GCA_026392385.1 Solirubrobacterales bacterium
CAAGCCGGACTGCGCAAACTCTCTAATCGGGTCGATCAGCTTCTCACGCACTAGCGCCTTGGCAATAGTCGTCGATTCACCGCCGGGGATTACAAGCGCGTCAATCCCCTCAAGATCGTTACGACTCCGAACCTCAAAGCATTCAACATCAAGGGAGTGCAACAGGCTGATGTGCTGGGCGAAGTCACCCTGGAGAGCCAAAACACCTGCTCGACTGGGCAAGGCGTGCTACCAGCCGCGCTGGGACAGCAGTTCACCGTCAGAGAGCTTTGAGGATTCCAATGAATCCATTGCCCTACCTAGACCCTCAGATGCGCTTGCGACTCGAGCTGGGTCACGGAAGTTCGTTGTTGCGTCGACAATCGCTCTTGCTCTAACCGCCGGATCTTCACTCTTGAAGATTCCCGATCCAACAAAGACAGCCTCTGCTCCGAGTTGCATAACTAGAGAAGCATCAGCAGGCGTGGCAATTCCACCGGCGCAGAAGAGTGGCACTGGAAGGCGACCGTCGCGGGCCACCTGGCGAACAAGATCCGCAGGTGCTTGGAGGTTCTTTGCGGCGACTGCAAGCTCCATCTCGTCAAGCGTTCCAAGGCGACGAATCTCACCGTAAATCGTCCGTAGGTGCCGAACCGCTTCAACAATGTCGCCAGTGCCGGCCTCTCCCTTTGACCGGATCATTGCTGCACCCTCACCAATCCGCCTTAAAGCCTCACCTAGGTTAGTGGCGCCGCAAACGAATGGAGCCTTGAATGCCCACTTGTCAATGTGATGTGCCTCGTCAGCTGGAGTTAGGACCTCGGACTCATCGATGAAGTCGACCTCAAGTGATTCGAGAACCTGAGCCTCAGCAAAGTGACCGATCCGGGCCTTCGCCATCACTGGAACAGTGCAGATCTCTTGAATCTCGCGAATCATTGCCGGATCGCTCATCCGCGCAACGCCACCGTCGCGACGAATATCAGACGGGACACGCTCAAGTGCCATCACGGCGCAGGCACCAGCGTCCTCAGCGATTTTCGCCTGCTCAGCGTTGACAACGTCCATGATGACGCCGCCAGCAAGCATCTCAGCGAGGCCGACCTTTACTCGGAATGTGCTTTCGTCACGCATTGGCTTCAGTCTACCTACGGATCGCAGTCGGCTACCGGTTCACTACCTGGCAGCCGACGCGATCGAACTCAATTACTTGAGTCGGTAGGCCTTAATGCGGTCGTCGAAGGTGGCTGCATCCTTCGAATAGACGCCGTGTGCAAGCGACTGAATCAGCGAAAGCAGTCCTACATGGGAACGCACGTAGGCTGGGCTGCTAGACGACCACCAAAGCTTGTGATCAACCAACTTTCCAATGTCAGACAGGGTTGCGTCTGTAATTGCCATTGTTGAAGCACCTCTGTGCCGCGAGAGCTTCAAGGTGCGTGTAACCAACGGATGAGCGCGACCTGCCGACAGAGCGATGACAAGTGTGTCGCCATCAATTCGAGCAATTCGCCCAAGAGCCTCCTTCGATGTACCGGCAACGATCTCAGCCCGAAGATCGAGCAGAAGCAACAGGTGCCGCATGTACGAAGCGAAGAAAGCCATCTGATCAACACCGACGACAACGACTCGGTCAGCGTTTGCGATCGCTTGTACTGCTGCTTGGAACTGGTTGCGATCGAGTTTCAACGCCGTTTCAGCGATGTCAGCGTGATCGGCTGTAATCACCTCCTCGGCTGCGGACTGGTCCAGATCGAAGAGCGGACCGGTCGGACCCTCCCCGCCCTCTGATGGCCGACGGCGATACTCCTCCCGAGCAGCCGCCTGCAGTTCAGGGAACCCCTCGAAACCAAGCGCCTGCGAGAAACGAACGACAGTGCTTGACGAGGTATTTGCCCGGCGGGCAAGTTCCTCAGCAGTCGAAAACGCGGCTTCGTCGAGGTGGTCAACAATGTACTGCGCAACATCGCGTTGCGATCGTGAAAGCTGCTCGATCTGATCTGCGATGAAGCCCGAGAGTGAGCGTCCCGGTGCGCGGTCGGTAGTGCTGCTTGAGTTTGGCATAGGCCGACCTGTTTCGACGGCGCCGGGCTGGCTCCTTCCCAACCCCGCGATAGATAGCCTCCCAACGATGCAAACCGTTCCTACAAGAATCGATGGACTTGTACTGATTGAGCCGACAGTCCATGGAGACGAACGTGGGTTCTTTGCCGAGACGTGGCGAGCAGATAGTTGGCCTGCTGCAGGTGTAACTGCCGATTTTGTGCAGGACAACCATTCGCGCTCGGTTCGAGGAACCTTGCGCGGCATGCACTTTCAGACCTCTCCTGGACAGGCCAAACTTGTCCGATGCGCTCGCGGCTCAGTACTTGACGTTGCTGTTGACCTACGAGCAGGCTCGCCAACATTTGGTGAATGGGAAGGGTTCGAACTGAGCGACGCAAACATGCGACAGCTGTTTGTTCCAATCGGATTCGCTCACGGGTTCTGCGTTCTGAGTGAGGAAGCCGATTTCACATACCGATGCTCTAACTACTACGACGCGGCCACCGAGGCGGGTATCGCCTGGGATGACCCCGATGTAGCTATCGATTGGCCGAGCGATCTCGAGGTTCTCGTTTCGGAGCGTGACGCTCAGGCGCCACGACTCGCAGACGTCGCTGACGGGCTGCCGTTCCGCTACTGATCCTCTTTCCGGCCAGCGCTAAATTCGGTCGATTTATTGGCAAGACGTAGGAGTGCCCCGGGCGGGATTCGAACCCGCGCAGTCCGGATTATGAGTCCGTCGCTCTAACCACTGAGCTACCGGGGCAGCGCCATTGTCGCGCGAATGATTGGATACGCGCAGTCCGGCCAAACCGGATCGATTCATTCAGACCATCCAAAGGGGATTGAAATGGCCGAAAAGGCAGCGATTATCACCGGTGCATCGAGCGGAATTGGACTTGCAATTGCACGCATGCTCGGCGAGGAGGGCTACTCAATCACGATGACAGCGCGCCGGCCGGACAAGCTTTCGGCTGCAGCCGCCGAACTTGAAGAGCTCGGAATTGAGCTCCAATTCGTCGCCGCTGACATGCAGTCCGAGGATGACATCAAGCGCGTAGTTGAGACGCATCGTGAGCGGTACGGCCGACTTGATGTTCTGGTCAACAACGCAGGTGTGGGCTTCGGTTCGCCGGTTGGTGACTTCAAGACGAAACAGATCGACATGCAGCTCGACGTAAACATCCGAGCGATCGTTCTTTTCTACCGTGAGTCGGTTGAGATGCTGCGTGCCGCGGCAGCGGAGCACAACAATGCGATTGTGGTCAACACGTCCTCGATCTCGGGCAAGGCCGGCCAGGCCTGGCTGTCCGTCTATTCCGCAACCAAGCATGCCGTTGTTGGCTTTACTCAAGCGATGAACAAGGAGCTGAGCGGCGAAGGGATCAAGAGCACCGCCCTCTGCCCCGCATTTGTTGACACCCCGATGACTGAATTCGCCAAGGGTCAGGTCGCGGCCGAGAAGATGATTACACCAGGCGATATTGCCGAAAGCGTTCGTCTACTGCTTAAGCTTTCACCTGCTTGCAACATTCCGGAGATGATCTTTGAGCGTCCAGGGGAGGACATGTTCTAATGAAGCTCGGCGTAAACATTGGCTACTGGGGACTGGGCTTAACCTCCGAACAGCAGTTGGAGCTTGTCAAGGAGGCTGAAGCGGCCGACTATTCAATCGTCTGGGCCGCGGAGGCCTACGGGTCCGATGCAGCCAGCGTTTTGGGATGGCTGGCCGCCGGCACGAGCAAGATTGATATCGGCTCTGCGATCTTCCAAATGCCCGCACGCACGCCGGCGATGACTGCTATGACCGCAGCAACCCTTGATCAGCTATATGGCCGATTCCGGATGGGCATCGGCCCGTCGGGGCCACAGGTCAGTGAGGGCTGGCACGGCGTTCGGTTCGCCAAGCAGATGCAGCGCACGCGCGAATATGTAGATGTTCTTCGTATGGCTCTTGCGCGCGAGCGGGTCGTCTATGACGGCGAAACGATCACACTTCCGCTCCCCGACGGGCCCGGCAAAGCGCTGAAGCTAACGATCGGAACGGTCCAGGAAGAGATTCCGATCTATCTGGCTGCAATCGGGCCGAACAATGTTTCCCTAGCCGGTGAGATTGCCGACGGTTGGCTCCCGATCTTGCTCAGCCCGGAGCACATTGGCGACTTCAAGCGGCTGCTAGATGAAGGCGCCGCTAAATCCGGGCGTTCACTTGAGGGCTTCGACATCGCACCGAGCGTCAGCGTTCGGATTGACGATGACCATGAGGCAGCGCGTGACACGATGCGTCCGTTCCTCGGGCTCTACATCGGTGGAATGGGATCGAAAAAGAAGAACTTCTACACGGCTCTTGTGAGTCGCTATGGGTTTGAGGAGCAGGCGGGACGTGTACAGGATCTCTATCTCGATGGTCATAAGGAAGAAGCCTGCGCGGCAATCCCTGATGAACTAATCGACATGGTCTCGCTTGCTGGACCGATTGATCACATTCGGGAACGAATGCGCGCATTCAAGGAAGCAGGCGTTACAACGCTTTCAACCACGCCTATAGCCTTCAGTCCAGAGGAGCGGGTTGAACAGGTTCGTACCCTCGCGCGGCTCCGCGACGAACTTTGAGCTAGGTGACAACTCGAAAGCGGATTCTGCTTGGCGCCTTTGGTGATCCAGGTCATGTGTTCCCGATCCTTGCCCTATCGGAGGAACTCGTAAGTCGCGGACATACGGTCGCAATCGAAACAGCGCGGCATTGGCAAGCGTCGGTGGAGTCTGTCGGAGCAGAACTGATTGCAGCACCCGAATTTCAGGTCTTTCCTACCGATGCGAAACCGCTACAGCCGTATCAGGCGGTTGTTAAGGCGGTTAATGAATCGCGCCCGCGAATTGAGGAATTCAGCCCAGATTTGGTCGTACACGATGTCCTGACCATTGCACCCGCCCTAGCTGCAGAGTTGATCGACATCCCCCGCGTCACAATCATTCCGCACGTCTACCCGGTAAACACGCCGGGCTCACCGCCTTATGGGATAGGTGGTCATCCACCCCGGTCTGCGCTCGGTCGGCTTCTCTGGAAGTCACTCTCACGACCGATTTCGCGGGGCCTCTCGCTAGGGCAGCGCCAATACGACGAATTACGTAAGCAGGTTGGACTCGAGCCTCGAGGAGAACTCTACGGATCACACTCAGATCTTCTAGTAATCGTTGCGACGCTTCCTCAGCTTGAGTACCCGCGCATCTGGCCAGATCATGTGCATGTGACTGGGCCGTTGTTCTGGGAACCAGAGGCTGCAGACGTACCGCTACCTGCCGGCGACCGACCGCTCGTGATGATCGCACCCTCGACTGCGCAGGACCCGAAACATCAGATGCTAAGAGCCGCCCTTGAAGGTCTGGAATCAGATCAGTTCCGTGTAATAGCAACTTGGAATCGGCGTCCGATCGACAACCCACCCGTCACACCAGCAAATACGGAGCTCGTTGAGTGGCTTTCATACTCGCGCACGATGCCGAAGTGCGCGGCCGTTGTCTCAAACGGAGGGCACGGAACAATCGCCCGGACACTTCAAGCGGGCGCCGTTCCTGTCGTTGTTCCAATTGCCGGCGACCAGTTTGAAAACGCGGCACGAGTCGAAGCTGGAGATCTTGGCATTCGATTGCCGACCAGCCTGCTCAGTCCTAAAACCCTTCGCCTTGCTGTCGAGCGGGCTCTGTCATCTGATCGCTTTTCGAGCAGCGTTGCCGATTCCGCCGAATGGTGCAATGCGCATGACGGTCGGGCCAACGCTGCCGATCTAATCGAGTCGACCTTTGCTTAGCGAACTCCTTGACGGGCAAATCAGGCTTCCGGATCGGAACGACCGATGCTCGTAATTTTGCCTCCTTCCGAGGGTAAGACAACGCCAGACAGCGGACCGACGCTCAACCTTTCGAGTATGTCGCTTCCGGAATTGAACCCAGCGCGCGAGGAGCTAATCGAGCGGCTAATCGCCCTGTGTCGCGCCTGCAATAGCGGTCTACAGCGGGGTTCTCTACAAGGAGTTCGCTCACGACACGCTTTCGAATGCAGAGAAGAGGCGTGCCTCTCAGATGATGTTGATCGCCAGTGCGCTTTGGGGCGTTACAGGCCTTGACGATCTGATCCCCGATTACCGCATGAGCATCGGCACTAAACTTGAGGGACTCGGCGGTCTCGCACGCTATTGGCGCGAACCACTTGCTAACGCATTACCTAAGACCGGCTTAGTAGTTGACTTAAGATCAGCCGCCTACAGTGCAGCGTGGTCCCCGTCTGAATGCAGCTTCGTCTCTGTTGGCGCAGTCAGGCTGAGCCCGGACGGGACTCGGAGGCCAATCAGTCATATGGCGAAAGCTGCTCGAGGGCGAGTCGCACGTCTACTTGCTCAGTCAGCAGTAGATCCCGAAGACCCTAAAGCTGTTGCATCAGCGATCGAAGCCGGCGGCGAGCGTGTCGAACTGGAACAGATCGACACTGACCTTGACCGCTACCAGCTAACGATCGTAGAGAACTAAGCTCCGGGGGTGGGACTCGAACCCACAACCCTTCGATTAACAGTCGAATGCTCTGCCATTGAGCTACCCCGGAATGCGCCGCCACACTACCGCGCAGAGCCCCCTCGGCGGGTTACGCCAACGAACCAGACGTTCATCCACCGCGTCGTGCGGCCGATTCCGTCTCTCTCTCGAGTGCCTCAACGGCCTCGTCAATTTGGTTTCTAACTCGCTCCCGATCGCGGGCGAGGCCAGTTGCCGAGCCCGGATCATTCAGTTGAGCACGCGATATCGCACGGTCCAGCCTCAGCCTCTCCAGCTGAAGCGCTTCGAGATCAATCGCCGATTGACTAGCGGACATTGCTGATCCAACGGCCAAGAGTTTGGAGAGCAAACTAGCTAGCTGAGTTTCCTCATCTCCTGACAGACCAGCGAGCGGATCGGTCGGATTAGCGAGAAGATGCTTTGCTGCGCGACGCTCGAGATCACCAGTGAAGTGTTCGTCGATGTCGGTCGCCTGCAGAGCAATGTGGCCGAGATCAGGCGCGGCGAGGCAGAGCGCTAGAAATGCACGCTCAGCTTGCGATTGTCGGAGTGCTGGGCCACTCGTCAGAGCTGCCTGACTTTGGCGCCGATCAGGCGCGGTTGTTTTGGGGCTTGAGGACGGAGTGCTGTTGCGTCCAATAACTGTCACTACGAGATCGCTAGAAAGATCAAGATCCGATGCGATCCGCTGAATCAATTCCTCGCGCAACGCACCAGGCGGTTGGTCGGAAAGTATCGGTCGCAGTTCCTCAAGCGCACGGTCTTTGCCCTCGGCGCTACTTAGATCCGCCTGTTCGAGCACAAGACCGACCCTGAAGCTGACAAACGGCTGGGAAACGAGAACTCTTGCTCTTAGGCGCTCTGGCCCCTCTTCGACCAGCAGATCTCCTGGGTCCTTACCTTCTGGCATCGGCACAACCCTGAGCTCCAGCTTCCGACCAGCAACAACTCGTCCTGCGCGCACCATCGCCTGCTGGCCTGCCTTATCAGCATCGAGAGCTAGGCTAAGAACTGAGGCTGTTCTTTCCATCTCACTCGCTTGGTCCTCAGTTAGAGCAGTGCCCATAAGTCCGACCGCATTTGTCACCTCAGCCTCGTAGAGCGAGAGGACATCAACGTATCCCTCAGCCAGGACCAGTACACCGGCTTTGGCAGCAGCCGATCGCGCCACATCTAAGCCGAAAAGCTGGCGCCCCTTGTGGTACAGAAGGCTTTCGGAGCTGTTCAGATACTTTGGGCCTTGCTCGTCTCGCATCGCACGAGCTCCAAATCCGAGCACACGACCTCGCCCATCTGCAAGCGGGAACATGATTCTTCCGCGAAACCGATCGAAGACCGCTTCGCGATCACGCGCCTTTTGAGCAAGCCCAGCAGCAATCAATTCTTGCTCTGTAAATCCTGCTTCCCTTGACGCTAGGAGAACTCTGTCCCAAGCACTAGGCGAATAACCGACCCTAAACGCGAGCAGGGTTTCACGGCCTAGACCACGGTTAGCGAGCATCTGTCGCGCAGGTTCAGCCTCCTTGCTGTCCCAGAAGAAACGCTCATAGAAACCGGTCGTCCGTTCGAGTAGCTCAAATAGCCGCTCACGCTCCCTTCGCCGTTCGGCTGCGCCCTCATCCTCCTCAATTGGTTCGACTGCGACAGAGAATCGGTCGGCTAGAAGCTCGATTGCCTCGCGGAAGCCGACACCTTCCGTTTCCATGACGAACCGAAATGGGTCGCCTGAAACCTGGCAGCCGAAGCAGTGATAGTGCTTCTGCTCGGGACGAACATGAAAAGACGGAGAACGCTCATCGTGGAATGGGCAACAGCCAAAGTAGGAGTTTGAACCTGCCCTGCGCAGTTCAGTTCGCGACTCGACTAGGGCCACCATGTCGACTGCGTCACGGACCCGCTCGCGGTCCTCGTCGCTATACCTACTCACGGCGCGAACGCTGCGGGAACAGCGATGTCTTCAAATGTGCGAATGCAATATCTGTCTGTCATGCCAGCAATCCAATCCATCACCAATTCAGCTGGCTCAGCACCATCCGGAGACCCTCCGCTTGGAACGCGTGTCAGATCGTCTGCGTAGTAGTCGAACAGAGTGGTAATGACACTCTCGATTCGACTGTGTTCGCGACGCGCTTCGGGTCCAAGATAAACACGATCAAACATAAAGGTGCGTAGTTGGTCCATAGCCTCGGCGACTTCATCGCCCTGAACGATGTTGCCTTCGACCGCGCTACGTTCAACGAGATCATGAATCAGCGTGTCTATTCGCTCTGCCCCAGTGTCTCCAAGCACCTCGATTGGGCCGGCTGGAAGATCGGCAGGATCAATCACACCGGCACGTACAGCGTCATCGATGTCGTGGTTGAGATAGGCAACGCGGTCAACGAGTCGCACTATTCGCCCCTCAAGTGTCTGCGGGATGTCCGATCGCCCTGAATGGTGCGCAATTCCATCGCGCACAGTCGCGGTTAGATTCAGACCCTGGCCTTCGCGCTCGATTGACTCGACGATGCGCAGTGAGTGGTTGTAATGCCTGAACTCGCGATCCCAACGCTTCTGGAGACAGCGATCGAGGACATCCTCGCCGATGTGACCGAACGGTGGGTGTCCAAGGTCATGTCCGAGGCCAATTGCCTCTGTCAAGTCCTCGTTGAGGCTTAGAGCTCTCGCCACAGTCCGCGAGATCTGAGTGACCTCAATCGTGTGCGTTAGACGCGTCCGATAGTGATCGCCAAGTGGCGCCACAAAGACTTGAGTCTTGTGTTTGAGACGACGAAAAGCCTTGCTATGAACGATCCGATCACGGTCACGTTGGAACGGGGTTCGCAAACCACAGGGTGATTCCGGGCGTTCACGGTCAGCTGGATATGAAGGAGTCGCTAACGGAGAGAGCGAGATCGCCTCAACCTCGCGGATACGCTGCTCAAAATTGGAAGCGATTGGACCGCTCGGATGGCCACTAGGGTTGCTGTTTATCCCGGTCATTCGATCAAGGCTAGCGCGCGCCAGCTGGTCTCAGCCTGATCTGTGCGTGATGCTCAACAGTTTCGGCTACAACACGCTCGGCCTGGCGTAGTGCAAGGTCGTCTACATCGGGAACATCAGATATTGGACGGGCTAATGAATCAACTAGGAAGCGGTGTGCCTCAAAGCCAAGCGGGAAACCCTGATGAGTGCAGGCTTCGCAGATAGTCCCACCGGCCGCCCCGGAAAACCCGACCGTATCGACATCAGCTCCGCAGACTGCACAGCCGGAAAGCTGTGGTTGCAGTCCCGCCGCAACGAGGAGCTTTAGTCGAAAAGCAACCTGCGTCGCTGGTGTCCCAAGCTGAGGGTTTGCATTTAGAGCGGCCAGCATATTTGCGAGCAGGTTATAGGCATCAACGTGCGGATCAGGTCCGTCGAGTAGACGTGAGAGGGCATCACAGGAGCGCGCCGCGCAGTCAAGAGCTCCCGCGCTCATGCGGATCCCTGAATAAGCGGAAATGGTGTCGACTGCCGAAACGGTCGCTAGATCGCCTTTCCCCTTGCGAAGAACGAGGCTGATCCGCATAAATGGTTCAAGTCGCGCTCCAAACTTGCTCTTAGTTCGTCTCGCTCCCTTGGCAATCGCACCTATGCGCCCACTGTCAGGTGTATAGAGGTGGAGTATCCGGTCAGCCTCTCCATAACGGATCGACCTGAGAACGATTGCCTCTGTCTTGAGCGTAAGGCTCATCGCTTAACCGTGCCTCTACTGCTCTCCTGATGTTTGGTGCATCTCGCTAGACTGCAATTCGTGGCTGAAATCGTCATCTACACAACCGTTCCGTGTCCATACTGCTCGCGGGCTAAGGCCCTTCTTAAGGCTAGGGATCTTGAGTACACGGAGTTCAATCTGGCGAGCGATCCGGACGGACGGGTCAAACTGGCTGAAAAAACGGGAATGATGACCTTCCCGCAGATCCTGATTGATGACAAGCTCATTGGCGGCTGGGACCAATTGAGCGCCGCCGATGCTGACGGATCACTCGCAGCAATCCTCGACGCCTAGCGGCGACGACCTCGCAGTGGCTTCTGACAGCTCTTGCACCAGTAGGTACCTCGACCTCCGACTTTCATCTTGCTGATCGGAGTCTCGCAGTCAGGACAGGGCAGACCCTCGCGTCGATGGACGAGAAACTCGGACTGGTAGCTACCCCAAGCGCCATCAGGATCGCGAAAATCATCGATCGTTGCCCCACCTGCGTCGATACCTGCGGTGAGTGCATCAACAATCGCTGGTGCTAATCGCGAAAGCGCGTCCGGACTAAGCCGCCCCGCCTCGGATTCTGGATGGATTCCGGCCCGAAATAGTGCCTCGTCCGCGTAGATGTTTCCGATACCGGCAATCCGTTTCTGATCAAGTAGCAACGACTTGATCGCCACCTTGCGGCCCTCTGTTTGCTCGGCTAGATAGCCAGGGCCGAATTGATCATCAAACGGCTCGAGTCCAAGGCGAACTGAGAAGTACGCAGCCAGAGCCAACTTTCCGTCGATCACAAGGCCCGTTCCAAACCGTCGTGGATCACAGAACAGAATCCTCGTACCATCGTCGAGGTTGAATTCGACACGTGAGTAGCGTGTATCGGGGAGAGGATCGTAGAGCAGGGTCCCTGTCATCCTCAAATGCATCACGAGGAAGCGTTCGTTCTCTAATTCGAGGACCAGGTATTTGCCGCGACGACTAAACCGTTCAACACGCCGACCGGCAATCAAATCCTCAAAGTGACCTGTTGGCTGAGGCGCTGACCAGAGTGGATCAAGAACAGAGATCTGCGCAATGACACGCCCCTCTACTCGAGGCGCAAGCTTACGTCGGACCGTTTCGACCTCTGGGAGTTCAGGCACACAGCAAGTCAAGCAGGTGAAAGCTAGACCCGCCTCATGCCGCTCGGGGATGAGCAGCGAAATAGGCACTTCGGAGATCATCGGTCGAAAGATGGGTGTACATCTGGGTTGTTGCGATGTCTGCGTGACCGAGCATCTCCTGGAGAGCGCGCAGGTCGCATCCGCCTGCCAACAGATGGGTGGCAAAGGTGTGACGAAGCGTATGCGGCGTAAGTTGAGCTGGCAAACCCGCACTTCTGCCGTAGCGTCGGACGGTCGCGTGCAGGGCTTGGCGAGACAGTTGGCCGCCTCGAGCATTGAGGAAGAGCCAAGCGTCAGACTTATCAGTCAGTAGCTCGCCGCGTCCATCCTCGATCCACTCAATCAGAGCGGCCGCGGCTACCGAGCCAAATGGAACGATTCGCTCCTTTCCCCCCTTCCCGACTGTCCTCAGGAATCCGGCCTCAAAATCAATTCGACCAATCTCAAGGCCGACTGCTTCGCTTGCGCGCAAACCACAGGAATAAATGACTTCAAGCAGTGCC
Source organism: Solirubrobacterales bacterium (assembly GCA_026392385.1). Classification (GTDB taxonomy): domain Bacteria; phylum Actinomycetota; class Thermoleophilia; order Solirubrobacterales; family Solirubrobacteraceae; genus WLNJ01. Next base: position 11,964 of record JAPLCG010000104.1, read on the forward strand.
TTATCGCGAAGGATCAGTGGATCCTTGCCCTGAGGCTGAGCCAGAAGGAGCTGTACCTGGTCTCGCGTTAAAACCAGCGGAAGAGTGCGGGTTGCCGCCGGGACGATGAGATCCCTCGTTGGATCACCGTCGATCAACTCTTCCCTACGCATCCATCGGTAGAACGTCCTCGTGCAGGCGAGCTTTCTTCGCAAAGTTGAGGGAGCTACTGGCGCAACATCCTCGCCTCCACCAGCAAGCTGGTCAAGCCATCCCTGCAGGTCAGTCCGAGTAGCGGCAAGCGGGTCACGACCGGTCGCGGCTAGAAAGCCGAACTGCTGCTCTAGATCACACCGATAGGACTCCACAGTGTTGCGAGACAAGCCTCGCTCAAGCAATAGCGAACCGAGAAAATCCTCCAAAAGCGGCTCAGATGAATTGCTTTCCATAGGGCCACTTTCTAGGCTGACCGGCGCAAGCCTTCACCGGCAATCGGACGCCCGCTCGCTAGCGGTCGTTACGCGGGCGCAATCCGCTAACCCCGACTAACGCTTCGGGCTGCTTCTGGAAGGCTAATCGCAAGTTCTACGAGCCTATTTAAGTCAGAGTCAGCTATCCGTTCTTGCGAAGTATGAGTGTCAAGCGACCCATCACCGAGATTTAGAGACGGCACACCTGCAGCCTCAAAGACATTCACATCGGCTCCACCTGCGCTAAAAATCTCCACCGGTGAGATCCCGAGCAGCTCAAGTGCAGCTTTACCAACCTGAAGACCGAGATGCTCATCACTGTGAACGTAGCCCTCGAATGATCGTTCGATTGTTATGTCGACTGAACAGCCAACATCATTGGCCGCTTGGTTACAGGCTTCGGTCATCTGTGAAACCAGCTCAGTCGCTATAGACGGATCAAGCGCTCGCACCTCGCCCTCTATACGACAGTGCTCGGCAACAACATTAACGCCAGATCCACCCTTGATTCGGCCGATATTGGCAGTGGCGTTCTCAGCTGCAGCCGCGTGTGGAGAACTCGAGATCGCCAAGGCCGCAGCCCTGATGGCGCTCCGACCGTCAAGCGGAGCTACGCCTGCATGGGCAGCTGTTCCAATGAAGTCGGCAACGATTGAGTAGTGAGATGGTGACGAACTCACAAGCGTCCCAATTGGCGTTGGGTGATCGAAGACGAACGCCACCTTTGCCTGTGACTTACCAAGGTCAAAGTGCTTTGCTCCCAAAAGCGAACACTCCTCAGCAACGGTGAAGAGAATCTCAATTGGAACTAGCGGAGGCTCGTCGGACCAACGACTAACAGCGGCCAAAATCGCAGTAACAGCAGCCTTGTTGTCCGCACCTAGGATCCCATCGGCGCCGTTCGACCAAACACCATCGACTAACTGCGGTTGAGGGTTACCGACCGGTGGAACAGTGTCGAGGTGTGCACAGAGCATGACCGCACCCTTGTGGTTGCCGTCACGGTCGGGAATCCTCGCGAACGTGTTGCCGCAGTTACCGCCTATAGCGCTGCCGGCGTCATCCTCATCCCAATTGATCGAAAGCGCGTCAAGTTGGCCCCTGACAACCCTTGCGACTTCAGCCTCCTCAAAGGAGTTGCTGGCGATCCCGCAGAGTTCGCTAAAGATGCCGCCTGCCGACATGCGATCCATCTAGATCAAGCGACGGAACTGCCCGTGATCCGCCGGTCGCCACCATCGTCGCCACGCTCCGTAGCGCGAGCAAGAGCAGCGCCGACAAAAGCACTAAACAGAGGGGCGGGTCGATCAGGGCGAGACTTAAACTCAGGGTGATACTGGCTCGCTACATAAAACGGATGCACCGAGTCAGGAAGCTCAACCGCCTCGACAAGCCGACCATCCGGGGACGTTCCTGCGACGACCATTCCTGCCTCCTCAATACGGGGGCGTAGAAGGTTGTTGACCTCGTACCGATGACGGTGCCGTTCATACGCGACCTCTTCACCATAGATCGCACGGATCCGCGTTCCCTCAACGAGCTTTACGGGGTCAGCGCCGAGGCGCATCGTCCCGCCCATGTCAGCAACTTCCTTCTGCTCCGGTAGAAGATCGATCACCGGATGCGGTGTCTCGGGATCGAATTCAGTTGAGTTCGCGCCCTCCATAGCTGAGACGCCGCGAGCAAATTCGCACACTGCGACCTGCATCCCGAGGCAGATTCCAAGGTACGGAATTTTCTCCTCGCGGGCGACCCGGGCAGCCTCAATCTTGCCCTCCACGCCCCGTCCGCCGAACCCGCCTGGAATTAGGATCCCGTCCGCAGCCTCCAATCTGGCGTGAGCCTCAGTTGCATCGAGCCGCTCGGAGTCGACCCAATCAATTTCGACTTTGCAGCCATGACCAACCCCAGCGTGCTTCAGTGCCTCAACGACAGATAGGTATGCATCTTCAAGTTGCACATACTTGCCAACGAGCGCGACCCTAACCGGTGTAACTGCGGCCGCTGAGCGCATGATCATCGCCTCCCAACCGTCTAGATCTGGCTGTGGGGCTTCGATCCCGAAGTGATCGAGAACTAAGTCATCAACGCCTTCAGCCCTGAAAGCAAGCGGAACCTCGTAAACGTTCGGCACATCACGGGCCGACACAACAGCTTCAACGGGAACGCTTGTAAACAGAGCAATCTTCTCGCGAATCTCACGAGAAAGCGTTGACTCAGACCTGCACATCACGACATCCGGCTGAATACCAATTCGGCGGAGTTCGTTGACCGAATGCTGTGTTGGTTTCGTCTTCAGCTCGCCGGCGTGGCCGATGAATGGCACGAGCGTCAGGTGGATGTACATACAGCGATTTCGACCGACATCGACCGGGAACTGCCTGATCGCCTCTAGGAATGGCAGCGATTCGATATCGCCAACCGTCCCACCAATCTCTGTGATGACAACGTCTACGTCGCCGGACTCGGCAACAAGCCGCACTCGACTACGAATCTCATCTGTGATGTGGGGAACAACCTGAACTGTGGCGCCAAGGTAGTCGCCGCGACGCTCGCGACGGATCACACTGTTGTAAATACCGCCAGCCGTGACATTTGAAGCGCGCGAGGCGTTTGCGTCGGTGAACCTCTCGTAGTGACCGAGGTCGAGGTCGGTTTCAGCCCCGTCCTCAGTCACAAAAACCTCGCCGTGCTGATATGGAGACATGGTTCCAGGATCGATGTTGATGTAGGGATCAAACTTCTGGATCTGAACCCTCAGGCCCCGAGATACGAGCAACCTTCCGATAGAAGCGGCGGCTATCCCCTTCCCAAGTGAGGAGACGACACCGCCGGTAATAAAAACGAAGCGCGTGTCACGGGGAGAATCACTCACGTTCGGCAGACTACCGCGAACTGCGGCGGTCGATCATGCAGCCTTGATTAACTCAACAGCGTGAGCTCGCGCCGCGCTATCGGAACTATCGGAACCGAGCATGCGAACCAATTCATCGATAAGTCCGTCTTTGCTGACTTGAGCGACGCTCGTAACAGTTGAACCTCTGACTGGCTGCTTAGTGATCGTGAAGTGGCGCTCGGCAAGGACGGCAACCTGCGGGAGGTGAGTGATACAGATCACCTGTGCCCCGCTACTCAAACTTCGAAGCCGCTCGCCAACTGCACGAGCCGTTAGGCCGCCAATTCCAGCGTCGATTTCATCGAAGACCAGTAAGCGCTGACCCAGCCGTTCGTCAGCATGGGTAACGGTCAGGAGTGCGAGCAAAATTCGGCTAACTTCGCCACCGGATGCAACCTCGCCGAGCGGCCCCGGATTAATCCCCTGATTGGCCGCGACAAGGAACTCGACCCGATCGCTACCTGTAGAGGTTGGGTCCTCAAGTGCCTCAATCTTAATTTCAAAGCTTGCCCCCTCTAGAGCTAGGTCAACCAGTGCTGCCTGAACTTCGGCTGCCAGTTGAGGGGCTGCGGCAACCCGGGCCTCGTTTAGACGCTTCGAGATCTGGGAAAGGCGCTTGCTAGCCGCATCGCGCGCCTTCTCTGCATCCTTAATCGATGAACCCATAGCCTCCAGTTCACCGAGCCGAACTCTGCATTGCTCGGCATGACTCATCACGGCAGTGATTGACCCGCCATGTTTGCGTTCTAGCCGGGCGATCTGTTCGCGTCGCGCCTCGAGACGGGCCAGTTCACCTGGCTGTGCGTCCCCAACCTCAGAGTGACTCCGCAGATCGCGGGCTATGTCGTCGAGCTCTATCGCGGCGGAGCGCAAGCGCTCAGATAATCCATCAAGCTCGCCATCAAGCCCTGACACTAGGTCAAGTGCTCCTGAGGCATTGGACACCAGGCTAATGGCACCACCGAAATCATCCTCAGGCTGCAGCGCTGAGACAGCGGCGGCTGCGGATCGCTTTAGATCCTCAGCACTGCGAAGTTTCTTGAGTGTCCGATCCAACTCGTCGACTTCACTCGGATCAGTATTGAGAATCTCTATCTCGTCCAATTCGAAGCGAAGAAGATCGGCCTCTCTACCTCCGTCGCTTGTTACTCCAGACAGACGTTCAAGATGGCGGGCACTCTCGCCAACCGATTGGTGCTCAGCGAGGGCCAAGCGCCGGAGCTCCATTTGTTGCTCGCCAGCAGCTCTGTCAAGGGCATCAAGCTGGAATGACGCTAAGGCCAGCCGACGGTGTTCATGCTGACCGTAAAAGCTAAATAGTGCTCCTGCAAGCATCCGCAAATCGGCAATGGTTGCTGTACGTCCACAGATTTGCGCCCTACTGCGCCCGTCTGGCCAGATCCTCCTAGCAAGAACGATCTCGGAGGAGCCCTCTGGAAGTAGACCACGAAGATCCTCATCAAGGTTTTCAGGAAGATCGAATACTCCCTCTACATAGGCCTCTTCTGCGCCGGGTCGAACAAGACCGCTTCGGGAACGATCACCGAGGAGAAGCCCGAGCGCTGTTGCAAGCAACGTCTTCCCCGCACCTGTCTCGCCTGTGAGGACATTTAGGCCTGGAGCGAGATTTAGGTCCGCACTCTCAATCAGGAGCAGGTTCTCTATACGAAATTCAAGGAGCATTGTTAGATCGGTCTAGCAGCGGCGGTAGACAGACGCGGTCTCTGTGCCCGTTAGTTTGCGAGTCGTCCAAACTTTTCGCGCAGGCGATGGTAGAAAGTTGCGCCTTCGGTTTGGGCAAGCAGGCCAGCCCTTTCAACAAAATCAACAGCCAGCAACTTTCCCGGTTGCAGCTCTCCTGAAGGCCTCCCATCAAGGAACAGATCAACTGGTTCAGACTCGGATTGATTCCCAACCCTAACCTGATCATTTGGAGCAACAACCAACGCGCGCGCTGTTAGTGAGTGGGGAGCGATAAACGAAACCGTAAAGCCGGAGACGCCCCAAGCCATGACTGGACCTCCATTTGCGAGGTTGTATCCGGTCGATCCAGCCGGAGTGCAGATCACCACACCGTCGCAGCGAACACGACCAACTTCGTCGGATGCAACTGAATAGGCGATTTCAGCCACTCGAAGCCCCGGTCGGCGCTGCAGAGCGACATCATTGAAGGCCAACTGCTCACCACCTTCAGAGGTAACGCGCAGTCCAGGCAGGTCAATCGTCTCCCATCCTCCCGTTAGCGCCCGACGCAGACCCTGCTCAATGCCTTCGCTTTCGGGTTCACTGGCTGCGAGGAAGCCCACTTCACCAAAGTTAATTCCAAATACCGGTGTGCCGGCTGGCGCGTAGCTCCGGAGCCCTCTTAGGATCGTGCCGTCACCTCCGAGGCAGATACAAACGCCCATCCGCTCAGCGCCGTCAGCAACCTGAACTTCATTTGTAGAAAGATCATGCCGCGACAGCTCATCCTCGCTCGCGCTCAATTCGATTCCAAGTTCACCGGCAAGCTCGGTAAGCCGAATAACGGCCTCATGTGTGAGCGCCGATTCCTTATGAGTTACAAATGATGCCTTCATGGTTCTGCTCTCTTTACGGCCTCTTGCAGATCGAGGATTACCGGCGATCGTTCAGCTTCAGTTACATGTATGAAACTTTCGCAGTTTCCCTTTGGTCCTGGCAGTCCGGAGGATGCGTAGCCGAGCACTGAATATCCCTTTTCAACGACGAATTCACCAACATTGAGAAGCGCCTCGCGCCTCAGATTAGGGTCGCGCACTACGCCACCCTTCCCAACTCGAGCCCGCCCAACCTCGAATTGGGGCTTAACGAGTGCGCAGAGATCAAATCGTTCATCCACGAGGTCTAGCAACGTGGGCAATACCTTCGCGAGACCGATAAACGACAAATCGCACACGACCAGATTCGGCCGGTAGGCAATCGAGCCAACGCGCAGTTCACGGATGTTGGTGCGCTCAATGACTGTGACCCGTGCGTCATCTCGAAGCGACCAAGCCAACTCGCCGTAGGCGACATCAACCGCAATTACATGCTCAGCGCCCCGCTGTAGGACACAATCGGTGAATCCACCCGTTGAAGCGCCAGCGTCGAGGACGCGCTTCCCCTCACAGTTGATCTCAAAAAGATCTAGAGCGTTGCTCAGCTTGATGCCACCCCGCGATACAAAGCGCTTTACATCGGCCACGCTGACCAGAAGATCAGTTTCAACCATCTGACCTGGCTTAACTGCCCGTCTACGATCAGGCCCAATTAAGACCTCACCAGCCATCACGGAAGCAGCGGCCCGTGTCCTGCTCTCAAACAAGCCACGCTCAGCTAGCAGGCTGTCAAGCCGCACCTTTGCGGTTACGGAACTCAAAGCTCTCGGCCGCCACTCTTCCAACTCAGTCTGTTCCAACGATTCATGGTGTGATCGATGATCGCAGGAGCAGGCTCCTGCGGCCTCACAGGAGACCAAACGCCCACTGCGGCTATGTGTGGAAACTCACATCGAAGTGGAACTCGACCTGCGAAGTTACACGTGTTGTTCGGCAACCCGCCCCTAATTGGCGCGCCGTGCACAAGCAGCATGTATCTCTCCTCCCTGGAAGGGCCTCCGCAAGGGGGCCCTTCCTCTTGGTTGGACTACCTGCCAGCGAGGCTGCTCTTCGGATCCGCAACAGCCGCTAGAACCCGCTCCGCAATCCGCTCACCCGTGTAGCCCACCTCTTCGTAGAGCGAGCTAGGCGCACCGTGAGTGACGTAGCGGTCGGGCAATCCAACTCGAAGGATCCGTCGCTCGACGCCAATTTCATTGAGTGTCTCCCAAACGGCGCTGCCGAAGCCGCCTTGAAGCACACCCTCTTCCACGGTAACGAGCAACTCATGCTCTGCGGCTAGTTGCGCCATGAGACCACCGTCAATTGGCTTGGCAAAGCGAGCGTCAACAACTGTCACATCGAGCCCTTCCTCTGCGAGCAGATCAGCGGCCTCTAGCGACTTGCTTACGCCTGAGCCATATCCGATCAGAGCAACACGGTTACCCTCACGGAGGATTTCGCCGGTCCCAATTTCAATGCCTTTCGGCTGGTCTGGGATCAAAGCACCTTCGGCAGTGCCGCGTGGATAGCGGATACCGACAGGCCCGTTTTCCCAAGCAATTGCTGTGTGCAGCATCTCTACGAGCAAAGCCTCATTACGGGGCGCCATCAGCGTCATGTTCGGGAGCGAGCGAAGGTATGCGATATCAAACATTCCGTGGTGAGTAGGTCCATCGTCGCCAACCAAACCTGCACGGTCCATTGCCAGAACAACAGGAAGCGACTGGAGGCAAATGTCATGAACGATT
>JAPLCG010000104.1:19723-28174 GCA_026392385.1 Solirubrobacterales bacterium
TGCAAGAAGGTTGAATAGATCGCTGCCACAGGTCGAATTCCCTCGAGTGCCAGACCCGACGCAAAAAGCAATGCCTGCTGCTCGGCAATTCCAACATCGAAATACCGCTCAGGCATTTCCGACTGCAAAATGTTGAGCCCGGTGCCCGAGTTCATTGCGGCTGTAATCCCGACTACACGCGGATCGCGGCGACACTCATCGACCATTGCATTTCCAAATACTTCAGTCCATGTAGGAATCACCGGCTGTGAAGTTGGAGCCTTAGGCTTGGCGACTGCGGGAAGACGGTCGACAATCGACATGGGCTTAGCAGCATGCCACTGCTCCATGCCCTCGAGTCCCCCTTCCTCGGCAGCCGCAAAACCTTTGCCCTTGACTGTCGCGCAGTGGACGACGACCGGACGGTCAGCGGCAAGTGCTTCGCTGAGAGCCTCGCGCAGAGCAGCGACATCATGACCGTCAATTACACCCACGTACGCCCAATCGAGCTCCTCCCACCAAAGCCCAGGAGCCCAAAAAGCCTTCAGTGATTCCTTCAGATGCGGTCCAAGCTTTTCAAACTTGGCTCCTATACCAGCCGGAAGCTTCGATAAGCCTCCCTCTAATCCCTCGCGGCGGTGCCACCAGCGCGGGTTTAGTCTGATCCGGTTGAAGTAGCGCGACATCGCCCCAACATTTGGCGCGATCGACATGCCGTTGTCATTAAGCACGACGACCAGAGGTGTACCCAACCCACCTGCCTGATGGATCGCCTCGAACGCAACTCCGCCGGTCATAGCTCCATCACCGATCACAGCTACAACCCGATTATCAGCGGACTCGAGCCCCTCCGCAGCCTTGCGGATCATCCCCTCCTTGAGTCCAACTCCGTAGCCGATTGAGGTAGAGGCATGGCCAGCACCCATGATGTCGTGAGGAGACTCCTCAATCGAGCAGACTGGTGCGAGTCCGCCGTATTTTCTGATCGTTGGAAGCTGATCGCGGCGTCCAGTAATCACCTTGTGTGGATATGCCTGGTGACCAACATCCCAAAGAACCTTGTCGTTCGGACTATCGAGCAGCGAGTGAATCGCCACCGCTAACTCGCAGGTGCCAAGATTGGCACCGAAGTGGCCACCAATCTCTCCGACCGTGTCAATGATGTGCTCACGAACCTCCTGAGCAACCTGCTGGAGTTGTTGATCATCAAGACCCCGCAGATCAGCGGGCCCGTCAATCGAATCTAGTAGTCGTTTTTGGTCTGTCATACGGTTCTCGTAGCTACATGATCGGCTATTACGCGTAACTCTGCGGCGTCTGATCCAAGCGGTTCAAGTGCATCAATTGCGGCCTTGTGAAGCAGGTTAGCCATCTCCACCGCTTCGTCCAACCCATACTCCGTGACATACGTCCGACGACCGTGGCGGAGATCAGAGCCAGGTGGCTTTCCAATCTGCTCTTCAGTACCAGAAACATCAAGAATGTCATCAACAACTTGGAACAGAACACCAAGCTGCTCTGCGTAAGTCCGTAGCGCTGTTCCAGCAGAACTTGGAACCGACTCTGCCAACAACAAGACGCACTCGACTGATGCTCGAATCAACGCACCGGTCTTCAGACCATGCAGAAGCAGGAGCCCCTTAGCTCCGTCCGGTGCTAAACCGTGAACGTCAAGATATTGCCCACCGACCATTCCACCCAGACCGGTTGCGGCTGTCAGTTGAACGGTCGCTGCTACCAACGCATTAGGGGTTGCGTGCTGCTCAGTCAACAGGTGATGGATTGCCTCTGCGTAAAGCGCATCGCCGGCCAAAATCGCCGTTGCCTCGCCCTCAACCTTGTGAAGCGTAGGAATTCCACGCCGCAGGTCATCATCGTCCATCGCTGGTAGGTCGTCATGAATCAGCGAGTAGGTGTGAATCATCTCAACCGCAGCTGCGAACGGAAGGATCTCCGACGGTTCTCGGCCCAGAGACCTTTGGGTAGCCATGGCAAGAACCGGACGAATTCGTTTGCCACCAGCAAGCAGCGAGTAGCGCATCGCAGAAAACAAACCATCGACTTCACTGGGTGACTTGACAACCAGCCCCTCCAGATACTGCTCGAACGCAAGCTTTAGATCATCGGGATAGCCCTCTGCCGCAACTACGGCACTGAGGCTCCCGCGAGGCGGGCCGACCGACACTACGAGCGTCCGCCGCCGAAGATCCTCAGCAGGCTGATGAAGAGATTGACGAAATCGAGATAGAGCATTAGTGCGCCGAAGATTGAGGCCTTCCGCGCGCTCTGCTCGTCCGTTGCGTTCGCCGACCATTGTTTAATCTTCTGAATGTCCCAAGCAGTCAAACCAGTGAAGATGATCACGCCTGCAAATCCAATCAACAGGTTGAAGGTCGCACCTCCAGTGAACATGTAGACAACGGAGGCAACAATCAGACCGATCAAGGCTCCAAACAGGACTGGCCCCAACCCGGTGAGGTCCCGCTTCGTAGTCCAACCCCATAGCGCCATGCCTCCGAAAACGCCGGTCGCTCCAGCGAATGCCATCGAGACAGAAGCTGTCGTATAGGCGTCGATGATGATCGCGAAGACGACTCCGCTAACCCCTGCATATAGAACAAACATGAACGTCGCTGCAGCAGCTGAGATGCGGTTGATGCCGAATGAGAGTCCGAGCACAAGAGCGAACTCAACGATGATCGCTCCGATCAGCCAGCCTGGCTTTGCATTCAGGTCGGCCATCAACTTCTCATTAGTCCCGAACCAAGTTGCAATACCAGCTGTTACGCCTAGACCAACAAACATCCACGCGAACACTGACTTTAGGAAGACGCGTTCTAATGCCGGGTCGGCGGTGCCTGCCGGCGCTTGGGAAGCACTACGGGTTATGAAGCTCATGCCGTGAGGATAGGGGGTTGAGTGGCGAAACGCAGCTACTAAGACTCTTCAACCGGTAGGCGCGATTGACCGGGCGGGTCCGGTCTTGGACCACGATCGCGCAGTTCAGCTGAAAGTAGCTTGACTGCCTCCCCTGCCAAGCGCGCGATCTCCTCTGCGATCCTTGCAGCCTCGGTCGGTTCAATGCCCTCAGCTGAAATCCGGTTCGCGTTATCGGTTAATGATGCGTTGATTCTCTGTAGCTCATCGTTCATGCCGCACGCCGCTCTTCTAACACAGCACCAAGTATCCCATTGACAAATCCAGGCGCGTCGGTTCCGCAGTATTGCTTGGTTGTCTCAACTGCTTCATCGATGGCTCCCTCCGGCGCGATTGGCGATATTGAGTCAAATCGCTCCGGCTCGGTTATCTCGACGAGTGCCACACGCAAAATAGCCCGCTCAAGAGGAGCGATGCGAGTTACATCCCAACCATGAGCGTGCGCATCGATGATCGCATCGCAATCCTTAGCCTGTAAAGACGCTGCCTCGGCGAGTTCCCTCGTAAAAGGCGTGGAATCCTTTGGAAGTAGTTGCGACACGGGATTTCCCGTCACATCGTTCTGGTAGACCGCAAAAACTGCTGCGCGACGCTGATCTCGTCTAAGCACGCGAGAGATATTCGCCGGAGCGAGTGTCAACGCGAATCTTGTCACCGATATCGACGAACAGTGGCACGCTAAGTTCAGCACCGGTTTCAAGCACTGCGGGTTTCGTTCCCCCGCCAGAAGCAGTGTCCCCCTTCATGCCCGGCTCAGTTTGTGCAACTTCGAGGTCTACTGCGCTAGGTAATTGGATATCAGAGGGCGAGTCATCGATCGTCAGGATCTCTACCTCGTCGCTATCGCGCATCCACTGAAGCCGATCAGCAATCAGCTCTTCGGCGATGGCGGTCTGTTCAAAGGTCTCGGTGTCCATGAAATGCGCATCAGTTCCATCCTTGTAGAGGAACTGCATCCGCCGAACCTCGGTGTGAACCGACCTAAACTTCTCGCCAGCTCGGAAGGTCTTGTCGATCACATTTCCATCCGTGACTCGACGCAGTTTTGTTCGGACGAAAGCACTTCCCTTGCCTGGCTTGACATGCTGGAAGTCGACAATCTTGAAGATCACACCGTCTACCTCGATGTGATTTCCATTCTTAAATTGGTTTGTGGAGATCATTTCGCTACGCAGGCTAGCCGACAATGCTCATGTCGCGCGGGAGCGCAGTTAGCGAGAGCGCCCCATCCTCCGTGACAACGACGAGATCCTCAATACGAACGCCGCATCTGCCGGGTATGTAGATACCCGGTTCAATCGTAATCACATTCCCCTCGACGATCGACGAACTACCTGTTCGCGAAATGCGCGGACCCTCATGGACTTCCAGTCCGACGCCATGTCCTAGACCATGACCGAAACGTTCGCCGTACCCGGCATCCTCAATTAGCCCTCGGGCCGATTGATCTAACTCGCTGCCCGTGATACCTGGTTTCACCTTCTCACGCGCAACCGACTGTGCCTTCAGAACAAGTTCGTAGACGGCCGTGGATTCCACATCAACGTCGCCTGTCGCGAGTGTCCGCGTGCAGTCGGAGCAGTAGCCGTCTAGTTGGGCACCCCAGTCAATAACCACAAGTTGATTAGGCAATATCTCGGTGTCGCGTGGCATTGCGTGCGGCAACGCAGCGTGCGCGCCTGAGGCGACGATCGGCTCAAAGGAGAGCGCCTCCGCTCCCCTGTTGCGCATTTCCCGTTCAAGCTGCCAAGCAACCGCGCGCTCCGTGCGCCCAATCAATCCACTCTCGATCGTTGCGGTGAGTGCCTCGTCGGCGAGGCTGGCAGCAGCAGCTATCGCTTCGATTTCCTGAGGATCCTTTACCTCGCGCAATTGCGCTACCTGTGATCCGGTCTCCTTGAGCTCCGCTCGATCAGTTAGTGCCGCGGTGAGTCTCTCAAGCGCAGTTACGGTCACGGTGCGACCGTCAAACCCGAACAGCAAATCTCCCTCAGGGAGAGTCTCCGTCAACCCATCCTCGAGCGAAAGACTGCAAATCACTCGATCGAAACAGCCGTCGACCTGATCTTCAGCCTGCTCGGCGTAGCGGAAATCCGTGACGAATGTCATTACCGATGGACCACAAATCGCCAACCCGCTTGATCCCGTGAACCCAGTTAGCCACCTGAGGTCGTGTCTATCTGTCACAACAAACGCATCAACCTGAGCCTGCTCACAGAGCGCACCGAGTTGCGCTGCGCGTACGCTCAACTTGCCAGCAACTCTGCGAGGCGCTCTAGTGCGACCGTATAACCGTCAGCGCCTTGCCCGGAGATTTTGTCGACGACAAGTCCATCTAAGACACTCGCTCTCCGCCATTCTTCTCGCGAATTAACGTCGGAAAGATGCACCTCAACGGTCGGTATGGCAGCGATCTCTAGAGCGTCCCGGATCGCCCATGAGTAGTGAGTCCATGCCCCAGGATTAACGATCAATGCGTCGGCGACACCATCGAGCAGGTGTAGCTGACTGACGAAATCACCCTCATGGTTGGTTCGAAAGAATCGCGTGCTCAGACCCAGCGCCCCCGCCTCCCGTTCGATCCTTTGCTCGAGCAGGTCAAGAGTCAGATCACCGTAGATTGAATGATCTCGCCTTCCTAACTGGTCAAGGTTTACGCCGTGCATGACCTCAATCCGATTGTGTGAGCCACTCATGTAAGAACCTCTCGCATTGCGGTTTCAAGGTCAGAAGCATCAACAGCATTACCAAATGTCACGGAACCAGGTTCACTGCAGAGCACGAAGGGAACGCTTCCATCAGACCTAGCCTTCTTGTCCGATTTAACGGCGTGTAATGCGGCCTCGATGTCAACACCTTCTACCGAAGTAGGCAGGCCATTGGCAAGCAAGAGTTGGCTAACCGAATCTCGAAGTTGACCTGCGCCGCTCAGTTGCAGAGCGGCAAGAAGCCCAATTCCAACCGCTTCGCCGTGACGGAGACGGGAGTAGTTGGTAGCAGTCTCGATTGCGTGACCAACTGTGTGACCAAGGTTCAAGAGCTGTCGCATCCCCGAATCGAATTCGTCACTGCTGACGATCGCAATCTTCGTCCGTGCGCAAGCGAGCACCATGTCCGGATCGAGCAGTTGACCATCGATGACTCGTTCCCAGAGAGAGCCACCAGCGATCAAAGCAGTCTTGATCACCTCAGCCATTCCGGATGAGTATTCATCTTTTGGCAGCGTTGATAACGCGTCGAAATCGGAAACAACCGCTGCCGGCTGATGGAAAGCACCTACGTAATTCTTTCCCTCAGGGATGTCTACTCCGGTTTTGCCGCCAAGTGAGGAATCAACTTGAGCAACCACAGTCGTTGGCCAATGAACGACCGGAATGCCACGTTGATAGGCGGCCGCTGCAAATCCCGCAACATCTCCGACCACACCGCCTCCAACGGCGACAACGTGATCTTCGCGCGTAACATGCGCTCCCGCCATCTCTCGCCATATCTCAGAACAGGTGGTAATCGTTTTGTTTATCTCTCCGGCAGGGAACTCAATTCGCGCCAGAGACTCTTCGAAGCGATCGAAGTAGAGGCTTGCGACATTCCGATCACCGATTAGTGCAGATCGACCATCGATACCTGGATCGAAGGTGCCAAGCATTCCGCTACCAACGAACACTGGATAGCTTCCGCCGCCGGTTGATGCCCAGAGAAGCTTCACGCGGTGATCGGACTCGGCTATGCGTCTAATCGCTGGAAGTGCTTCCTTGACGGCACTTCTGGTTGACGCTGGGAGCATCGCATCAGCTGCCGCTAGGTAGGAGCTCTCGCGCTCGGCGTGAAGCCTCCAGAAGGCCTCTCGATCACTAGCAAGCGGACGTTGACTTCCGCTACAGCGGCGCCAAGCCTCCTCAACTGAGATATCGAGCATCACTACGACGTGTTCCTTGAGAGCACTGCGAATAGCTTCGGAATTAAGTGCTCCTCCACCTAGAGAGACGACTCCGCCGCCTTCTCCAGCAGCGGCACGGTTGATCGCGTCAATGGCAGTCCGCTGCTCTAAATCCCTAAAGGCAACCTCACCATCGCGTGCGAAGATCTCTGCGACGGTCAGTCCCGATTCTTGCTCAATGATCCGATCAGTGTCAAGCGCCGAGGAATCCAACGACTTGGCAGCAGTTGACTTGCCAGCTCCCATGAAGCCGACCAGCACGAGCGCCTGGCCCGTGAGAATCGTCAAAGCTCGGTTCGCCAGCCAATGCGTTCAGCGTAGGCGCGTGCAGCACCAACACAATCATCAATGTGATCGCCACCAAACTTCTCGCGACATGCGGCAGCGAGCACAAATGCAACCATTGCCTCGGCAACTACTCCGGCTGCGGGAACTGTGCAGGAGTCCGTCCGTTCACGGAGCGCCTCAGCTGGCTCTCGCGTTGAAATATCAACCGATCGGAGCGGCTTTGTAAGAGTTGGAAGCGGCTTCATCGCAGCGCGAACGACAAGCGTCTCGCCGTTACTCATGCCGCCTTCGAGTCCACCGGCCCGATTCGTCTCTCTGAACCACCCGTTCTCTTCGTTAAAGAAGATCTCATCATGCGCCTCTGACCCTGGACGACCCGCAAGGTCAAACCCATCTCCGATTCCAACGCCCTTGATGGCCTGAATTGACATCACCGCTCCGGCCAGCTTTCCATCGAGCCGATCCTCCCACGACACGTGAGAACCAAGCCCTGGAAGGAGACCGTATGCACGTACTTCGAAGACGCATCTCAGCACTCTTCTCTGCGCTGAGGCAGCGAACAGGCGAGTCATCAACTCCCTCAAATTCAGACAGGCTTAGATCAGAGTTAGAGGGGGATGTCACAGATCCGATCTGGACGACGTGCGAACGAACCTCTACTCCGAGGGCTCGTAGGAATGCCTTGGCAATCGCTCCACCGGCAACCCTTGCTGCTGTTTCGCGAGCGCTGGCCCGCTCGAGAACATTTCGAACATCGGTGAAGCCGTACTTCCAAGCTCCGGGTAGATCAGCGTGACCTGGTCGAGGCAAGTGAACCTCAGGAATCAGTTCCTCAACCGGCCATGGGTTCATCCGATCGAACCAATTGTCGTAATCACGATTTGCGACCTCCATACAAATTGGCCCGCCTAGCGTCGTGCCGTGGCGGACGCCAGCTGTCACCTCAGCCGCGTCGGTCTCAATCTTCATTCGACCACCGCGACCGTGACCCAATTGACGTCGAGCTAAGTCCAAGTTGATTTCGTCGCGATCAAGAACCAAGCCAGCTGGAATTCCTTCAACAATGCAGGTCAGACCAGGGCCGTGGCTCTCGCCAGCAGTAATAAGTTTGAAGCTCATACCTACAACTCTACGCAGCGGAAGTCATAAGCAGATTGCCGCGAGCGTTCCTGCAGATAGAAACGGGACGAATGGGATTGTCAGCTGAGCAACTTTTTGATGCTTCGTAGCGACCGATAACCCAGCCGCGAAGGCTGTTCCAACAGCTGCACCAAGAGCTATAGCAAGTGGTCCTCGACTGCCAAGCGCTA
>JAPLCG010000058.1 GCA_026392385.1 Solirubrobacterales bacterium
CAAATTGAGAGACAGATTCAATTATAATTTGAAAATGAAGTAATTTGGAAATTCGAAAATGGTTTCTAAATAAAAATTAAAACTCTTCAAGGTCTTCGGGATCAGGGTCGGAGTCGATGTCAGCTGGTTCGTGATCCTGTTCCTTGCAATCTTCTGGCTTTCAGGAGTATTCAAATCGGTTCTCAGTGGCGACGGCACCGTCGCCTACCTAGCTGCCGTGGCAACAGCGCTGCTCTTCTTCGGCTCACTGCTGGCCCACGAGTTTGGCCATGCGATCGCCGCGCGCCGTGCCGGCATCGGAGTTCCGCGCATTGACCTTTGGATGCTTGGCGGGCTCGCGCGAATGGATCGCGATTCCAACACACCCGGCGAAGAGATCAAGATCGCACTTGCGGGACCCGCGGTGTCACTGCTGCTTGCAGTTGGCTGCTTCGGACTTGCGGCCGCTATTGAGGGGCCGCAGCCTGCGATCAATGCCGTTGCGCTGACGGGCGAATCGCCAGTCAATCCAGTCTTTCTCGTCCTGACCTTCCTCGCAACAATGAACGCAGTAATTCTCGCATTCAACCTGCTGCCAGCCTGGCCGCTTGATGGCGGACGCGTCGCTCGGGCAGTGGCCTGGAAGCTAACCGGCAGCCGTCTGAGGGGAACCCTGATTAGCGCCAATCTCGGTAAGGGCCTCGCCCTGCTGCTCGGTGGATTAGGCCTATGGCAGGTGCTTGCTGGCGACCTCGGCGGCCTCTGGTGGATCCTGCTCGCATTCTTTATCGGTTCGGCCGCCCGCCAAGCGGTAGCTCAGACACAGGTGACTGAAAGCCTTGCCGGCAGAAACGTGATCGATGTAATGGACCGTCACCCAGTTACGCTGCCTGCCTCTGTAGATGTCGTCCGCGCTGACGAAGAGTGGTTTCGCCGCTACGGCTGGTCGTGGTTTCCAGTCGTCGACGAAAGCGGCAGATTCCTCGGTATCGCACGCGAACAGGAGGTGCGGCCAGCGAGTGAAAGGCCAGGCCTCGGCAGCCCGCCGCTGATCAGCGAAATGATCGACCCGGGCAGCGGACAGGAGTGGCGCGTTGCTGAGACTGAACCGCTTGAATCACTGCTCGGGTCAGAGGCACTGGCCCGACATGGCGCCCTAATGGCGGTTGATGAGAGCGGCGTGTTGCGCGGAGTGATTACTGTCGAGCAGGTCCGTGCGGCACTAAAGCCGTCCGCGATGTAGGGTTGTCAAAGTGATCCAATAACCGACGAACCGAGTATCTAAAGAGAATGCCAAACCACGACGTACTGATCATCGGAGCCGGCCTCGCAGGCCAGCGTGCAGCCCTTGCAGCAGCCGAAAATGGTGCCAGCGTAGGCATCGTCTCGAAGGTTCATCCGGTCCGCTCCCACTCCGTCGCGGCAGCCGGCGGAATCAACGCAGCTCTTAACGCAGAAGACTCATGGGAGTCACACGCTTTCGACACTGTCAAGGGTTCTGACTACCTCGGTGACCAGGACGCCATTGAGATCATGTGCCGCGAGGCACCGGATGAAATCCTCTGGCTTGAACATGCCGGCGTCACCTTCCACCGCAACGATGTCGGTCAGCTTGGCACCCGAGCATTCGGCGGCGCCTCACAGGCTCGCACCTACTACGTAGCCGACATCACCGGTCAGGCAATCCTGCATGTTCTCTACGAACAGCTGATGAAGCACCACGCAACAATTGACCGTTACGAGGAGTGGTTCACAACCGAGCTGCTGCTTGACGAGAATGGCCACTGCGCTGGCGCCGTCTGCCGCAACATTCGTGATGGCAGCCTCGAAGTCTTCAATGCCAAGTCCGTAATCCTCGCCTCAGGCGGAGCCGGACAGGTCTTCAAGCCGACTACCAACGCACTGATCTGCACCGGCGATGGCATTGCTCAGGCTTATCAAGTTGGCGCGCCACTGATGGACATGGAGATGATCCAGTACCACCCAACGACTCTCGCTGAGAACGGCTTCCTGATCACTGAGGGTGCCCGTGGCGAGGGTGCGCATCTCTACAACGCGCTGGGTGAACGGTTCATGGAGAAGTACGCGCCGAACAAACTTGAGCTCGCTTCTCGCGATGTCGTATCGCGTGCGGAACAGACAGAAATCCTTGAAGGTCGTGGCTTCCCTGACGGAACAATCGCGCTCGACATCACCAAGGTTCCTCGCAAGCGGACACTTGAAGCGCTCCGCGAGATCGTCAACATTGGACGCGACTTCGCCGGAGTCGACATCACCCGTGAGCCGATCCACATCAAGCCAGGAATGCACTACATCATGGGCGGCGTTAAGACCGATGTAGATGGTCAGACGGCGATCCCGGGCCTCTATGCGGCTGGCGAGGTTGCCTGCGTTTCGGTTCACGGCGGCAACCGCCTAGGAGCCAACTCATTGCTTGACACGCTGATCTTCGGCCGCCGCTCCGGTGAGCACGCTGCCAACCGGGCGCTAGGCGTAGCCATGCCAAACGCGCCGCACTCGAAGATCGCCGACACGGAAAAAGTCTTCGCGGAGATCCTCAACCGCAAGCCAGGCGGCCGCCGCGTCTCTGAGATTAAGAATGATCTCGGCGAGGCTATGAATCGTTACTGCGCCGTCTACCGCGACGAAGATGGTCTAGCTACGTGCCACGACGTGATCCGCGGACTCAAGGAAGAGGCGAAGGGTGCTGCGATCGACGACCGTGGCACAGTCTTCAACCAGGATCTGCTCGGCGCAGTAGAACTTGACTACATGCTTGATGTTGCCGAATGCATCACCGTTGCTGCGAAGGAGCGCAAGGAGTCCCGCGGCGCCCAGTTCCGGACCGACTATCCCGAGCGCAATGATGCCGAATGGCTTAAGCACATCGACGTTGCTCGCAACGGTGAGGAATCGCCAACAATCTCCTATTCACCAGTTACTTTCACTCAGTGGGAGCCGCAGGAGCGGACCTACTAACCCGTCCCCGCGCTAGATTCGAACAGGATGCCCGACTACACACTTCGACTTCGCCGTTACAACCCCGAGACCGGTGAGGCTCCTCGCTTTGAGGACTTCAAAGTTGAGATGGACGCCCACCGCTCCGTGCTTGAAGCAATCCTCAAGGTCCGAGGCGATCAGGACGGCTCAATCGGGATTCGCTGTTCCTGCCGGGCAGCGATTTGCGGCTCCTGTGGAGTCCGTAGCAATGGCAAGCCTGGACTTGCCTGCCACACCCACCTTGATGAAGCAGCCGGTCGCTCAAAGGACGGCGAGAACGTAATCGTCGTAGAGCCAATGGGCAACATGCCGGTGATCAAAGACCTGATCGTTGACATGGAAGAGGTTCATTGGAAGAAGATCCGCCGTGTCACACCATGGCTGGTCGCCAAGCAGCCGGTTCCGGAGCGTGAGTACATCGTTCCTCACGAGGCAATGGTTGACGTCACACAGACAATGGCTTGCATCCAGTGCGGCGCCTGCGTCTCCGACTGCCTTTCAATGGAGATGGACCCACTTTTCGTCGGTCCTGCAGCACTTGCCAAGGCATATCGCTTTGTTGGTGACCCACGTGACGCTGAGCACGAGACACGCCTCAAGGATCTCTCCGAGGACAAGCACGGCATCTACGACTGCACACACTGCTTCAACTGCATCGAAGCCTGCCCGAAGGGTGTCGCTCCGATGAGCCAGATCATGCGTCTTCGCCGCCGCGCCGGTTCCGACTTCGGGATTGACGATCGCAACAACGGCCACCGTCACGAGACCGCATTCGTAAAGAACATCCGCAAGAACGGACTGCTTCATGAGGCTGACTTGCTGCCTGATTCATACGGTGGAAAGTTCCACCCTCGCGCCGTCCCCGAGCTGATCGGCTCGCTGCCGGTAGTACTCAGAGCACTTCGAACAGGCAAGGTAACACTGCCTAAGGCTCTCCTCCACCAGCACAAGGCTTCGCCCGAGATCAAGCGAATCTTTGAAACCGTCGAAGGCCGCGATCAGCGTCTTGAGTACAACATTTACATCTCAGGCAATGAGGATGACCTTGCCGATGACCCATCCGATCAGGGTGGCGAGGTTGCCGTAATGGTTGAGGAGACCGTCGTTGTCGAGCAGACAGCAGACGAGGTCGTAATTGTCGAGGAAACAGTCGAAATCGACACCGAGGAGAGCTCACCGTGAAGGTCGCCTACTGGCCCGGCTGCGTAAGCCGCGGCTTCACCCCTGAACTACATGGCTCGATGCAAGCAGTCGCACCTTTGCTTGACCTTGAGCTGATCGAACTTGACCGCGCCTCCTGCTGCGGAGCCGGCGTAATCGCCGAATCAAACCAAGAGCTTGCTGACACACTCAACGCTC
>JAPLCG010000193.1 GCA_026392385.1 Solirubrobacterales bacterium
ACACGTACTTGTGATCGTAGCCTTCCGGCATGTGACCGTAAGTTCCTTCGAACCTGTGGCCGCAAGCGTTATTGAATCCGGGTGCGCACCAGCAGTCCCTTCCCCATTCACGAAGTGACGCAACCGCCCGAGTCCAATCGGTTTGGTCGGTTGCGACAGCTCCCCCCTCACCTGTAGTCATGTGATGGGCCGGATAGAAGCTGTAGGTCGAAGCATTGCCAAAGGTTCCAACTAGGCGATCATCAATTTTTGACCCGAGTGCATCGCAGCAATCCTCAATCAGGAAGAGCCCATTCTCCTCACAGAGTTCTACGAGGCCCGAAGCATCGAATGGATTTCCTAAACCATGCGCGGCAACGATAGCTCTCGTCTTCGGTCCGATCGCGCTCTCGAACATTTCGAGCGTCGGATTGAACGTTTCCGGTTCGACATCGACATAAACAGGCACAAGTCCGTTCTGATAAATCGGATTGACGGTCGTCGGAAACCCAACGGCAGGAGTGATTACCTCGTCGGCCGCTTCCAGCGGCCGCTCCAGCAGATGGCTTCGAAGTGCGGTTATCGCGAGCAGGTTTGCCTGGGAACCAGAGCCAACGATCGCGTTGTTGGCTCGTCCGGTTGCAGCAACTAGCCCATCTCGAAAACGCTCCGCCCAACGCCCCTCCGTCAACCATCCGTCAAGTGCAGCCTCGACCATGTTGGCAGTTTCAGGACCTCCGATAATCCGGCCGCCGACGCTTACTGGCGTCTCACCCGGAGTGAACTCGGCGGGACTAAAAGCTTGCTCTCCATAGGCACGCGCAGCGTCTATTGCCACCTGACGGAGCTCTTCTAGCTTGGGATCATGATTCTCTCCAGCCATCAGTTCTCAATCCTACGCGGAGCGGCCGCGCGACGCAGCGCGTGTTCGAGGCGCCCATGGCCCATCGCTCATCGCCACGATCTGATCATCAATAGCTGCAGCGAACGCCGCCGGCGAGAACTGTTCCGCCTGCTTTCGGCAGTCGTCGGGCGAATAGCGACCGGGATCAAACCGGTCAATTGCCTCTGTCACCGTCTCTAGATCAGGGCTTTCAAAGAACTCACCCGTAAAGCCCGGCCGAACTGTCTCAAGAGCTCCTCCTTCGGCGAGAGCGAGGACCGGTCTACCTGCAGCTTGAGCCTCGACTGAGGCGATCCCAAACTCCTCGGTAGCGCACTGAACGAGTCCAGCCGCAACAGCCAATCGTTGAGCTACCTCCTCGTCGCTGATCCGTCCAGTGAACTCGATGCTTCCACCCGCGAGTGCTCTGAGCCTCTCTAAATCTGGCCCATCACCGATCACTGTCAGCGGACGTCCAAGTTCAGTGCAGGCAAGGACAGCTAGATCGATTCGCTTGTGCGTCATTAGCTCGGAAAGCACGACCAGCGATTCACCAGGATTGCCACGCTCAAATCGGTCAATGGCAACTGGCGGAAATACAACTGAGGACGAGCGCCCAAAGCAGCGCGCAACTCGCTCACGGGTGATCGAGGCGTTGGCCACGTATCTATCAACCTCTTGAGCAACCCGGCGATCCCAACCCCGCCATCGCTCAAATATCAGCTCAAGCGCTCGTCCAGCGAGCGGCCCACGCCCCCTAATCGCTTCTTCCCTCTGGTCCCATGCGTAACGAAATGGGTTATGGCAATAGCAAAGGTGGCGCTGTCCCTCCTCAGCAATAACTCCGTGCGCCCATGCGCTGGAACTTGAAATAATCAAGTCATATCCGCGCAAGTCAAGCGATTCAGTTGCTCGCGGATAAAACGGCAACAGCGTTCGGAAGGTGCGCGAGCTCGGTCGCAACCGATTGAGTACTGAAACCTCTACCCCGCGCTTCTCAAAGCGACTTTCGGTTCCCTCCCTGTTGTAAACAGGACTGAAAAGATCCGCGTTTGGAAAGTTCTCAGCGATTGCGAGAAATACCCGCTCGGCACCTCTCAAGTCGAGCAAAAAATCGTGTACGAGAGCAACTCGTTCGTACCCTCTTTCGCCGGCTGCAGCAGTCATAACCGCTAACGCTACACGCGGAACCTCCGCTGACCGCACCTTTTGGCTCTACGATGGGTTCATAAGTTGATGTCAAGACCTAGATTCCTCAAGACAAAGCCGATTGCGCTTGCCTCGTGCCTTCTGGCGCTGACATGCATTGTTCCGGCGGCCGCATCAGCGGGAACACGAAAGGTGCCAAGGGGTTTTATTGGCGTTGACTTCGATCCATGGAAGGCATCGGCACAAGGCCTAAAGGCATCGAATGAACTTAGGATCGCTGCAATCTCGGGCGTTGAGACAGTGCGCTTCCCGCTCTACTGGTCGAAGGTGCAGCGAACAAAGACTTCTTACAGCTGGGCCGCTCTTGACAGTTTCTTTGCGGAGGCCTCAAAGCGCGGTTTGAACCTCGTCCCAACTGTAATGGGCGCTCCAATCTGGGCTGCTGACCGCCGTTACAGCGGTAAGAGGTCACCAACAAAACTTCTTATTCCTGCCAATTACAGCCTCTATGCGGCTTTCATCACAAAGCTCGCATTGCGATACGGCAGCAACGGCAGTTTCTGGCGCGCACACCCTGCCTACCCAAAGACAGCGGTCAAGGTCTGGCAGGTTTGGAACGAGCCGGATTTGCCTTATTACTGGCCGAGCCATACAGGGGAAGTCCAAACCGTCACAGTAAACGGGCGACAAGTTCGTTCGAAGGGCCTCTATTGGGCACCGACCTACGTTCGACTCGTACGGATGGCTCGTACCGCTCTCAGGTCCGCGGACCCTCGCGCCCAGCTGATGCTCGGGAGTATGACTAACCAGGTATGGGGACCCAAGGGATTACGGCTTGCCTACCGCTCAGGTGCAAAGGGTTCATTTGACCTTGTCGGGGTCAACATTTTTGCTGGCACGGTTCCCCAGCTGCGGACAGCGCTTGGCTATGTAACGAATTTGATGAACCAATACGGAGACCGCGGCACGAAGTTGACCGTAACCGAGCTTTCATGGCTTGCAGCCCGGGGCAAGCTTCGAAAAGGCACGAACATGGCTTGGATCGTTACTGACCCAGCCGGGCAAGCGCGCCAGCTGAAGAGTGCCCTAAACATGCTCGCTGCGTATCGGACAGCCGGCAGAATCACAGGTGCTTACTGGTACTCATGGATCAGCACATACCGAGGCAATAACAGCGGCTGGTATTACAGCGGCCTCCGCTCATTCGGCCTGCGCCGAGGAACAGCAGGATCGCGAACAAGCCTTGCTACCTATCGCGCAACGGCACTCAGGCTTGAGGGCCGATAGCCCGCGGCTCTATCTCTGATTCAGCAGTCTTAGATCAGCGACTTACAGATCAGGTCCACTGATTCAGCAGTCTTCTGCCATGTCAGCCCAGCAGTCCTTTCGTATCCCTTTTCGACTAGTGAAGTTCGCAAATCTTCGCTACTAGCGATCGAGACGAGGGCCTCCGCTATTGCCATTCCGTCGTCCGGGTCAATAAGCAATGCTGCTCCGCCTGCAGCCTCAGCTAGTCCCGTCGTTGCAGAGCAGACAACAGCGGTTCCCGACGCCATAGCCTCGATCACGGGGAGTCCATAACCTTCATATTTAGAGGGCAGCACGAACGCGAGGGCAGTGCGATATAGCTAGGCAAGATCCCGGTCACCCATAGGGCCAAGGTCGCGAATCGAACCGACTGTGGGAGGCCTGACCATCTCCGCCCTGCTCCCGCCAACAGCCACCAGATCGACGTCGGAGCGAAAAGCGCTCGAGGACATCAGTTGTGTCTGCCGCGACGCGAAAATGATCGCTAACTCCGGGAACAACGACATGAACCTTCCTAGGGTCAGCGGCACAGAGTTCCACCAGTTCATCGCGGCTGAAGTGGCTTGGCGTGATTACAGCCCGTGATCTTGCTACCAATCGCGGCAGGAGCAGTCGCTGCATAGCCACATAGCTCCGCGAGTAATCGGATGGATAGCGGAGCGGCGCAGCATCATGAATCACCACCACGGCGCGATCTGATGCGACTGGCGCGAGATTGGCCGGGCAGAGAATCAGCGGCGCATCGCATTTGGCTGCTTGGATCGGCAAAACCACCTGCTCCCATGGGTAGCCAAGGCGATGAGCGAAGCGTGCTGAAGGCGCGACGACCCGATAGTCGGTGGGGGCAATCAGCGGTAGTCGAGTTACCAACTCTTGCGCCCAGCGTTCAACCCCGCCTACCTGACCGCGAGTTGCGGCACGGCCATCAATCAGGATCGGAGCAGCCATCAGTCAACGAGGCTACAGCCGTACCCGCCCGACGGCGCGGTAGCCTCGGAGCAGCGGGAGTGATCAACACGCATCCAATCCTCATACACGCTTATTCCGGAGCGCTCGGCGGCTCCGAACGGATCCTGCTTGACCTGCTTACGAGAATCGAAGCTCGACTGGTCCTCGCCTGCCCATCTGGTCAGCTTGCTGACATTGCCGAGGCTGAGGGCCTGACCGTTATTCGGCTCAAACACAGAAAGCTTGAGTCGCGCGGCGGGCTGCATATCATCCGCTCCGCAGCTGATGTTGCCGGCCATGGACGCGAGATTCGGCGACTCGCAATCGATATTAAGCCTTCGCGCATTATCTCTTGGGGAATGCGCTCAGCGCTCTCAGCGCAGCTAATGGCTCGCAATACGGGCGTGCCGATTATTGCCGAACACGTTGATCTACTTCCAGCAGGACTGCGCGGTCGAGTCACTCGCAGAGCATTGCTTGCTTGCGACAGAGTCATCGCTCTTTCCGCCGCGATCGCGCATGACCTTGATAGCTCGGGCATCGCAACTGGGAAGATCAGCGTCGTCTATCCGGGTATTGAACAGAGCCGAAGCGCTAGTCCACTGCCAAGCGGTCAGCCATCCGTGCTGATACTCGCTGCAATTGAACCCTGGAAGGCCCAAGATCTCGCGCTTGAGGCGATTGCAAACACCCCGAATGTAAACCTCGTCATAGCTGGAGGTCCGCTAAGCGAGACCGGACGCGAGTTTGAGATGAAACTCAAGCAGCGCGCATCGCTGCCGGACCTAATTGGCCGCGTCAGTTTCCCGGGGTTCATTGATCCGGAGGAAGCGATTAGAAAAGCGACGTTGGTCCTCCACCCGTCACCATCCGAGCCGTTCGGTCGTTCAGTAGCTGAATCGCTGGCGGCTGGAAGAGCTGTAATCGCCGCAGACTCAGCAGGCCCTAATGAAATACTTGACAGCAGTTGCGGAATTCTCGTCACGCCCGGAGATGCACCGGCTCTCTCACAGGCAATCAGTTCACTAGCCAACTCGCCCGATCTCCTTTCCGAGATGGGTCTTGCAGGCCGGCGACGAGCAGCGTCGATGTTCAATCCAACTGAGCAGGCGTTCCGTTGGCAACGTGAGGCGGCACTTGTTGGCGAATCGATCGAGGATCAACGGGACAGAGCGGCGGGATTGGACCTGACAATCGTCACGGTGATTCATAATTCCGCTCCGGAACTGGCGCGGCTACTGGCGAGCGTAGAGATGCACCTACCATCGGCTCGAGTAATCGTCGTTGACTCTGGATCAAGCGACGGTGGAGCATCACTGGCCGCTGTTTGGAAGGGTGAAGCGACGGTCGTTTCACTGGAATCTAATTTAGGATTTGGGGCCGGCTGCGTAGCCGGTCTCGCGAGGGCCGAGACGGCCGTCACGGCCTTCGTGAACCCTGATGTGGAGTTTGTAGACGACTCAATCGAGCGACTAACCGGCCTCCTTCGGGATCCAACAAAGCCTGATCGGATTCTTACGCCGATGCTCGTCCACCCAGACGGCACACGCCAAGACGCGGTTCATCCAGTTCCGGGAAGTCTGCCAGAACTTGTTCGAGCGGTTATACCTGCCAGCCTGCTGCCTAATTCCCTCGCAGCGCAATTGGAACCGCATAGGTCAAACCATCCGATCCGTGTTGGTTGGGCAGTTGGCGCCTGCATGCTCGCTAGATCAGGGACATTCCGCAGCCTCGGCCCGTTCGATACGAAGATCAAGCTCTACGCCGAGGACCTTGATCTCTGTCTTACAGCTGCCGACAGGGGAATCGAAACCTGGTACCACCCCAACTGCAGAGCACTCCACAGAGCGGCACATGCGAGCTAGAAGGCGCGAAGTTGTCGGCAGGCAGCTCGGCGCCACCGTTCAGCGCAGAGACGACATGATCCAGCGAGTGACGCTCATCAGTCGTATCGGACTAAAAACTGTGCTGCGACGTGATCGAACACTCGAGCGCGCGCGACTTCAGGCACTTAAAACGGCGAGAACTTCCGAGTAATGAAACTTTCAGCCGACCAACCTGCAGAGCCCGGGGTTTCAGTCGTTATCCCTAATTGGAACGGTATGCGCTGGCTGGACGGGGTTCTCGGATCAATTGCTCAGCAGACAATCAAGCCCCTTGAAGTAATAGTCGTAGACAACGGTTCAACTGACGAATCGCTTCAGCACATTGCAGCCAAATGGTCAGACACGCGCATCATTTCCTGGGCTGAAAATCGCGGGTTTGCAGCCGCTGCCAACGCTGGCTTCCAAGCTGCCGGCGGAAACCTTGTCGCCCTGGTTAATACAGACATCGTTCTCGAAGACAACTGGATCGCTGATGCGGCATCCGCGATCGATCAGGAACCCCGAGCTGCGAGCGTTGCTACGAAAATGGTTGACCTTGCGGATCCGACGCAAATTTATGACGCCGGCGATTTTTTGCGTCGTGACGGAGCCTGTGAGCAACGCGGTCGGTTCAGAGGCGACAGTGATCTGCTTAATAGGCGCGGAGAGGTCTGGAGCGCCTGTGCGGGAGCTGCGATCTACCGCCGCGACGCCGTCCTCGGCGAAGGTGGTTTTGAGGAGCGACTCTTCAGCTACCTTGAGGACGTTGAGCTTGGTCTTCGACTTCGTCAGGCAGGCTGGATCTGCCTCTACGAACCCTGCGTTGCCCGCCATGCTGGCGGCGGGTCGGAGGCGGCACTCGAAGGCGGCTCCCTCCGCTGGGTGGAAAGGAACACGATTCTGCTGATTGCCCGCCACTTTCCCGCAAGATGGCTATGGCCAGTTGCATATCGACAGTTGGCATGGCTTATTCACAACACGCGAGCAGGCAACCTGCGACCGTTTCTAGCTGGAATGGTTGATGGGTTGCGTCTGGCGCCAAGGATGCGGCGCGAGCGCAATAAGGCGCCAGTCCCACTGGTCTCGATTGATGTGGCGGTACCTAACCGACCATGGCGAGGACCAAAAGCTGGCGGACATTCGAAGTCAGCTGTCTGACCAGAGCAGGTCCTTCTCACCCCGAATGTGGATCGCTCAGAATTTGCGGAAGTCGAGCGATGTCTTCGCGCATGAACTTAAGGTTGCGAGTTGAGCGGAGCGCGGCGGCCGGATGCAGCAGCGGATACAGAGTAGTTGGATACCCCGAAAGCATCATCTTCTCCTGCCGTCCTCGCAAGCTCATAATTCCAGTCTGGTCGCCGCGAATTCTGCGCGTGGCAAAGTTTCCGAGCGTGCAGACGACGCGAGGCTGAATTAGCTGCAGTTGTCGATCAAGCCAGGTCGCACATGCGGCGATTTCAACTCGCTTCGGATCGCGATTCTCGGGTGGACGGCACTTAACAATGTTTGTGATGTAAATCATTTCCCGCGCGATTCCGACGTCAGCTAAGAGCTGCCAGAGCAACTCTCCCGAACGCCCAACGAACGGCTCGCCCTGAAGATCCTCAGCCGCTCCCGGCGCCTCGCCGATCAGCATCAACCCGGCTGATGGGTCACCACCACCGAAGACAACCTGATTCCGTCCATCGGCAAGCGAGCATTGCGTGCATTCGAGAGCGGAAAGCCGGATTGCTTCGAGGCGAGTCTTTGGCGGCACTTGGAGACTCATCGCAAATGACTTTATTCACGGATCAGCGCGCTTGCATCGGCATTGCGAACGGTGCCCCTGCGCTACCGTCCTCAGAGCATGGAAGCAGCAAAAACATCAACCACTCGCCGTCCAGTCGAACACCTGCTGACGCCTACCGTTGGGACGACGGCATTTGCCCGCGCTCCAATGCGGATCAGCTTTGCTGGCGGCGGCACAGATGTTGCGCCTTATCCCGAACGTGAGGGTGGCGCTGTGCTGAGCGCAACGATCGCCAAATACGCCTACGCATCGGCGCGGATTCGCGATGACGGACAATTCAACATCACAAGTCTTGACCTTGGTCTTGTTGCCGAAGGACCGATTGCGGACCTGAGCAAACTTGACCAGCAGTTGCACCTGCTGAGAGGGCCGATTGCTCGGCTCGCTACTGACGGCCTTGGCGTTGACCTCCGCGTGCAGTCACAGGCACCGCCAGGCTCAGGACTTGGTGCGTCTTCAACGATCGTCGTCGCCGTAGTTGGAGCAATACTTGCCGCTTACGGCCGTACATCAACGCGACACCGAATCGCTGAGGCCGCCGTGCAGATCGAACGCGAGGACCTTGGCCTTACGGGCGGCACGCAGGACCATTACGCCGCTGCCTTCGGCGGAATCAACTTTTTGGAGTTCACCGGTAGCGAGGTGACCGTAAATCCACTGAGGCTGCCAACCGCGACAATCGCCACACTCGAGCACAACCTCCTGCTCTGTCACCTCGGAGTCTCGCGGGAGTCGGCGACGATCATTGATGATCAGCGGCAACGCTACGAAAATGATTCTGGCGACACATCGAATGCACTCGGTCGACAGAAAGAGCTAGCAATCGAGATGAAACGAATGCTGCTTTCTGGAGAGCTCGACAGTTTTGGTGCACTGCTCGCAGAAAGCTGGCGGGTAAAACAGGCTATGTCACCACTGATTGCAACGCCTGACTCGCTCGAGATCTACGACGTCGCAACCACCGCAGGTGCGCTCGGAGGCAAGATCATCGGCGCAGGCGGCGGCGGGTACATGCTTTTCTACTCACCATTTGAGCGTCGCTTCGAAGTAGCCCAAGCGCTTCGTGAACGAGGCAACCAGGTTCTCGATATCACGCTTGATCACACCGGCCTTGAGAGTTGGACAAATGACTGATCGGCAGTTAAATGCCAGCGGTCGCATCAGCGAGCGTGCTGCGAGTCACGCAGATGCCTTCGCCGCCCTACAGGCTGCTGAATCAACTGAGGTTCTCGAAACTGTCGCTGCGCTGATC
>JAPLCG010000061.1 GCA_026392385.1 Solirubrobacterales bacterium
AGCGATTTATGTCAGTTGTGCCAATTGGATTGGGCTTCGGAGCAAATGCGTTCGGCGTTGTCTTCGGGGTTGAATCAATACTTAGGTTGAGGCGCAGCTTGGTTACCTTTGTCGAGTCAGCTGTCGTAAAGAGATTGTTCGGGAATGGGTAGAGGCACTCGGATGGGTCGGTGATGTCGCAACGGGTAGCTGTCGCCGTGTCGACCACCGGAGCCTGCCTGACGCAGGCTGCTGAGTCGACGTAGAGAGGCTCGCCGCTACTACCGCTACCTGCTGCGATTCGAACTGTCGCCGCAGCACATTTAGCGAGTGCGGTCCGACCAGCCGCCGAGAGGCTGATCTTGGCGCTGCCACTTCCGCCGGTCAATGGAACAGTGACGGTTCCGAGCGTTGTCGTCTGTGCACCACGGGTCAAGGTTGCCGTTGCTGATAGCTGCCGGACGACGGTAAGTCGGTCGCTGATCGCGATCGTGACAGGGATTCGGCCGCTGGAGAGGATTGCCTTCTGTGAGCTTCCACCGGTCCCGAGCGTGACCGTTGTAACTCCTGCAGCTGGCGCATTAGAAGCGAGCGCTGCGGCTGCTGCCGCAATAATCAGGAGTGCTGCGGCTGTGGTTGACTGCATTGATCGATTTAGACGGAAATGTCCAATCATCCTTATCCCCTCCCCAGGTGACTGCGAGGCACACTACTCCCCTGTCAAGGGACTGTCGATGGGGCCGTGCCAGTTGAGTTGATCGCGTTGCGTGCCAGCCGTGTAGGTTCCGACGGGTGGCAAGGCATCAAATAACTCCGCAGGGGCTTAAAGACCTCAAGGCGAAGCTCGAGATCATGGAGGGAGTTGATCGCGAGGCGATCGCCGCGCGCATCCTGGTTGCTCGCGGATTCGGCGACCTCTCTGAAAATGCCGAGTACCACGCCGCGAAGGACGACCAAGCTCACCATGAGACGGCAATTCTTCGCCTGCGCGACAAGATCCTTGGAGCCGAGGTGATCAGTGAACTGCCAACCGATGGCTCGGTTGGCTTTGGAAGCACAGTCACTTGGTTAGACGAAGGAGCTGGCAAGGAGCAGACGTTCACGATTGTTGCTTCGCATGAGGCATCACCGGCCGATGGGCGACTGTCAGCCGAGTCACCGATTGCCGTCAAGCTGACTGGCAAGAAGCCGGGCGACACAATCAGCCTTGATCTGCCGGCCGGTCGCAGGTCTCTGAAGGTCATTTCAGTGTCCTGACTGAGCCGATTCGCTTAGCCTGATCTTTTTTTACGACCGGCTCAGCAGCTCCTCTAAGGCAGTAAGTTTGAGTGTCTATGCGCAGAACCTGCCTTGTCACGAGTTTTGCTGCATTTGGGGCTTTGCTCATGGCTGTTCCGACGGCGTCGGCCCAGTTCAAGGGAGTATCGGTTGGCGTTTCGCCTGGCTTGAGTCCGGCCTTCAATCAGCTTGTAACTGACTACACGACAAGCTGTCCAACCGGCAGGGTTTGGGTCTCTGCCAACTCGCCAAGTGGCACGTTGATCAGGATTGACAAGCTGCCGGTACGTAGTGGCAACCAGTCAGTTTCGATCAGACTGCGGCCGGGCCAACGGATCACGGTTCAGGTCAGTTCAGGCAGGAGCTTTGCCGGCTATTCGTTCCGCTGTCGCCCGGAGGACTTTCCAGCATTTTCGGCAAAGGGAACTCTGCCTAGCGGTTCGCCATTTATGGCGATCTCTCAGTTTGACTCAACGCTTGCAAAAACCAATAAGTACGCGGTGGTAACCGACCTGCGTGGCACCCCGCTCTGGTGGATGCCCGCCGATTCAACACCATTCAATGTGGAATCCGCCGGCCAAGGGAAGATCGCCTACTGGTCGGACTGGTCGAAGGTCAGACCGAAGGGTGCAGCCGGAACCGGCGATTTCTCAATCTATGGGCTTGACGGCAGGCGAGAGCGACGGCTCGCTGTTTCAGGCGGATGGACCGATGCCCATGAGGCATTGCTTACCTCCCGCGGCACTTGGTATCTCGCGTCGAATCCTTCTCGCAGCGGTGTCGACCTCAGACCGTTTGGTGGGAAGCCTGGTTCCTCGGTAAGTCAGTCGTTGATCGAGGAGATTTCGCCAGTCGGCAAGGTGATTTGGGGTTGGCGCCCCAAGGATCACATTCCACTCGTAGAGACGCCAATCCGCTGGTGGAGCAGACTGTTCGCTGATTGGGGGCTTGATCACGACCACTATGAGGCGACCCACTTCAACTCGTTGGCGGAGGATGGCCATGGCGGGCTAATCGCTTCCTTCCGGCATCTCGATGCGGTCTATCGAATCAATAAGTCAACTCGCGGAATTGATTGGAAACTCGGCGGCACCACTACGAGCAAGAGTCTTAGGGTGATTGGAGATTCCGCAAGCCCAACCTTCGGCGGCCAGCATGATGCTCGCGTCCAGTCGGATGGCACGATCACGGTGTTTGACAACCGCACAAATCTAAACAGCCAACCGCGAGTCACCCGCTGGCGGATTGACAGCGCCGCGCGAACGGCGACACTCATAGAAGAGTTCACAGACCCCGATACGCTGCCAGCCGGCTGTTGCGGAAGCGCAAGACGGTTCAGCGATGGCAGCTGGCTGGTTTCCTGGGGGTCGACCGCGCTCATCCGAGCCTATGACGCTAAGCACAAGCAGAGATTCGGACTTACTTTTGATGGCACCGGCTTTAGTTACCGTGCGACGCCGATTACATCGGCTCAAGCAAGCCGCACTCAACTGGTCGCTGGCATGGACAGAATGCACCCGCGATGATCGCTTGGCGCCAGGGTCCCGTTCTCGCTATGGCGACGTTGCTTTCCGCGACATGCAGTCTCATGCTTGCGGGTAGCGCGACTGCGTCATTGCCTTTGGTTTCAGTTGATCGCGGACTAAACCCAACCTTCAACAGGGCGATCACTGACTACACAACGACCTGTCGGAGCGGCCGCATTAGAGTTACGGTCGCTGCTCCACGCGGCACGGCGATCAGCGTCGATCATGCAGCGGCCAAGCGGGGCAAGCAGACGGTAAGTGTGCCGTTGCGCTCTGGGCAGCGGATTGTTCTTGCGATCCGCGCGAATCGCTCGACAGCCGGCTATTCAATTCGCTGTGTGCCAAATGACTTCCCCCGCTTTACAGCCAGTGGTCGGCTGCCATCGCAGTCGCCGCTGATGGGAATCGCAAAGGCTGGGCCAGAGGACAACAGTAGGTATGCGATTGTCACAAATGCCTACGGCGTGCCAATCTGGTGGAAGGCTGGCGGAACGATCATCAGGGATGTTAAATCCGTTGGGTCGGGGCGAGTCGGGTACTGGGATGGCACCCGTCGCGGAATGACGGTTGGCGCCTTCTCGGTTTTCCTTGCGGACGGTAGGCGGGAAGCGAAAGCCAGCCCGTCAAATGCCGTCACCGACCACCACGAAACGCTGAAGACCGCGCGCGGTACCTGGTTCACTGAGTCTTATGTGCGGCGAAGCCATGTTGACCTTCGCCCGGTCGGTGGCAGGGCTGATTCCGAACAGTTTGATGCCTTGATTCGTGAGTACTCGCCATCCGGACGCAGCCTCTGGGCATGGAACTCTCGGAACCACATCGCCTCATCTGAAACAGGACGTTGGTGGCCACTCCAGCTCGATAAGCCACTGCCCGTGATCTACGACCCGATCCATATCAACTCGATTTCGGAGGATGGTCACGGCGGCCTGATTGTCTCGTTCCGAAACCTCGATGCCGTCTATCGGATCATTAAGAGCACTGGCCGGATCGATTGGAAGCTCGGGGGTACTACTACCTCCAAGAGCCTCGCCGTAATTGGCGATCCTGGTGTGAGCAACCATCTCGGCGGGCAGCATGATGCGCGCGTGCTCCCCGACGGCACGATTTCGATTCTCGACAATTCGACTGCCACGGGGCGTAATCAACGCGTGACGCGCTGGGCAATAAACCGGACTGCGCACACTGCGACGCTTGTCGAGAAGTTGGTTGATGCCGAGGTTGGCATCTCAAGCTGCTGCGGTAACGCGCGACGTTTCTCCGACGGGAGTTGGCTGGTTGCCTGGGGAGGCCGCCCCTTTGTCCGCGCCTATGGCGCAGATCACAGGCTCAGGTTCGCACTGCGATTCAGTGGCGAGACCTATACCTATCGGGCGAACCCAATCAGCAAGGGGCAGGCAACTCGCGCGCAGCTTGTCGCTGGCATGGACATGATGCACCCGCGATAGAAGAGTCAATTGGCGCGGGATTTGGTGCCTGTGATTAGAATCACGCAGATGATCACTAAGACTGGGCTCTCCGTTCTCGCTCTGACTGCAGCAATGGCAGCCGTTTCGGCACCTGCCGCTAGCGCAGCTCCAACCACAATCACTGCATCAAGGGCTCTAGTCCCCGCATTCAACGCTGCGATCCCTGATTACACAACTAGGTGCGTATCAGGCAGCGCGAAATCGGCAATCGTCAAGTTCACGGCGACGCCGGCATCTGGAACAACAGTCAAGTTCCTCAAGGCGGCAGCTAAGAGCGGCCCGCAGACCGTCTCGCTGGCAATGAAGCCCGGACAGCGGATTGACTTCACTACAAAGACCGGTTCAACTTCGCGCAACTACTCGGTGCGGTGTCTGCCGGTCAACTTCCCAGAGTGGACTGCTACGGGAACGCTGCCAAGCGCATCGCCCTTCATGGGAATCGCCCAGATCGGACCGTACCCACGTACCTACGCAATCGTCACTGACGCTCGCGGCGTACCAATCTGGTGGAAGGTAACTGCTGGGGTTACTGCTGATGTCAAGCCAGCTGGAAATGGTCAAATTGGCTTCTGGAGCGGCAACCCACTTGAGAGCAGGATCGGTGGCGCCGGCCACTTTGGCATCTATCGGGCCGATGGCACGAAGGTGCGCGATCTCACCTCAACGACAAATGTCACCGACCTGCACGAATCAACCCTCAACTCAAACGGCACGACAGCCTACGTTGAGACATTCAAGAAGCGCTTACATGTCGATCTGACTTCGGTTGGTGGTGGCGCCGATGTGCCCGTCTTTGACGCATTTCTCCAGGAAGTCTCAAGGACTGATGGCAAGGTCTTATGGACCTGGAACTCAAAGGATCACATCGCACTTGCTGAGACTGATCGCTGGTGGCCGTTCATCTTCCACCCAGAGTTGATCATCGGCCAGCCATCGGTTACGAAGGACATCCTGCATGTCAACTCGATGCAGGACGACGGTAAGGGCGGCGTGATTGTCTCCTTCCGTCACTTGGACGCGGTCTACAGGATCATCAAGAGCACCGGTAGAATCGATTGGAAGCTTGGCGGCACAACAACCGACAAGAGCTTGACTGTGCTCGGCGACACAAGCGTCACCAAGCATCTCGGTGGTCAGCACGATGCAAGGCTTCTTCCCGATGGAACGCTGTCGATTCCTGACAACGGAACTCAGCTTGGTCGTGGCCCGCGCGTAACCCGCTGGCAGATTGACTCTTCTGCGCGCACGGCAACACTTGTTGAGCAGTTCAGCGACAGCGATGTAGGAAGCTCACCATGCTGCGGAAGCGCGCGTAAGTTCGCTGACGGCAGCTGGCTGGTCGCATGGGGCGGCCTGCCGAACATTCGCTCTTACAAGGCTGATAAGACGGTTGGATTTGACTTCAAGTTCGGTGGCGGCGCTTGGACTTACCGAGCAAACCCATTCAGTGCTAGCCAGATCACTCGCGCACAGCTTGTCGCTGGCATGGACAAGATGAACCCGCGCTGATGGCTTTAGCCGGTCAGAGGCGGAGGCCATCGGTTTGGTGGTCGCCGCTGTCTGGCGTAGCGATCGTCGGGGCGCTGCTGCTCGCTACAACTGGCAGTGCTTCTGCGGCCGGCGTGTCGGTTAGCTCAACGCCCGGGTTCTCTCCCGGCTTCGATGAGCACCTTTCCGACTATGTAACTACCTGTGCAGCGGGAAGGGTCACGCTCAGGGCCACTTCGCCCCGAGGGACACTCGTCAAGCTTGATATCCGTCGGCCGCGGAGCGGCAGGCAGGCAACGAACATCGCAATTCGTCCGGGTGAGCGACTCGTCGTAAGCGTAATCAGGCACGGGGTAACGCACGCGTACTCAATCCGCTGCCTTCCAAACAGGTTCCCTGCCTACACGGTGTCGGGCAAGCTGCCATCAGCCTCGCCCTTTATGGCCTTTGCGGAGTTTGATCAGAACACGCCAAGTTTGCGCGGTGGAAAGGAATTCCCCTACGCAGTTGTAGTCAACTCAGGCGGAGTTCCAATCTGGTGGATGCGTGGTTCAAGCACGCCGTTTGATGTAAAGCCAATGGGTTCCGGCAGGATCGGGTTCTGGAGTGGTCGACTTTCTGCTGGCGGTACGGGTCCAGCCAACTTCGCGACCTACAGAGCTGACGGCAAGAAACTAAGTACCCAAGCGATGGTCGGTCGAGATACCGATCTTCACGAACTACTCCCGACGCACCACGGCACCTACTTCGCTGCCGCCTATGTGCGCCGCAACAATGTCCCGCTCAAGGCGCTTGGCGGGCCAGCACGGGGCTCGCTGCTCGAAGCTGAAATTCAGGAGTTGACGGCAAGGCGCAAGGTTGTCTGGTCATGGAAGTCGCGGCAGCACATCTCGCCAGCAGAAACCGGGCGCTGGTGGCCAGTCTTCTTTGGCCAGCCAGAGCTGGACCTATTTGACAGCGTTCACATCAATTCAATTGCTGAAGATGGCCGCGATGGCGTGCTTGTCTCAATGCGCAATACCGATGCGATCTACCGAATCAGGAAAAGCACCGGCGCAGTTGATTGGAAGCTCGGAGGTACGAGAACCGCTCGCAGTCTGACCGTCGAAGGAGACCCCGGAGTGGCCGTTCACCTCGGTGCCCAGCACGATGCCCGCGTGCTTCCCGATGGAACGATTTCTGTGTTTGACAACGGAACCGCTCTCGGTAGAGGACCGCGAGTAACTCGCTGGCGAATCAACACCACGACTCGGGTCGCAACGCTCATTGAAAAGCTTGAAGATGCTGAAGTCCCGCCGTCAGTCTGTTGCGGCAGCGCTCGCCGCTTGGCCGGCGGCGACTGGCTCGTGGCTTGGGGCGGAACGCGCTTTGTTCGTGCCTACCGCTCGGATGGCAGCCGGAGCTTCAATCTCAAGTTCGATCGTGCAAGTGGCGGCGCTTATCGAGCGGCGCCGATCGCGTCTCGTCAGGTAAGCCGTAACCAGCTGGTCGCCGGGATGGACCGCATGCATCCACGGCGCTGAGTCTCAGTCGGCAGCGGCACTCAGGCAGGCTTTAGCGACCTCAGGATTACTGCCCAACGGCACATAGACGCGTATCAGCAGTGGTGCAATGCCTGCCACCCGGCGTTCACAGGCAAGTGTGAACTGTTTGGCTATTGGCCCGCTTGCCTTGAGCAGGCCTGCCAGCTTCGATTTACCCGGGTCAACGGTGACAATCGCGAGCGGTCTCTTCTCTGTGGTTGCTTTGTACCAGGCGGGGAATAGCTCGGTTCCGTCAAATGTCGTGAACCGTGAACCGAGGTAGAGGCTCGTGCCGGTGCCGCGAGGGATGATCCGACCAAGGGCAGGGGTCATCCGCGTAAATGAGCCGTCCCAGATGAGTGCGTTTGAAGGCAAGATCTGACGGACGATTTTGGATGCTTGCTTGAGGTTGGTGTTTTGATTGCGAGGCTGGACGCTGTCAACTGCCGCGAAGAGCATCGCTGAGAGGGCAATTGAGATGGTCAATGCGGCAAGCCATTCAGGCCTAGTTACCAGCATCGCGGCTGCGATCACAGCGATGCCGACAACTACGCTGCTCAGATTGCGAGCATTCAGCAGGTTCGTGCCTGACAATGCCGAGTAGCAGCCGAGACCGAATGGGACGCTGGCGCTCGCTACCAACACACCAACAGCGGGCGAAGCAAGGCGCGGCCTGATACCGGTTGAGAGCGAACTGATCAGGTGGCCTGTTGCCCCGACAGCAATCGCTCCGAGCACCAGCGACACGACCGTCAGGCCCGGAAGGTGATCGAGTGGAACCCAGTTGCTGCCAAGCAGCGCACTTGCAGGCAACTTCAGCGTTGCTAGTGGTACCTCCCCGGCACTAATTGCGCCGTAGATCACAAGTACCCGCTTGCCACCAACCTGTGGCAGCCAAGGCAGGAAGATCAACGCGATCGCTAAGCCGCTGAGCAGGATCTGTCGCCATAGCTGCCGCCGGAATGCGACTAGCGCCCAGAGCAGGGCTCCACCGACAAGGAAGACTGCCGTGTAGTGGGTGTAGAGCGACGCAGATGCAGCGAGCGTGAACCAGGCCCAGTCGAGGAGGCGGCGCCTTTCGACTGCCCGCAGAATCAGCAGCAGAGTCAGCCCGCCAATAAGTGTGGCGAGTGCGTATGGGCGAGCTTCGGCCGAGTAGAAGATCGCAAGTGGATCAAAGGCCACAACAGCCGCAGCCACGGTTCCGGCGAGGCTGCCGACCGCGCGTCTGCCAACAAGGAAGGCGATCGGAATTGCGGCTGTTCCAGCAATCAGCGACGGAAGGCGGATTGCGTCGATTGAGGACGAGAACTTCGAGCAGATCCAAGCAAGTACGAAGAACAGTGGTGGCGATACTTCAATCGACTCGCTTACAGCTTTGATCAGATCAGAAAGCGACTGGCTTGGCAGGATTTCCTGTCTGGCGAATAGTTCATCAATCGAAAACGATTCGTCGAAGCGGGCGAGTCGCAGCCCAAGACCAATCAGAGTGATTACAGCAAGGGCACTCCAAGTCAGCGATTGAGTACTTGGCTTGCTGTTCGGGCTTGCAACGGAAGTGGTTGCGGCGGCACTCGTCACTAGGCCGAAGCTACCAGAGAGGCGGGTTATAGCCTGTGCGTTGGCGCCCAGCGGTGCTAGTGAAGTCGACTCTCGGATAGCGTCCACAACATGAGCGATCACAAACGCGTGCTGATCACGGGTGGAGCCGGTTTCGTCGGCTCAAATCTCGCGATCGCCCTGCAGGTTCAACACCCTGAGTGGAGTGTTGTAGCCGCAGACAATCTCTATCGCCGCGGTTCGGAGCTAAATCTGCCTCGGCTGCGAGCGGCCGGCGTTGAGTTCCAGCATGCCGATGTTCGAATCGCTGGGGACGTCTTTGCACTTGGGCCAATTGACGCAATTGTCGAAGCCGCTGCCGAACCGTCAGTGATGGCTGGCCTTGGCGGCGGGGCCGGAGTTGTTGTTCAGTCGAATCTAGTTGGCGCCCACCACTGCTTCGAGCTGGCCGCAAGACATGGAGCCCAGGTCGTGTTCCTGTCAACGAGCCGTGTCTACCCGGTTGGCCCACTTGAGGCACTCAACTATCAGCAGGGCGAAACACGCTTTGACATCTCAGTCGATCAGGAGGTTGTAGGTGTGTCGCCGGAGGGAATCAGTGAGCAGTTCCCACTCGCTGGAGCTCGCACGCTCTATGGCGCGACGAAGCTCTCTGCAGAGCTTCTGCTCGGCGAATATGCCAACGACCACGGTCTGCCCGCATCGATCAATCGCTGTGGCGTTATTGCTGGTCCATGGCAGATGGGCAAGGTTGATCAGGGCGTCGCTTCCCACTGGATGTTCTCGTTCCTTGCCGGCTCGCCGCTCTCCTACATTGGCTTTGGCGGTGAGGGGAAACAGGTCCGCGACATGCTTCACATCGACGACCTGATTGACCTGATTGATCGGCAACTTTGTGACCCGGACCACTGGGCAGGTTGCAACTTCAATGTTGGCGGCGGACGCGATGTCAGTGTTTCATTGCTTGAACTGAGCGGGATTTGCGCGGAATTGACCGGCAAGCGGATTGAGATTGGCGGGCAGCCAGAGAATCGCCCCGGAGATATTCCGATTTACCTGTCCGACTGTCGAGAGATCTTCAAACACAGCGATTGGCGACCGACGAGGGATGCGGTTGCGATCATGAGCGACATTCGCGATTGGGCCGTTGCAAATAGCGAGCTGCTTGATTCCGCCTTGAATTGATCTGGTTGCATCGAATCGCGGCAGCGCTTGACCGCGTATCGTTAAAGCTGTGCCAACAGTTGTAGTTACAGGATCAGGTGGGTTAATCGGCTCCGAATCGGTGCGTCATTTCGCCGCGCTCGGCTATCAGGTCATTGGCATTGAGAACGACATGCGCGCCCAGTTCTTCGGAGCAGAGGCATCTACTCGTGCTAATTCAACTGAGCTCGAGGCAACACTTGACGGGTTCAGATCAGTGGATATGGACATTCGCGACGCTGACGGATTGCTCGAACTGTTCGCCAGCAACAAGTCAGACATCGAACTCATAATCCACACTGCCGCGCAGCCATCGCATGACTGGGCCGCCCGCGACCCACAGACTGACTTTGGCGTTAACGCGAATGGGACGCTGAACATGCTTGAGGCTGTTCGGACTCACACTCCTGATGCGACCTTCATCTTCACATCTACGAACAAGGTCTATGGCGACACTCCAAACCATTTACCGCTGGTGGAACAGAAACTGAGGCTCGAACTTCCCGAGTCGCACGAGTACTACGCCGGTATCCCGACAACGATGTCGGTCGACCACTCGACCCACTCACTGTTCGGCGTTAGCAAGCTTGCAGCAGACCTGGCAGTTCAGGAGTACGGCCGCTACTTCGACCTGCCAACAGTTTGTTTCCGTGGCGGCTGCCTGACCGGCCCGCAACATGCCGGTGCGCAGCTACACGGCTTCCTCGCGTACCTAATGAAGTGCGCGGTGACCGGGACTCCTTACACGGTATTTGGCTACGGCGGTAAGCAGGTTCGCGACAATATTCACGCGAGCGATGTTGTCCGGGCATTCGAGGCCTTCCATCGCAAGCCGAGTGCAGCTGCCGTCTACAACCTTGGTGGTGGCCGCCAAAGCAACGTCTCGATGCTCGAGGCGATCGCCCTCTGCGAGGAACTCTCAGGCCGCGAACTCAGCTGGGAACTCAGCGATGAGAACAGAATTGGCGATCATCGCTGGTGGGTTAGTGATCTCAGTGATTTTAAGGCTGATTATCCGGATTGGGACCTTGAGTACGGGATCCGCGAGACGCTGACTGAGATTCACGATCACAATGTTGAACGCTGGTTGGCAGCGTCCGAGCAGTGAAGTTCTCAGTCGTGATTCCTGCTCGCGATGAGCAAGGGTCAATCGCGACAACTGTGGAGTCCGCGCGCTCGGCGCTTAAGGATGCGGGGATTGATTACGAGATTGTCGTTGTTGATGACGGGAGCAGCGACAGCACAGCCTCAATCGTCGAGTCAATCGGGCTAGTGGACCCCGCTGTGCGCTGCCTGGTTAATCAGGGAAGGCATGGCTTTGGACTCGCAATCCGCGCTGGGTTGGCTAGCTACACCGGTGACGCCGTGGCGATCATGATGGCCGACGGCTCTGATTCAGCTGATGACCTCGTAAAATACGCGCGGGCGATTGAGTCAGGCTACGACTGCGCCTTTGGGTCAAGGTTTATTGCGGGCGCAAAGGTCCATGACTATCCGCGTTACAAACTCCTGCTGAACCGGATTGTCAACTTTGGCATTCGGATTCTGTTCAGGCACGGCTACAACGACACTACGAATGCATTCAAGGCTTACAGCCGGCCGGTGATTGATGCCTCGCAGCCGTTGCTCTCCGAACACTTCAACCTGACGGTTGAGCTGCCGCTTAAGGCGATTACACGAGGCTGCACCTACACGGTGATGCCGATTAGTTGGACCAATCGCGCGGCCGGGGAGTCGAAGCTAAGGCTTCAGGAGATGGGCAGCCGTTACCTGTTCATCGTGCTCTATGTATTTCTCGAGGCTCACCTCAGCCGTGGTGACTATCGCCGGCGCGGTTGGTCTGATCCGGACGCTAAGTGACAGACCAAGTAGTTAAGCCTTGATGATGGCCTGACGAACCACTGCCGCGCCGATTTGTCACGCGGAATCCTCAAGCGCGCCGACGTATGAGGTTTGACTTTGTAGAGGTAAGTGGTGGAGTAGTCGCTCGCAAAGCGCCGCGCTTTGATTTTGATCTCAGCTGCGCCGGCTGCGAATACGAGGCCACTTGCAGGAAGCGGAAACTCAACGACACTGTTGCCGGCTACCGGTTTGCAGGTGTTGGCCGACGGCTTTGAGGCAACTAGCGCCAGTTTCACGTCAAGCGCCCGTTGGCTCGTCCGATCAAGCAGGGTCCGGGCATTCTCAGGAAGCGCAGGCAGTTCCGCCAGTGAAGGGGCAGCAGAGCCGTACTTGCGCACGGCGTCTAGGTACGCACCAGCCCGAATTGGAGTGGCGATTCGCCATTCGGGTGGAAAGTCGCTCGCAACGCTGTCAGATGCGAGTTCAACGGCTGCCAGCGCCCCGCCTAAGAGTTCAGAGTTGCTGTGCAGCCGTGTGCGCCCATCGTTGAACAGAGGCTGAACGCTCAGCACGACCGAGAGTCCGACGGCTACCGCGATTACTCCCAGCTGGCGCCCGCGTGGCGCTGTGCCCCGAAACAGCTCCGCCGCAAGCAGCAGCAGGATCGCGCCCCCGACGTATAGGTAGCGGCTCTGATACGTATAGGTAGCGGCTCTGATTTGGCTGCGTGAAGAGCGTCGAGTCGTAGAACGGACGACCGTGATTGAGGTCGCGAGCCAAGCCAGTCGTCAACCAAAATCCGATTAGGGCAATGGCAAGTCCCAGCACTCGCAGGTTGCCTTGCCTCGCCTTCCAAAGCTGCCTTACGACAGCGGAGATCGCTGCGGCGAGCAGCAGCCAAGCGAGGGGGAGTCCAATTCCGAACAGCGCTCCGACCGCCCCGGCGGCCGCCGTGCCAACCCAAAGCGGCAGTATCGCGATTGACTGCCACTCGATCGGAGAGCTTTCCCCGTAAAGCGCAGCCCAGGCAGCAAATAGAACAAGTGGCAAAGCGCTTATCCAAACTCGCTTGCGCCGATCCTTCTGGGCGAGCATTTCGGCGCTGATCCCGACGGCGAAGGGGATGCCAATCCCGGAGCTCGCAAGGCCAAGGGCAAGCAGTCCGCATGCGGCGATATCAAATCTCCGCGAGTCTCGATCAAGGCAGAGCAGTGCTCCGATTCCGGCTGCAATCGAGATAAACCATGCTGCTTGGAATGGCCAGAGGGTGTCCTCCCAGGCAAGTCCGAGGCAGAGCAACAGGATGGCAAGCGCGACCGCGGCCCAATCACCGACCCTGCGTCGGGCGTATGTGAATAGCAGTGAAACGCAGAGCAATTGCGTGGCAATTCCAACAAGCCTGAACAGCCAGTAGTTGTCGAGGCCTGCGATTGGAAGCAGTGCTTTGTAGAGCAGCGCAGGAACGAGCGACAGGTGTTCGTTGTTTGGGCCGAGCAGACTTGTGTCTGACCAGCCATTTCTATCTAGAACAAAATGCCACTCATCTGCGTAAAAGATGTTGCCGCGCCCGGCGTAGATCAGCACAGCCGACCAGATCAGCATTGCAGCTAGTAACAGAGCAATTGGCGCTCTATCACTGCGCTCACTCCGCGTTGCGGAACCGCTGCCAGCCGCCCGCTGGCTGACTGTAACCGGGGTCCGCACTCAGGTCGAGGCTAGCAGAGAACCGATCGGTCACTCTAACCTGTGAAGTCGAGATGTTGGCCAAACGGATCTTCACATGTGCCGGAGTACAAGCGATCATGCTCGCGATCGTTGTCGCGCTGTCCCTCCAAGCCTGTGGTGGGCCGACAAAGACTGTGCCGGCTGCGGACCAGACGGCAATTGACCAGTTCACCGATGCTGCCCGCCGATGGACAATTGAAGGGTCAGATCCGTGGTACACGGCATTCAAGAGTGGCGACCCAGCGAAGCTGTCGGCTGCTGCTCCAGCAGCGGAAAGCGCGATGTCCAGTTCCGTGGCTGCGATGGCAGCCGCCGCCGGGAACCTTGGGACGGTTCCAGTCCGAACTCGGTTGCTTGGCCTAGTCGCAACCTATCGCGCGAAGCTGGCAGCGATTCGGGAAATTGATTCCGCCTCCAACGATGGCTCGCCAACAGGAATTCAAGCTGGCATAGCCGACCTAAAGGCTGCTGGCACCGCGGCGGTGGTTGCTTTTAGGGCCTTTGCTAAAGCAGCAAAACAGTCGTGGGGGAGCGATCCGCTCTCTGATTTCAAGATCGGATGAATGTGATCGCCCAGCGCCGGGCGCGATGAGTGCTCCTGCGACTACGATCCGCGTATGGCTTGGAATCTAGTCGTCTGGCTTCACCTCTTGGCAATGGCGTTTTTCGTTGGCGGCCAGCTCGTGCTCGTCGCTGCAATCGTTCCCGTTCTGCGCGGCCTTAACGACGGCGAGCAGATGAGAGCGGTTGCCCGCCGCTTCGGTTACGGGACGCTGATTGCAATCGGCGTCCTGCTGATTACCGGTGCAGGACTCGCCTCACATCAACACCTTTGGAGTTCACCAAAGCTGCACATGAAGCTGACACTGGTTGTTGTGACAGCAGGCCTGATTCTCTGGCACATGAAGCGTCCGAAGTTGCGAGCGCTTGACGGCATTATCTTCCTGCTGTCGCTTGCAATTGTCTGGCTTGGCGTTTCACTCGCCGCTTAGCGGCGTGCCTGCCGGTTGCGAGCAACCGCAGTTGGCCACATCCGTTTGAGAATTGCAATTAGGGCTGGTGCTGTTTCACCCCAGCTTGGGCAGCAGTAGGTAGCG
Source organism: Solirubrobacterales bacterium (assembly GCA_026392385.1). GTDB lineage: Bacteria > Actinomycetota > Thermoleophilia > Solirubrobacterales > Solirubrobacteraceae > WLNJ01. The sequence goes on from JAPLCG010000061.1 coordinate 14,691, forward strand.
CCCTTGCGGTAAAGGCCGATCTCAAGGTGCGGGGCAGAGGAGTAGCCGACTATTCCACAGCCGATTCTGGCGATTGCCTGACCTCGCTTTACACGCTGACCCTTCTTGACAAGTACTGGGTTTGAATGCCCGTAATAGACCTGTCGTCCCTTCAATGGTCCGCGGGTCAGCTTGATGATTGGCGACTGTGAGCCGAAGCCGCTGATGCCAATCCCTGAGACGACCGCGTCGTCTACCGCCAGAAGCGTGGCGCGCTTGCCGCAGACGCTCGATGTGCCGCCCATGTCGACACCCTGATCAAGTGTCCATTGGCTTGGTCCGAAGATGAGGTTTACCTCCCGGATTGGGAAGACCCATCCGGTTGTCCTGTCCATGTACTTGACACCGGGGATCACGGCGGGCGGTGGGGTGGGAGTCCCGGGGCTGGCACCGCCTTCGGAAGCGGAGCGAGCTCCCGTTGCTGCACGCGATGTCGAGGCTGGAACGAAGGCAATTGCAGCGGCCGACGCAAGCATCGCGCTCGCCGCCAGCGTGCGGGCAATTAGCTGGCTGTGATTGTTGAACTGTCGCTTGAACATGTGGATTGGTATGTCAAAACAGGACGTCCATTTCGGGACGCCGCATCTCTCGTGATCGTTGTTTGCCTACGAGGTGAGCTGACGGGCTCGCGAGAGTCTCGCTATCCACAGGTCAATCCGTGGAATTCGCCCCAAGGGCCTTGCGGCTCCAATGGTTCCCCCGTTTCCACTCAAAACGATCGTCCAAGTGGAATTCGGCTTATGTCTACGGCAGATCGTAACGGATCGAGTCGGCGTAGTCTGTGATCCATGCCACTTCCAAAGCCATCTCCAAACGAAACCGTTGTAATTACAGGCGCATCCTCAGGGATCGGCGTCGAACTAGCTAAGAACCTTGCTGAGCGCGGCTACAACCTGACGCTTGTAGCGAGGCGGATTGATCGGCTTGAAGCGCTTGCAAGCGAACTGAAGGCAGCAAAGGGAATCGAAGCGCGAGCAATCGCTACCGATCTTGCGGATGCCACTGCGCGCGTTGGTCTGGTGGCAGAGCTCGAGCAGGGACCAGCGGTCGTTGGCCTCTGCAACAACGCCGGCTTCGGGATTTTCGGACGGCTTGATAGAAACGATCCTGAAGCGGAACTGGAAATGGTTGAAGTCAACATCGTCGCCGTGCACGACCTGACGGTCAGATTGCTACCGGGAATGGTTGAGCGGGGAGCTGGCGCAGTTCTCAATACGGCTTCTACGGCGGGCTTCCAGCCGATGCCGGGGCTGGCGACATACTCGGCCAGCAAAGCTTTCGTCCTCACGTTCTCAGAGGCGCTTAGTGCTGACCTCTCAAATACCGGTGTTAGTTGCACGGCACTTTGCCCGGGCCCAGTCAGGACCGAGTTCTCGGAGGTAGCAGGCAGCGCTGGCCTTGAGGATTCAATGCCTAGCTTTACTGTCGTCGAGGCAAGCGAAGTTGCCCGGCAGGCGGTTGACGGGATGCTGAAGGGCAGCCGAACGGTTATCCCGGGTATCGCCAACCGTGCCACCGCAATCGGTGGCAGGCTGGCACCCAGGTCGCTCGTTCTGCCAATTGCAGCGCGGTTTACGAAGCGCTGACAGCCGCGGTGAGCAGCTCGCCAGCCACACGGTCGGCGGCTGACCCGGCGCCTCCGAGCAGCCTCCGTGAAAGCTGCGCACGGCGGAAGAAGAGTGGAGCGTCATGCTCCCAAGTTGCTCCGATTCCACCATGGACCGAGATCAGCTCGCGCGATGCAAAGTCAAGCGCCTCAGTTGCTCCCACGCGGAACGCATGAGCAGCAAGCTGGAACTCCTCAGGGGCTGAGTCACCGGCCCATCCTGCGTAGTACATCAGCGAGCGAGCGTTCTCCTGAAGGCGGTAGATCTCGACGAGCGCGTGCTTTACGGCCTGATAGGAGCCGATCGGGCGTCCGAAGGTGTACCGCTCCTTCGAATACTCGAGTGAACGCTCAAGCGCCTCCTCCACGGAGCCCAGTGACTCGGCAGCAATCAGACCCTGACCAAGTGCCCATGCACGAGCGATATCGCTCGCGTCAGCATCAAGCAGAGTGCCCTCAACATCAGCAAGGTTGACATGCGCAACGCTACGCGTCGGGTCATATGACTTGGCTGACTCAATCGTTACACCACTACTTGTTGGATCAATCACAAGTGCTCGTGGCTGGCCGTTCTCAACTGCTATGGCGATCAACAGATCGGCGCCGACAGCGTCTGGCACCCAGTGCACTCGGCCCGTCACGCGATTACCGGAGAGTGATGGCGCCGGTGAGCGCTCAATGCCTGATTCCGGGTCAACAGTCCAATCAGGATCCTGATCGGTCGGAGGCATCGTTGGCAGCCAGGCGGCACGCTTTTCGCCGGATGCGAGTGCGGCGAGTGTTTCGCCACTGGCAATCACCGTTGCTGGCAGGTGGCCAAGCAGTGGCACTGGGGCGAGCCGCCGGCCTGCCTCGGCGGCAATCAGCATTGCGTCAAGTGGGCCAAGTTCGGCTCCACCATCGGCTTCGCTTGCCAGCAAGCCTGACCAGCCAGCAGCAACCGCTGTTGGCCAGAGGTCAGGAAGTGACTCCGGGCTCTCAAGCGCTTCGCGGGCAGCGGCGACCGTGTCTTCGCGCTGGAGTGCGTCTTGCGCTGCTTCGCGCAGGGCGAGTTGTTCATCGGACAGTTCGAAGTTCATGATGTGACCCCCTCGCGCTCGCGCGCACGTAGTTCGCTGAATGGGATTCCCTTGTCGAGCCGTGGTTCGGTTGGTAATCCGAGCACGCGCTCACCGACCATATTCCTGAGGATTTCCTCAGTGCCGCCAGCCGATTTAAGTCCTGGCAGGAAGGAGATCAGGTATGACCACTCACCCTCGGCGAGAGCCTCGGGACCAAGCACATCGGCAATCAGATCGCCTGCTTCGATTGCTGCCTTTACAGCGGTGACCTTGCCGAGAGCTGCTTCGGTTCCCGGAAGTCCACCGCGCGCAATTGCGGTCAGATGGCGATAACCGGTGTAGCGCAGTGCCAGCAGGTCGGCGGCGAGATGGCCAAGCCGCTGACGAACATCGGAGTTTGCTGCTGCGGCTGGATCTGACGCGATCGCGTTGGCGAAGCGGTCTGCGCGGTACCCGAACCCTTCACTTCCGACGCCAATTGCGAGCCGTTCAAACAGCAGCGTTGTGAGGCCAACGCCCCAACCGCCATCGACTGGACCGACGACTGCATCGGCACCAACCTTGACGTCGTCAAAGAAGACTTCGTTGAACTCGGCTTCGCCGGTGATCTGGCGCAGTGGGCGAATCGTCACACCTTCAGCGTCCATCGGCACGATGAACATTGTTAGACCCTGGTGCTTTGAGACTTCAGGGTTGGTGCGGGTGAGAATCAGTCCGTAGCTAGCGAAGTGTGCGTTTGTCGTCCAGACCTTCTGTCCGCTGATCCGGAAGCCGCCATCGGCATCAGCTACGGCCTTAGTCTGAATCCCTGCGAGGTCCGAGCCAGCTGCAGGCTCAGAGAACAGCTGGCACCAAACCTCGTCACCGTGCAACATTGGCGCGAGATAGCGCTGCTTGTGCTCCTCGGTGCCGTGAGCGATGATTGTTGGGCCGAGCATTCCGACGCCGATCACATCGAGAATCCCTGGGACGCCAGCGTGGCTGAGCTCCTGTGTAACGATTACCTGCTCAAGTGGACCACGACCACCGCCACCAAATTCGGCCGGCCACGTGACACCAGCGAGGTTCGCTTCAGCAAGCTTTCCCTGCCAAGCGCGACGTTCAGCTATGAAGCGCTCTTCGTCGCCGGCTTCTGGTCCGTCAAGACCGGGGGCACCCGCCTTGTTTGCATCAAGCC
>JAPLCG010000021.1 GCA_026392385.1 Solirubrobacterales bacterium
GCGATTGACGCTGAAGCGGCGGAGAAGGCTGCGCGACTTATCCAACTCTGCGATGCCTTTGGGCTGCCGATCGTGTCGTTGGTTGATACGCCAGGCTTCATGGTTGGTCCAGAGTCGGAATCAACAGGCATGGTCAGGCGCTGTTCGCGGCTGTTCCTTGCGGCAGCGACCAGCAGCGTGCCAATTGTGGCAGTGATAGTGCGCCGTGCCTTTGGCCTCGGTGCTCAGGCAATGACCGGCGGCGACTTCCACGCGCCGCTCCTTAATGTGGCTTGGCCAACCGCCGAGTTTGGAGCGATGGGCGTAGAAGGCGCTGTTCGCCTTGGGTTCCAGCGCGAGCTCGCCGAGATAGAGGACGAGCAGGCCCGCGAACAGCGGGTTGTTGAGCTGGTCGAGACGATTCGAGCCCAGAGCAATGCCCTGAACATGGCGACATTCTTTGAAATTGACGATGTGATTGATCCAGCAACAACGCGCGAGCGGATTAGCGCGGCGTTCAACTCGGCCGGGAAACTTGAGTCGCCGCTTGACGGTGGCCCTCGCCGACGTCAGATGGTTGACTCCTGGTAGCAACTGGATCTGGATCGCCCAAATTCGCGGTTCGCGTCCGCGTTGGCTGGGAATCTGATCTCAATGGCCGAACAAAAGTCAACGGAAGCTGACGCGGCCAACGGCGGCGCAAAGCAGTCGAAGGGCGTCATCGCACTGGTAGTGCTCGCTTGTATCTGTTCGGTCCTTGCTCTAACACTGACCTGGGTCCGCAACCAGACGCTAAATACAGACCGCTACGTCAAGACTGTCGCTCCGCTGGCAACCAACAAGGCAATCCAGTCGGCTGTAACGGATGCCATCACAAACGAGCTCGTCAAGGCAGTCAAGCCTGAGCAGCTTGTGAAGAAGTCACTGCCAAGCCAGGCAGCGCCTCTCGCCGGACCAATCGCACAGGCAGTTCAGGGATTCGCCCGGACGGTGATCCTCAGATTGGTTGAGTCGAAACAGTTCGCCAAGCTCTGGGAGGTGATCAGCCGCAGATCGCATGAGCAGGTTGTCGCAGTCCTAACCGGTAAGTACACGGCCCTCAACAAGGTCGCAGCCAAGGGCGAGATCAAACTTGACCTTTCGCCTGTGATTGGTCCGGCGAAGGCAATCCTCACGAAGCAGGGCATCGATGCAGCAGGCTCTGGCGGATCGCCAAGCATCGTGATCTTCAACCTCTCCGGGATTCAGTCTGCGCAGAAGGCGATCAGCGCGCTTAAGAGCTTCACGCTGCTGTTCACGATCCTCTCCCCACTTCTCTTTGCGCTGGCAATAGTTCTATCCCGCAAGCGCCGCAGAACTTTGATCACCAGCGGTCTTGCTCTCGCTGGATCAATGGCCTTGCTGGGAATAATCATCGCGGTTGGCAGGGCTCTTTACCTCGACAGCCTGCCATCAACTGTGCCACCCGATGCCGCCGCCGCGTTCTTCGACACGCTGCTGCGCTACTTCGCTCTCGCAGTCAGGGTGGTCGCTCTTATTGGGCTCGTTGTAGCGCTCTCAGCATGGTGGTCAGGGAACGGTCGCAAGGCAGTAGCCGACGCTGGCGGCGAAGGGCTCGTACCGATCGCCCGCGTCGTAATCATTGCCCTCGGCGCCGTCCTGCTGCTCTCACTTAGCCACCCATCAGCAATTGGAATACTGCTGATAGTTATTGCGGTAGCTGTCCTGACGCTGATCGCAGCCCCACTGGCCGCCAAGTTCCGCAGCTAAGCAACAATGCAGGGATGAATCGCTCGAAGGGCAACCTCAAGCGACAGAGGGAGCTGATTTCAGCCCTGCGTCGTGACCCTGGCCATCTGCCAGAACTAGTCGTTCTTCACGCACAGCGAAGTCTCGCCAGCGGCGCAGCCGAATGGGCTGTTCGTGCCGAAGGAAGTGAATCGGAAAGTGCGACGCGCGCTGCGCGGGCGGCGCGGACTGCTGCGCGATTCGATGGCATGGCAGCAGGTACACCTTTTCTCCTCGCCCTTGTCCCCGGCTACATCGCCTCACTCTGGGAGCAGGTGCGACTAGCGCTGCGTTACGCGGGAATGTCGGGCCGTGATCCAGCGAGTATGCGCACAGCCGCTGAACTGCTCGTACTGCGCAATGTCCACCGTGATGTTGAAACGGCACATAAGGGTCTACTTGCTGCCGAGGCTGGTGAACGTGAGTCGCTCGGCGAAGGGGTCCGCGGCCGCGCGACAGCGATCTGGTCACTCGGCCGTCAAATTCTTCTGCTCGCGGCCTTTATGGATGCAAGTCCGGTTGATCGGAGCCGCTTTCGGCAGATTGCCTCGCTAATCGGCGCGGGAGCAATCTGGATCACCACCTGCATTCTGCCGCTGACCTTCATGCTGCTTATGGCCTGGTCATGTGAGTCAGCAACGCGCAAGATTGAGTTGGCTGCAAGGTCTGCTTGGCTGCCAGAACTCCCTCCGCCAGTCAAGCAATCGGCAGTTCAGGCAGTCCGACGACTCGTTCTCTTGCTGCTTGTAACTGGCGTCCCGGTTGTGTTCCTCGCCCGTGGAGTTGTCAGTTCAAGCTTGAGTCAGATGGCGATCGCCGCCGTCAGCGGACTAGCAATGGCACTGCTACTCCGTCTTGCCGTTAGCCGACGATCCTGACCGATCCGCGACACAGGGGGGAGCGAGCCTCCGCGCGAGCTCAACTCAATCTATGGGGTTCAACCAAGGTCTCCGGCCGGCACGTAGATTGCTGTGAGCGCGGTATTCGCGTCGGGCATTTTAATGACTCGTGTTGCATCAGTTACATCGTCGGACCAGCGGACAAAATTCCAAGTCTTGCCATCACCCGTCCAGTTGGAAGGTGCCGAAAGGACAGACACATAGCCGACGGCGGTCGGACGCGGACCGTTCTGAGAAATTCCTCCCCAGCCAACCGTGATGCCCGAAACATTCGTACCGAGCGTCAGCGTTCGAGTCAATGGCAGGAGATTGACCGACTTGCTGACAGTTGCGCCGCTCTCGGCTGTTGCCCTGAGGACAATCGTGTAGTAGCTATCAACATCGTGGTCTTCGGCCGGAGTGAAAGAACCGGTTCGTCCATAGAAGGCAGCCCAGTTGTGGGTGTGGCTGCCGTGATGAAGCTGCACAAGCCACGACAGATTCCCCGCCGGAAGCGGCTTGCCATTGAGCGTCGCTATACCACTGACATTGACTTTCGCTCCACCAATGCTCCGGTCAGCAGAGGTTGGTGTAGTGATCGTTACCTTCGGCGCTGTGAGCCCCGTATTGACCCTTATGACCGCGTAACCCGACTCCCGACCGTCCGACACTCGAATCTTTGCCGTGAAGACTCCAGCCTTCGTGTAGCGATGAATCGGATTCGCATCAGCTGAGGACTTGCCATCGCCAAAGTCCCAGTGATAAGTCAGCCGTGAGGCTGACGTGTCGGCATCACTGGTACCGGACCTAAAACTGATTTCGAATCCGCGTGACGAGAGCGTTGGCTGCGGCCACGGACGTTGACCTGTACCGGACGGTTTCAGCGTCCAGACGCTGCCGCGCGGCAATCCGATCTGCGTCGGATCAAGGTGCGCAGGCTCGGCAGTTGCAGGGTCGACAAACGCCAACCCACCAGATGGAGTCGACTCGATGTCAACAACACCTCCGAGTGCCGACATGATTGTCGAAGCGGAATCCGGGTGGGCCAGATCAAGGGCTCGGAGGTTACCGAGTACGTAAGCGCTGAACACCGCCTTACCGCGATACGCCGCAGGCCAGCCGGAACCAAGTTGCGGACCCATGACGATTGCCGCGCCATTATCGCCAACATGTGCGTACCTGAATAGTGGCCGAGTCTGATTGGCATCCGTGTATGGCGCACACGCGGCGTCGCCTGTGTAGCCAGGAGTCGGTTCTCCGCCTTCAAAGCAGGGCCACCCATAGCTGCGCCCTGCCTTTATAAGGTTGACCTCTTCCCAAGCGTTCCAGCCGACATCACCGGCAACCAGCCGACCATCAGGAAGAATTTGAAAGCGGAACGGGTTGCGCAGTCCTTTCGCGAAGACCTTCGTACAGGAAGCACGTAGGTTCGTTTCGCCGACACAGAACGGATGGCTTGCGAGACCCTTTCCGTCACGATCAATATGGAGGATCGCAGCACTCATAACGGCAGGGTTGAGCGCGCGCTCAATCGACCATGCGAGGGTTCCGGCCCACATGCCATCCCCGATTCCTACCCAGAGCGTTCCATCCTTACTTGAGCGAACAGTCCCAATCCCGTGTGATTGACGATCCGATGGCAGACAGTCAAGCATCGGCCCTGGACTCTGGCATGAGCTACTAGCGGCGGTCCCCAAAATCACTCGTTCACCGCTCTTAACCGTCGCCCCAGGCCCGACTGTGATCCTCGAGAGGCGCGCTGTTTTCGGACCATCCGTATCCGCAGGGTTTGCATCGCGCGTATAGAGCAGGTAGAGGAATCCATTGTGAGTGAAGTCGGCGTCGGCCGTTATGCCAATCAGACCCCGATCACCGCTTGTTGCCACATGGTCGGAGATGTCAAACAGAGTTCGTGCGGACGGGGCCTCGCCCGGCAGTACAACCTTGACGACTCCGCGCTTTTCGGCAATAAATACGCGCTTGTCAGGTACAAATGCGACGGCCATCGGTTCGGCGAGCCCACTTGCGATCGTTGAGGCTTCAAGCGTCCGTGGGATCGCCGCTGCCGAGGCACTGCTCGTCGCACCAACAGCCCCGACCAGAACTAACATCGCCGCCGTGAGAGTCGCGACTTTAACTTGACTTGATCTGCGCACGATGACTACGCGAGCGTACAACGGCTAGCCCGCCAAGGCGACAGTTGGCCGCCGAGTACGGATGGGAAGCTGCTTTCAGGCGTTGTCTTCCTCATGCGCCTGAAGGATCAGATCGCCTTCCTCGCCGGTGCGAACACGCCATGCTTGCTCGACAGGAAGAACGAAGATCTTGCCATCACCGATTGACCCGGTTCGCGCATGTTTGAGGATCGAGTCAACGACAGTCTGTACCTCACCATCAGATACAACACACTCAATCTTGATCTTCGGTCGCAGGTGGTTTGTTAGCTGTGCCCCGCGATAGGTCTCAACTATCCCGCGCTGGCGTCCTGATCCTTTGACCTCGCTAACCGTAATTGACGGAAAGCCAAGCTCAAGTAGCTCCGTGCGAATCGGCTCGAAAGCCTCATGACGGACAAACGCTTCGATCTTCTTCATGCGGTGACCTCCGGGTCAGATAGTGGGCCGGTTCCAATCCGGTCAAGTGGGGATGTTTCACCGTAGCCAACCAGCTCTGGTGCTGGAATGAACTGCTCTGGATAGCCGTACATTCCGTGCTCGCTGATGTCGAGTCCAGCATTCTCCTGTTCGGGAGTGACGCGCAGGCCATAGAAGCGCCGCGTCAGCCAGAAGACCAGATAGGAGGAGCTGAACACAAACGCAAAGACGACCACGACGGCAAGTGCCTGCGAGCCCATCTGAGTGAGAGTTCCGGTGTAGAAAAGCCCACCGTGACTCCCAGGCAGATTTACCTTGGCGAGGCGCGGTGCAGCAAACAGCCCGAGCGAAAGTGCGCCCCAAATGCCGGCCAGTCCATGAGCGGAAAGGACACCGATCGGATCATCGAATTTTCTGTCGATCAGGATTACTCCCTCTACGACGATTACTCCGGCAACCGCGCCGATGATCGGAGCAGCCCACGCGTCGATGTAACCGGCTGGCCCGGTGATAGCAACAAGGCCAGCGATCGCCCCATTGCCAGCCATGCCGATGTCGACGATCTTCTCCCTGCGCCACATGAACGCAACCGCGGCGAGCACGCCGAAAGCTCCGGCGAGCGTCGTGATGACGACAATCTCTGGGAAGCGTCCGTCGAGAGCAGTGAGTGTGGAACCGGGATTAAAGCCGTACCAACCGAGCCAGAGGATGAAGATCCCCAATCCGAAGATCGGCATGCTGTGGCCAGGAATCGCCCGCGGTTTGCCATCGCCGCCATACTTGCCACGCCGCGGGCCGAGCAGGAGGAGAACCGCTAATGCTGCCGCAGCAGCGGTCACATCGACAACGATTGAACCGGCGAAATCCTGAACATGGAAATCGTTACGGAGCCAACCGTTACCGAAGATCCAATGGGCGACAAGTGGATAGATGACCGCGCTAAAGGCGATTGAGTAGATGACGTAAACGCCAAACTTGATCCGCTCAAGCGTCGTACCCCAGACGATTGCCAGCGCAATCGCGCAGAACGTGAACTGGAACCACCACAGCGCTTCAGCCGTTACACCATTACGAGTCTGTGGCCATGCGAGGGCAAAGTCACTGGCCTGGGCAATAAACCAGCCCGAGGTGCCTGTGAACGAATTGCCGTCACCAAAAGCAATCGCGAAACCGGCAGCCCAGAAGAACGCGGCACAGATTGAGAAGTTGACTAAGAACTTGGCGATAACCGATCCAGCGTTCTTGCCTCGCGAAAAACCGACCTCAACCATCGCGAGGCCACCTTGCATAAACATCACCAGACAGCCGGCGATGACTACCCACGCCGAGTTGAGCCCAACCTCAGTTGGGATTCTTCCGGCAAGCCCTAGCTCGTCAACCCGCCCGTCAGCCAGAGCAGCCGGAACGACTAGAACCAAGCCAACCAGCCCGACGCTCAGGGCTGTTCCACCGATTACAAGCTTGCCAAGTCGTCTACGAAACGAGGACATTCAGGCCGTAGTCTTGCGGATCGCCCCGCCGAGCGTCGCGCGCCGCTAGAGTGACAGGTCGCCCCTCCCGCCCGAAGGGCTCCTTTTCCATGGCTGAACGCTCCGACCTACGAAACGTTGCGATTATCGCGCACGTCGATCACGGCAAAACAACGCTCGTGGATGCGATGCTGCGCCAATCCGGCGCCTTCCGCAAGGGAGCTGAGCTTAAGGACCGAGTAATGGACTCAATGGACCTTGAGCGCGAGAAGGGCATCACGATCCTCGCCAAGAACACATCCGTCCCCCATGACGGAGTGAAACTCAACATCATTGATACCCCCGGCCACGCCGACTTTGGTGGTGAGGTTGAACGCGGACTGTTCATGGTTGATGGCGTACTACTACTTGTTGATGCCAGCGAAGGCCCACTCCCGCAGACGCGCTTTGTCCTCCGCAAGGCGCTTGACGCAAAGCTGCCAGTTATTCTCGTCGTGAACAAGGTTGATCGACCTGATGCGCGCATTGCCGAGGTAGTCCACGAAGTAGAGGAACTCTTCCTTGACCTTGACGCCGACGAGGAGCAGATCACCTTCCCGGTTGTCTACACGAACGCCAAGGCTGGAACTGCATCGCTTGATCCGGAAAACCAGGGTGAGGACCTCAAGGCCCTTATGGACCTGCTTGTCGAGACGATCCCGCCGCCCGAGTACGACCCGGATGCCCCATTGCGGATGCAGGTAACAAACCTTGACGCCTCCGACTACCTTGGCCGTCTGGCCATCTGCCGAGTCCACGACGGCAACGTACGCCGAGGACAGCAGGTCGCATGGTGCCGACGTGATGGCACAGTTGAGAATGCAAAGGTCACCGAACTGTTTGTAACCGAGGCGCTTGATCGCGTCGAAGCGCAGGAGGCTGGCCCAGGTGAGATCGTCGCCGTCGCTGGAATACCCGACGTAACTATTGGTGAGACCCTCGCTGACCCATCTGATCCACGGCCGCTTGACTTAATCGCAGTTGACGAGCCAAGCCTGAGCGTCACGATCGGCATCAACACCTCGCCACTGGCTGGCAAGGACGGTTCAAAGTTGACCGCGCGCCAACTGCTCAACCGACTTGATGCTGAGCTGATCGGCAATGTCGCCTTGCGCGTCCTGCCGACCGACCGACCGGATTCATGGGAGGTGCAAGGCCGTGGCGAACTCGCGCTTGCGATCCTCGTTGAACAGCTGCGCCGAGAAGACTTCGAATTGACAGTCGGCCAGCCACAGGTAGTCACGCGCACGATCGACGATGTCATCAACGAACCGGTCGAAGCGCTGACAATTGATGTGCCTGAAGAGTTCGTCGGGGCCGTAACGCAGCTGCTCGCTTCGCGTAAGGGTCGAATGGAGGAGATGGGTAATCACGGCAGCGGTTGGGTGCGAATGGAATACCTCGTCCCCGCCCGCGGACTGATTGGATTCCGCACCGAGTTTCTTACCGAGACTCGCGGAACGGGAATTGCCCACCATGTATTTGATCGCTGGGAGCCTTGGTTTGGCGAGCTTCGCACGCGCGAGTCAGGTTCGCTTGTTGCCGACCGCACCGGAGCAGTTACCGCCCACGCCTGCTTCGCACTGCAGGATCGCGGAACACTGTTCGTCGAACCTGGCGAAGAGGTTTATGAGGGAATGATCGTCGGCGAGAACAGCCGCTCCGACGACCTCGACATCAACGCCGTCCGCGAGAAGAAGCTCAACAACATCCGCTCAGCCAATGCTGACGAACTTGTCAGGCTCGTCCCGAAGAAGCTTCTCTCACTCGACCAGGCATTTGAGTTCCTGCGCGCCGATGAGGCAGTTGAGGTCACGCCAAACCATGTGCGACTTCGCAAGGTGACGCTTGATCAGGTCGGCAGGGTTCGTGAGGGTCGCCGCGCTTCGCGTGGCGGAGCTCCGCAGCCAACCAGCGCATAGAGACTGCGTTGCGCGGCTAGGCCGCTGCAGTCTGAAGCTCGTCTTGGACTGATTCGTCGCCTGTCTCAATCGGCAGACGCCTGGTAACGATCAGTGCCCCGAACGCGAAAATCGCGATAAAGGCGATTGACCTGCGCAGTGCCTCAACCTGCGCATCTGAATACTCATTTGCGACGGCACTAACCTGATCAGGAGCCAGCCCCTGCTGCTCGGCGTAATGGATCGCGTCGCTCTCCGAAACTATCTGCACGCCCGCCTCAGTTTGGCTGGCTACAAGTTGCTTAACCTCAGGGGTAACTGAGGCACTGGCGGCGATCCGCTCATTGAAACCAGTCGTCAAGCCAGCCAGCAGGATCGCACCGATCAGCGCCGTCCCCAATGACATTCCAAGGTTCTGGGCAGTGCCCTGCATTCCGCCCGCCTCACCGGTTGACTTTTCACTAACGGAGTTCATTACAAGACTGCCAATCTGACTCATCACAAGGCCTAGGCCGGCGCCGGTGACAGCCATACCAATCACAAACCCTGGCTTGAGGAAATCATCGCTAACAAAGGCAGTGATCACACATAGACCGATCCCTGCGACGGCAAAGCCAATCCTCACAACCAGCTTCGGTGAATGCTTAAGCGCAATTCTTGGTCCAGCCAATGAGGCGACGATCAGCGCAACTGAAAGCGGCACAAGTTGAATTCCAGTCTCTAGCGCATCCTTTTCAAGGGTTACCTGAAGGAATACCGGCAGCGTGAAGAAGACTCCACCGATCACCAGCTGCACCATCAAGACGACCAGCAGCCCGGCTCGCAGTCGCGGACGATCGAGCAGAGACGGGCTAACAAGCGGCGACTCGCCGCGCGCCTCCTTAGCGCGGGCCAAGTGCATGTAAATGAACATCAGGACTACGCCAGCACCAACAACGAAAGGTGTAGGCGACAAACCAAGCGGCTCAATCGTGACGCCGCCAATAACCGGTGGGTTGGCTGGCAGCAGGAACCCCCAGCTACTCGCCTTGAGTACCCCTAGAACAATCAAGGCCATTGAGGAAGCCGTCATTAGCACTTCACCGACCGCTATCCGGCCACCGCTCGGCTTCGGTGCGGCGAGAAATCGCAAACCTCCAGCCAGCAGCAACACGACAACAACCGTCTCGGCCGCAAAGACGTAGCGCCACGAGAGAGTCGTCGTCACCCAGCCACCAATCAACGGTCCGGCCGCCGCTCCAGCCCCAGCAATGCCGCCAAGGATCCCGTAGGCGAGCAGTCGATCGCGACCGCTATAAGTCGCTGCCGTCAGCGCCATGATCGCCGGAATTACAAGCGTTGCGCCGAGGCCTTCAACAAGTGACCAGCCAATGAGCAACACGCCAAGGTTCGGCGCCAGAGAGGTAATCAAGGAGCCAACACCGTAGATACCGAGACCGATCGCAAAGGCTCGGCGGCGACCAACCTTGTCACCGATGCGACCACCGGTGAGCATGAAGGCCGCCATTACAAGCGCATAGGCGGTAATCGCAAGCTGGACACCGGCAACCGTCGTGTCAAGGTCCTTGACGACAGCCGAGATCGAAACATTCATCACGGTCGTATCGAGCACCATGATGAACTGCGCGAGTCCAAGCACTACGACGGGGAGCCACTTCTTAGCGGAACCCCCGTCGTTCATGCCTGAAGACTAATGCACGGTTAGCGGGAAGCAGCAGGCGAAGGCTTGCGTCGCCCCTTGCCGCGTGGGTTGCCCGCTGACTGCGGACCGCCCGACTTGCCAACACCCGACTTGCTGCCACCGTGCTTGCCGCCGCCGTGTCGACCACCGCCGTTTGCACTTCCGGAGTTGCCACCGCCATTGCCGCTGCCACCGTTGCTGCTGGCTACTGGCTTGCCTGGCCGGCCGTCACGGGCCTGACCGTTCCTCGACTCGCCCGCGCGATTGCGCGAGCGGTCTCCCGAACTTGGCTTGCCATTGCGGCTCTGACCATTCCTTGACTCGCCTGACTTGCCACGCGGGCGATCACCTGAAGCGGTTCGCTCCGGGCGCTGCTCGCGACGCGGACGATCATCACGGCTCTGCTGCTTCTCACGACGCGGGCGCTCGCTGCGTGCCTCGTCGCTCGGCGGCGCACTCCTGCCATTGCTCGCTGCCGCTTGGAACTCGCTCTCAAGGCGGAGCTCCTTAGTCATCTGGCGGAGCTCACGGAAGTTGTCCCTGCCGACAAATGTGACGGCAATTCCGCGCTCACCTGCGCGACCGGTGCGACCCGTGCGATGCACGTAGTCCTCCGACTGGCCAGGAGGATCAAAGTTGATCACCTTGGAGATCCCATCAACATGGATCCCTCGCGCAGCGACATCGGTGGCTACGAGCGTTGTTACGCGCCCACCCTCGAAATCAGCCAGTGCCCGTTCGCGCTGCCGCTGACTCTTGTCGCCGTGCATCGCAACAGCCTCAACCCCAGTCGCATTCAGGCGCTTGACAAGCTTGTCCGCGCCGCGCTTGGTGCGGACGAATACAAGGTTCAGTTCCCAACGATCGCCAAGTTCAGCGATCAGTCGACCAACGCGCTCATCCCGCTCAACGGAAATGAAGCGATGCTCAATGTCCGGCTTCTTCTGTGCCGGAGCAACATGCTCATGGCGAACCGGGTCGCTTGTGTAGAGCTTGGCGATCTTGCCAGCCTCGCCGTCAAGCGTTGCTGAGAAGAACAGCGTCTGACGATCACGCGGACAGAGGTTGACGATCCGGTCAACGGCTGGACGGAAGCCCATGTCGAGCATTCTGTCTGCCTCATCGAGAATCAACAGTTTTACATTCGACAGCGTGAAAGCCCGTCGCCTGAGGAGATCCTCGAGGCGACCTGGCGTTGCGACGACGATGTGTGACTTGCGAGCCTCACGGGCCTGCTTTTCAAGTCCGACGCCGCCGTAAACGGCTGTGACCTTGAGGGCCTTTGCATGTGCAACTGCGCGCGTCTCCTCAACGATCTGGGTTGCGAGTTCACGCGTAGGTGCCAAGACCAAAGCTGCTGGGCGCTCCGCCTCAGCATCAATCAGGTCGATCGTCGGAACCATGAAGGCAAGTGTCTTGCCGGATCCCGTCGGTGACTTGGCAAGAACGTCACGGCCGGCAAGTACATCGCCGATGACCTTCTTCTGGATTGCAAATGGTGCCGTGAATCCGCGCTCGGTAAGCGCGTGCTCAACAGCACTGGAAACGCCGAGATCGGCGAAGGACTGCTCTGACATAAAACTGCTCCTTGCTGGTGCCCGCACCGCAATGGTGCGAAACGATTCGGGAGGACCGGCTGACCCGAACCGCCGTTGGTGGCGGGACCCAAGTAGCTGACCTCGCGGCCGACTATCTGTCAACCGCAATATGCACAGTAGCGGGTCTTTTACGCCATCACCACCAACCGGTGGTTTCTTCCCGGAGGATTGGGTAGTGTCGGGTCAATGATTATCAAGCCTCGCAGCACGACTCGAAGCCGCTCAACAGCCCTGATCGCTGTACTCGCGGTTTGTGCCTTATTCGGAACAGTCGCTGCTTCTCCCGCGGTAGCTGGCGTGCTGCCACCCGACCCTGTTGTTGCCTCTACCCTCGCTAGTGGCAAATCAACAACCTGCGCGATTCTTTCGGGAAAGAACCTCAAGTGCTGGGGTTCCAACTCAGATGGCCAGCGCTTGGCACCTTCGGGCAGCAACTTCGCGGCAGTTGCTGTCGGCGGCTATCACGCATGTGCGATCGCAGCTGATTACACGGTTGACTGCTGGGGTGACAACCACTTTGGCCAGACCGACGGCCCGATTAGCGGTTGTAGAGGGGCGGGGGTCCGCGAGGACTGCCTCGCAGGTCCGAGAGCTGTCTGTCTTGGAACAACGATTTGCAGCGGTGACCTGCAGGCGACCGACATCAGCCTCGGCAAGTTCCACAGCTGCGCTGTGACGATTTACAGGTCCCTCTCCTGCTGGGGGCTCAATCAGGACATGAACGGCGTTGTAGTCAATCAGTCGATTCCCCCGGGCGGAATTGACTTCAAGCGTGTCAGCGCCGGTGGCTACCACAGCTGTGCCTTGAAAACCGACAAGACAATTGTCTGCTGGGGAGGCAACTGGGCAGGCCAAGCCGACGCTCCAGCCGACACCGACTTCACCGCAGTTGCAGCAGGTAGAACTCACACCTGCGGATTGCACGAGACTGGATCGATCAGCTGCTGGGGTGAGAACGGCAGCGGCCGTGCAACACCACCATCAGGTACCGGCTTCACCAAAATCGCATCCGGCTATGCACACTCATGCGGACTGCGTAGCTCCGGCGCAATTGTCTGCTGGGGAGATAACTCAGAAGGTCAGGCAACGGCACCTGCCGGTAAGTACTCATCAATCACAGCCGGTGGCAACTACGGCTGCGCTCAGCGCGTTGACGACTTTTTCGTCTGCTGGGGCAGCAACAGCGAATCCCAGCGAGTTGTACCGGAGGGCGTAAACCCTTCACAACCAGCGCTCTCAGGTCTTAAGCTCGGCCGTAGCCCAATCACCGTCGGCACAGCGTCAACAACGCTCTTGTTCACGGCATCAAAGCCCGGTGTTAGGACGATGACACTGAACCGACCTGGTTCCGGAACGCGGACCTCGGTCGGCAACTTCAAGGCCGGTCGCAATTCGATCACCATCAATACTTCGGGCCTAAAGGTCGGTACCTACAAGGTCAAGTTAACCCTTGCCCTTCCTACTCCGCCGCCATCGCGCCGAGCAGCGAGTGCAGCCGTCGTTTCAAGCAGCACCGTCTACTTGGTTGTAACCCCCAAAGCCACAACGCGCCGCTAACAAGTCGAGGCGCGAACCGCTACGGCAGCTGAAGCTCAGCCGTTAGACCCGGTGTCGTAGCGGAAGTCCGCGCGCTCGGCGGGCCGTTCGCGAGCAAATAGCTGGTCTTCCTGGCTCGCCCACGCATCCCAATGGGTGGCGAACATTTGACCATCACGGTTGAGAGCTCGCTCGCGGCGTAATGCCGGTTCGGCCTCGAGCCATACAACACAGCTCAGAAATGGCGCGGCCTTTTGACTTGCACTGCCAACGCCTTCGACGATCAGCAGCTCCCCGATCTCGAGCGGCTGCCATTCAAGCTCGCGGTCATGCTGCCAATCCCAGCTACGGATACCAGCCGGGCTGCCATCCGCAAGCGGCTTGAGAACATCCGACACGAGCCGCTCGGATCCCTCTGCAAGGCCTCCCCAACCCGGATAAACGGAATCCATTGCCAGCACAGTTGAGCCGGCCAATCGGCTGCCTAGTTCGGCCGCAAGGGTCGTCTTACCGACGCCTGCTCGCCCATCAATAGCCAGCACCCGCGTCCGACCAGCCAGGGGCTCGACCGCGCCGACCCGATCGATGATTGCTTGGAGGTCAATCACCGCAGTGCGAACCGCGACTACTGCGCGGGCAGGTAGGCGTTTGTGTAATACGAAGACCAATCGGGAGCGTTGGCAAGTGGCTTGCCATCACTTCCGACCAGCAGTTTGTTCGCCTGCAGAAAGTCGCCGTAATTACTCCACACCGATGGGTCAACGTGACCAATCTGACCATCGGCGCCACCGTAGTAGCCGCCAGCAGCGAGCATCTTTGCGCTGAGCGTCACGAGCTCCGGGTTCTTAAGCGTCTGCGGGTTGGCCTTGACCATCAACTTTGCCGCTTCCTCAGGGTGATCCTTCGCGTACTGATAGCCGCTCTGGGTCGCCGCGAGGAACGCCTTTGCGGTTTCCGGGTTTGCCTTCAGATAGCGATCACTCGAGACGATCGTCGACGAGTACTGAGAAGGCAGTCCGTAGTCGGAGAACTCGAAGTACCTCATCGGCTTGCCGAGCAGTTTGGCCTCAATGCCCTCCCACGTCGATACCGAAATTGTGAAGTCGGCCTGACCGCCATAAACGGCCTGATAAGCGGAACTGTTCAGCATCACAGTCCGGAACTTGCCACTGCCGCCGTCCTTCTTAATTACAAACTTGAGCTCCGGACCCTCATCCGGCGTGCCGAAACCTGCGTAGGTTTTTCCATCGAGCTGCTTGGGCGAGCTAATGCCTCCCTGATTGCCACGGACGCCAATTGCGTATTGATTCTTGGCGATATTCGCGAATACTTTACGAACATCACCACCTGCAGAGCGTGCGTAGGCAGTACCCGCTTGGTAGGAGAAACCAAAGTCAGCGCGGTGCTTGGCAACAATCAACTCGGGCTGAGTAGATGCATAGGGAATGAACTTGACCTTCAAACCGGCATTGGCGTAGTAGCCGAGTTGATCGGCCACAAAGGCGCCTATGTGGTTGGTGTTCGGCGTCCAGTCAAGCGCGACCGTGACGCCTTTTTTGGTGGCCTGGCCTGCCTCGCTCTTCGATCCGGATCCACCGCATCCGCTGGCCGCGGCGATCGTGCAAACTAGCGCGCCGGAGGCGACTGAGCGTCTAATGATCTGTCGGCTGAATCGCTTCATGTCGTCGAGACCTTCAGTATCCACGATCAGATGAACGCTCGCGCGCCGCAATCAGCCAGACAGCAAGGTATCCGAGCAACTCGCCGATTCCTTCCACCGATTTTGATTCTGCTGCTTCTGTTACTCATCTGGCAGCTCTACTCATCGGTTGGTGGAACGAGCGACGATGTCCTTCCGAGCCCGGAGCGAGTTGCTTCCGCAGGCTGGGCAGACCGAAGCTCGCTCTGGGCAAACACTCTGCCGACGCTGCGTGAGGTAGCACTCGGCTTTGCCCTGTCACTGACATTTGCCTTTGGACTATCGATCCTGCTTGACGCTTCGGGAATTGCCCGTCGGGCGCTAACGCCTGTTCTGGTTGGCAGTCAGACGCTGCCAATCATTGTCCTTGCTCCGCTGGTAGTGATCTGGTTCGGCTTTGGGCTGCTGCCAAAGATCCTGCTTGTTGCGCTCGTAACCTTCTTCCCACTAGTTGTAGGACTTGTCGAGGGCTACGCAACCGCGAGTCGTGAATCAACGACGCTGATGCGCACAATGGGCGCAGGATGGTGGACGACATGGCGGCTGTTGCGCCTCCCCTCGGCGTTGCCGAGTTTCTTCACAGGTCTACGCATCGCGATCACATACGCGATCGTCGCCGCGATCTTTGCCGAGTATGCAGGTGCGGAGCTTGGGCTTGGCGTCTACATGCAGACTGCGCGAAACTCCTTCCGCACCGACCTTGTCCTAGCTGCCGTGCTGGTTTGCGCCGCCCTGACGATGCTGCTCTATGCCGCGACCTTTTTCGTGGAAAGACTCGCGATGCCATGGCGCCGAGCTGGAGGAGCGCGATGAGCAGCTATATCCGAATCGAAACTCGCGACCTCTGCAAGGGATTTGTAACTAAGGCAGGGCGGCTTGAGGTTCTCGATTCGACTGACCTGATCGTCAGGGACGGCGAATTCGTGTCGGTACTTGGTCCGAGCGGCTGCGGTAAGTCGACGCTGCTCTCACTCCTGTCAGGTATCGAGTTGCCCGACAGTGGCACAGTGAAAATCGATGGCCGCTCACCGGCCGAAGATTTGAAGAGCGCTTCGTGGATGCCCCAACAGGATTCGCTGTTTCCGTGGCGGTCCGTTGTCGCAAATGTGGCGCTTGGATTTGAGGTGGCTGGTGGGATTGGGCGCGCGGAAGCTAAGCAGCGAGCTACCGGGTTGCTTGAAGACTTCGGCTTGGAGCAGTTCGCGGAAATGCACCCGCGTCAGCTCTCGGGTGGAATGCGCCAGCGCGTCGCGCTGGCGAGGACCGTCGCCCAACAGCGGAACATCCTGCTGCTTGACGAGCCATTCGGCGCACTTGA
>JAPLCG010000141.1 GCA_026392385.1 Solirubrobacterales bacterium
GGCGGCCTTGATGTTGACCTCCATCGTGTGCTCACCAAGACCCCACTCGTCAAGCTTGAGCCGTGATGCTTGGAAGGAGTCGGTCTCGACGACAATTGCGCCGGCCTCGACCATCGAGCGGTGGACATCCTCAATTACATCTGGACGGTTAAGCACTAGCGCCTCATGGCACTTGCCTTCTAGACCGCCGTAATCGGCTGGGGTTAGCTCAACCTCTTCTAGAGTTGCGCCCATTCCGCCGTCAAAGACGACGATCCGCTCGGAGACTGTTTTTAGGAAGTCGCGCATCGAAGGATCAGCCTAGCAATGCGACGCAGAACCTTGACACGCTGGTGGCAAGGTTGTGGGATTGGGGCGAACACCGCTTGGCACGCAGCTGAGTGTGATCCGGTGGCATCGGCCCGGTGTAAGCGGCTCGAACCCGGCTGTTTGCGGGACTTTTAGGGGGTTGTCTGGCCGCTCAGATGATTGATTGTTACGTGCTGAGCCAATGAATCAAGTGGTGCGAGGCTGATCGAGATGTCACCTGCGAACGGTGAATCAAGTGCCAGTACGACCGTTATCGAAAGTGCAGGTATCAAGCACCAGAGCGCAAATAGGATTGGCCGGCGGGTGTTTGCCGCCGAGATCCCCATTATCGCCGTGTTGATTGTTGCTGTCAACAGCAGCAGCAGGATGATCAGTTCCGGCAATGTGCGATCGGCGACAGCTGTGACCGATGCATCGGCGGTGCTGAGCGCTGAGGCTGCTGAGACGATCCCCGAGGCCTCTGACTGTGGCGTGCTGCCAAGGTATGCGTACTTGTGAACTGCAACTTGGAGTTTGTCGAGTAGCGCCGCCGAAGGGCGGTTGGCAGCATTGCCGTTTGAGAGGTATGGACGATCCTCGCTTGCCGCGGCCGCAAGGTAGTTGCGTAGATCCCTGACCAGCGGTTTGGCGGCCTGTTGGTTCTCAATGTTGTTGAGGCTCCACGAGAGCTGTTGCGCACGTGATGCCTGAGCCTCAATCGCGGCCTGGCCTGCCGAGACTGCTCCCCAGGTGATTGTCACGGATATACCGATGAAGAAGGCAAACGTGGCGGCAAGGCCGGTTAGTAGGCGAGCAGCCTGCTCGGCAAGTTCCTCTCGTCGATCCTCAGTGCAGCGCTTTACAACGATCCACCGGCAGGCCGAGCCAACTGCCACAAAGAAAGCGAAGAGAGCTACTGCCAGCAGCCATGAAGGCGTTGTGGCGAACGCGGAGGTCATCTCCGCGAAACCTACTAGAGGGATGTTCAGTCAGATTCGCCTGAACGATTTGAGTTCAAGACGGCGGGCCGATCTGTGGGACGCTAGTCGCGATGACGAAACTTCGGGAACAGCGGCGCGAGGCGCGTTTCTTTGCGATCGGTGCTTCGCTGTTCGCCATCGGCGCTGTCTTTGCCGCGTTCCCGGCAATCAATGCCACATTCACTGGCCTGACGTTCTTCATCGGTTCTATCTTCTTCACTACCGCCTCACTGATCCAGTGGTTGTTGAGTGGGCGTCCGCGGTTCGCTGGCTGGGGTGGCGCAGAGGCGATTGACTGGTGGTCGGCGGCAATCCAGTTCGTTGGCACGCTGTTCTTCAACGTCAGTACCTTCTCCGCGATTCTCAGTCTGTCAATCCTTGGTGAGCGCCAGCATGTCTGGCGTCCTGATGTGTTCGGCTCGGCAGCGTTCCTGATCTCGAGCCTGCTTGCAGTTTGGGCCTGCAGGGATCGCGATCGCCTTTGGGACCCGGCGGCAAGACTCTGGAAGGTCACCTGGCTAAACCTCTTCGGATCGGTCGCCTTCGGGATCTCAGCGGTTACGGCGCGAATCTCGCCTGAGAGCGGTTTGGTCGCTAATGCGTCGCTCGAAGGGCTTGGCACCTTCTTCGGAGCGCTCGGCTTTCTGTTCGCCGCGCTACTGATGGCGCCTAAGCGCGCGTAAAGCGGCCTTAGCCCGAGCAGCCTCGAGTCCACCGACAGGCCGCTAACCCAACTACCGAAGCGGTGCGCGGCGCCTCACAAACACGAAGGGCCGCCAAATGGCGGCCCTTCGCTCACTGCAAGACTGCTTAATGCTTCAGATCAAGAAACAACCGGGTTAGTTGTGATTGCAGACAACTGGCTTGCCGACTGGCCTCTTGTCGTAATCGTCAGGAATACACGCAGGTACTTGCCAACTTGGCCAGCGCCTGGCACGTAGTTAGGGCCTGTCGTTGAGCCTGGAATCGCGCTACACGAGCTTCCGTCAACCTGTGACGTGCATGCGCGCCACTCGTAAGAAACGGTGGATGTTCCTGTGATCCAGCCCTTCCAAGTGCCGAAGGTTGAAGCAATGTTCCTGCCAACCTTTGGCGACTGGCTGCTGAGCGTTGGTACCGCTGTGCCGACTGGCTTGACGATTCCTGACAGCGCTGAGAACGAGTTAACGATGCCGTAAACGGTTGTCATCGCGGTCTTCAGGCGGATCTGGTAGCCGACGCTGGCATCAGCTGCGTTGTACCAAGCGCCAGTGGCATTGGCACCGGCGATGTCAGTGCAGCTCGCGTTGTCGTTAAGCGCCGTGCAGTACTGCCAGTTGAAGGCAGTTGACGATGGCGCACCGGCGCCTGTCGTCCAGCCTGCGCCCTTGACCAACGCGCCCTTGTCAAGGCTTGATGTACCTGTGTCAAGCGTTGCGGCGGCTGAGCTTGGGTTCGAGGTCATCGCGCTACCGTCACCGGCAACTGCTGCGAAGACGCCATTACCAGCTGCTACACCGAGCCAGTTGGTGTCTGAGGCGCTGGTCCGTTGCGTCCATGTAACACCATCAGGGCTTGTCATAACGCGGTTGCCTGCACCGGTCGTGCTGACTGCGACGAACAGTCCGTTTCCGTATGTGATCGACTGCCAATCATTGGTGGCAACCGTCTGTGATGTCCAGCTAGCACCGTCAGTCCTTGTCATCACGCGCTTTGTGCCTGACGCGGCTA
>JAPLCG010000174.1 GCA_026392385.1 Solirubrobacterales bacterium
CCGCGGCGTGGTCGCTTTGATTGTCCGTTTGGCGATTGGCTCGTGGTGCTCAAGCGACTGCCTCAGCGAGCGCCTGTTCGCGCTTCGATGGGACTGGACTGTTTGGGCGGAATCGCCATCCGTCGCGGGCCGCGCCGAGACGGTTTGCTCCAAGCCAAGCGATTCCGGCTGTGACTGCGCCGAGCAGCGCGTCGAACAGGTAGTGGTTGCCGGTTGCAACAACAACCCAGGTCACCATCAACGGGTAGCAAGCCCAGATTACGCGGGCCCAAACTCGGTTTGTCAGCGTCAGCATCGAGGCGCCGATCATCAGCGAGAAGCAGACGTGCATTGAAGGTACGGCGGCGTAGAGATTCAGTAGGGCACTTGCCTGCTCATTGTCAACTCTGGTGCCGGTGGCGAGTGCCAACGTGTCGGTGAAGCCCCATTCCGGCATCAGCCGTGGTGGGGCGGTTGGGTAGAGCGCATAGCCAATCAAGGCGAGTCCCATTGCAATCAGGAACATGTTGCGCACAAAGTAGAAGGAGCTGTTGCGGCGGATGTAAATAAAGGCAAGTGCCGAGAACGTCACCAAGTAATGGCTGTTGAGGTACATCCAGTCCGCGAATCCGATCAGCAGATCATTACCGCGCGTCCATGTTTGAACGGCAGGTTCGACGAAAATGCTCAACGAGCTTTCAAGTTCAATTACCTTCGTCGCATTCCAGAAAGCTGTCGATTGCGAACCGTCAACGAGGCCGCGGACGATCTGGTATCCGACATAGCAGCACGCGAAAAGTGCTAGCTGCCTAACTGCGTCAAGTGCGCCGCGCGGGAAGACTCGCTGGCTGGTCCGTTTGATGGCCGACTGCATTAACAGTCAAGGTTAGCGGCGTTACCGACCACAGGTTGCGGCCGATCCGATACTGCCGTCAAGCCGCAAACTGCCGCGACCGACTGAGCGGATCTGAATCTCCGTCATTCCGTTTGCGCCAGCTTTGACGCAGCCGCTGATGCCCTCAAGGTGCCAGAGCCTGTTGTAGCGGACGCGGACAAGCGAGCTTCCGGTGCGAGTTGCCATCAGTTCGACACTGCGTGGATTAAGTGCAGTTGCTGTTGCGGCACCGGTTGCGATTGTCGTAGGGGCGACAACCTTGAACAGCTGCCAGTCGCGTGAACGCCAGACAGGTCTGAGCCATGGCAGGCCGGAACGAACGAGTTTCGCTTCACCCTCGGCAGCAAAGTCGATCGGTGCGCTTGGCAGCGCGACCCAATGCACGGCAAGTCCATCAATCCAGTTTCTAAGTGCAGTCGGCGTGATCGCATTGCCGTTGACCTGCGAGTTGAAGCGATTATCGAGTTGGCGTTCCCAGCCGCGGGCAAGTGCGTATGTAGGAGCGAGCAGCGCGCTCTCCCAATGGCTGCGGGTCCAGACGACCTCAACGCGCCCAGGCTGGCTAGCTTGGTCGTTGAGTGCTTCGATCAATGGTTGGTAGTAAGACGCTTCGGTTGATCGATCGCCGGCTGTGCGGAGCAGGTCAACCGCTGGCTCGGCGATCTGCCAGGCGACGGTTGGTATGAGCAGCAGAATCAGCATTCGTCTGCGGCGTGCAGGGATCATTATCAGTGCCGCGATTGCTGCTGCAACGAGCGGGCCGAGTCGAGTGACATTGCCGCCAACTGGCGAGGGAACGAGGAACGCGCCAACGCAGAGCAGCAGGTAAAGGCCGACGCCGATTCGGAGCTCGACGCGATCCTTTGGGATTACCTTTAGACCAACTAGCGATGCGGTCAGCG
The DNA here is from genome assembly GCA_026392385.1 of Solirubrobacterales bacterium. Classification (GTDB taxonomy): domain Bacteria; phylum Actinomycetota; class Thermoleophilia; order Solirubrobacterales; family Solirubrobacteraceae; genus WLNJ01. Next base: position 1,777 of record JAPLCG010000174.1, read on the forward strand.
ATGGGATGAGCAGCCAGAGACTGAACGGCTGAACTCCTCCTTCAGGAAAGGCAAGCGAGAGCGCGACCGCCGGTGCGAGCGCGAGCGCAGCAATTACTAGTCCCGCCCAGCGGCGCCTTCCAATCAGGATTGCAGTGCCGCATAGCGCGAGGAATAGTGCGGCAACCGGGCTGGCAAGCGGTGTTAGTAGCGCGAGCGGTACCCACAGCAGCGGCTTGCTCTTCATTAGTGCGAGCAGGGCGCCTGCGCCAATCGCAACGCCGAGCAGGTAGGTCGTACGCCCCGAGTAGAGGGCGGAGAGGCTTCCGCTAGTGAGCAGTAGACCGGCCACGAGTGCCGCGGTCCGATTGCCGCGGGCTGTGAGTTTTGCGATTGCGGCGAGCACCCCTGCGGCGGCAACCGCAGCGAGTGCGCCAGCCAGCCATGCTCCGACCAGCCCGCCGAGCAGTGGCATCAAAATGCTGTAGGCGGGCATGTAGTGCCCGCCGTACCACTGGCCGTCCCAGCTGACTATCCCGGCCCGCCCTGCAAGTGCAGCGCGGTATACCTGCGCCGCCATGTCGGCCGTGTGTGGCTCCCAGATAAGCCAGATGGCAGCGCCTAGCGTCGCAGCCAAGATTGCCGCTGCAATCGGCCGTCGACCGATCGCAGCGATGGTCGCGCTCACGGCCTGTCGGTCAGGAACGAGCAGATTCGCCCGATCAGCTCCGGCCGGTCAAGCCATGGCCAATGTCCGGCACCGTCAACATGTTCGACAGTGGTATTAGGCAGCGCGGCACCGAAGGCGTCGGCAAACTTTGCCGGTATGTATGGGTCCTGAGTGCCCCAGAGGACAAGTGTTGGTGACTTCAGTCTTGAGAGATTCTCCCCTGCTGCGGCGAGCACCTTTGGCGGGGATGTGCGGTAGAGCCTGAGGATCGCGCGCTGCGTCCCGAGGTCGAAGTGTTCGAGCATTGAATCGCGTTCTGCCTTTGGAAGTGGCCCGGGCGTCACATTCGATTCACGGGTCAGAAGTGAGAGCGTCCATCGCCCTGTGAAGCCCATAACCATTTCTCCGACAAACGGAGTTCGCCAAAGGCGTGCAGTGCGGTGCCAGCGGTAGCCAGGGAGCAAGGGTACAGCGTTGATAATTGCTATCCGCTCAACCATCTCTGGGCGCCGGGCTGCCCAAGCAAGGCCGAGTCCGCCCCAGTCATGAACAGCGAGACTGACTCGCTCAACGTCAAGCCTTTCGACGAAGGCATCAAGCCAATCGCAGTACCAGTCAATTGTGAAGGGAAGGTCACCTCGCTTC
>JAPLCG010000001.1 GCA_026392385.1 Solirubrobacterales bacterium
CCGTGGTAGCCATAGCGCTGCGATCTCCTGTTTGGGGCCGTCAGTTCAGACGGGCGTCGTCGAACGATAGCAGAGATTAACGCGTTTGCGTACTTATACCAATTCCCACAGCCTAGTACCGATGTGCCCAGTCCCTCAATCCGATTGTCATGATGCGCCATGGCTGATCGGTAAGTTTGTTCCAGGCTTGGCAGCAGTGGTCGACAATGTCGTCGTAGGACTGGAAGATGCGGTTTGAGAGCCAGTTGTCGCGCATGAACTGCCAGACATTCTCCATGACGTTAAGCTCAGGGCACTTCGGCGGCAGCGGCAGCAGGGTGATGTTGTCCGGCACGTTCAAGTCGGCTGACATGTGCCATCCGGCTTGATCGAGCAGGAGCACGGCATGTCTGCCAGGGCTGATCATGGTGGCGACTTCGGCCAAATGCAGGCTCATCGCCCGCGTATCGCAGTATGGCAGCACCAGCGCCGCACCCTTGCCTTCGTGCGGACAGACAGCGCCGAAGATGTAGGTTGAGGCATAGCGCTGGTCCTGCGGTGCCGCCGGCCGGCTGCCGCGTCGCGCCCAGCGGCGGGTGATCTTGTTTTTCTGACCTATTCTCGCTTCATCAGCGAACCAGATTTCCAACCCCTCGAGGCCGCAGCCCTGGTCCTTGGCGATACCTTCCAGCGTCGCGGGAAAGTTTTTTTAAATGCCTCGATTGCGCCTGCGGCCTGGGCGTGATGCTTCGGCCGGGCGGAGAGCTTGCGCAGACCCATGCCACGCAAGGTGCGGCTGAGCGTTTGCGGCGAGACCGAGACCTGGAATTCCTCGAACAGCCATTGCCCAAGGTCGCACAAACGCCAGCGCACCACCCCGTGGATGGCCGGTATCGGGCCGCGGTCGATGATCTCCAGCAGGGCAGCCCGATGGGCGTCGGTCAGAAGTGGCGTCGGTCCTGCGGATTTGCGGTCACGCAGCCCCTCGGGACCCTCGGCGTTGAACCGCACAACCCAGTCCCGAACGATCTGCAAAGTGACGCTGCCAAGCAGCGCCGCCTCGCTGCGGGTGCCGCCATCGTAAATGACAGCCATCGCAAGAAGCCGGCGAGCCTGCGACGCATCCTTGCTGCCACGGGCCAGGCGGCGAAGATCAGGGCCAGTGAAGTCAGATCGAAGCGCGATTGCGCGGGCCATGGGCGAGCCTCCAATGCTCGCCAGGTTGAATCACATCATCGCCGCGTCGGGGAATCCCCATGTGAGTCAAGGACTACGGGATTTGGTCACTGGTAGCGCCCCAACCGGGGCCGGCATTAGGTCCAGCAAGGTGAAGCCAGTTCCTGCGTATAGCCTCAAAATAGGAAATCGGTGCCATTCATACTCGCCACGTTGAATACCAATATGGCGCTGCCGCCCACTTCGACCTGCGTGTTCCCATTGGCGCTGTTCAGGAACAGATCCCCAATGACATAGCCCGAGCCGCGGAAATCGATCTTCGCCTCGCCCTGCACGAAGCCCGCAATCTGGTCGTACCCGAACCCCGGTGTGTCGAACACGAAGAGGTCCGCGCCGCCCAGCGAA
>JAPLCG010000054.1 GCA_026392385.1 Solirubrobacterales bacterium
GCAGGTATTCATCGCCAATTTGATGCCAGCGCGAGGCTCATGGCTTGAACTTGAGATCGATAAGAAGGGCAAGGTCTTCGTCCGGATTGACCGCAAGCGCAAGCTTCCGGTAACGGTCCTCCTGCGTGCAATGGGCATTGAGGACAAGGAGATGCTCAAGCTGTTTGACAACTCTCTTTACATCCGCAACACGCTTGAGAGCGACACGGAGATCACGCTCACCGAAGAGGGCGCGTTGATTGAACTGTTCCGCAAGCAGCGTCCGGGCGAGCCGCCAACGGTCGATGCCGCTAAGAACCTGCTCAACCAGATGTTCTTCGATTCGAAGCGTTATGACCTCTCACGGGTCGGCCGCTACAAGCTCAACGCTCGACTTGGGCTTGACATCGATCTTGAGACGCGAGTCCTTACGAAGGAAGACATCGTTGCTCTTGTCAAGGAGCTCGTATCGCTTCCGAAGCTGCTCGGCATGCCCGAGACGCTTGATGAGGAGATCAAGGATTACGCGGCCGAGGCTTACACCTATCGCCGTGAGCCAATCGCAGATCGACTCGATGAGTACGAGCACTTCGGCAACCGCCGCTTGCGTACCGTTGGCGAACTGATCCAGGACGCATTCCGCGTTGGTCTCTACCGCATGGAGCGGGTTGTGCGTGAGCGACTCACGACCGAGGATGAGGACACGATCACGCCACAGACGATCGTCAACATTCGTCCTGTAGTAGCTGCGATGAAGGAGTTCTTCGGGTCATCACAGCTGAGTCAGTTCATGGACCAGACGAACTCGCTTTCCGGCCTTACCCATCGTCGTCGCCTCAGTGCGCTCGGTGCTGGTGGCCTGACCCGCGAGCGCGCACCGATCGAGGTTCGCGACGTTCACCCAACTCACTACGGTCGTATGTGCCCGATTGAGACACCAGAAGGACCGAACATCGGTCTGATTGGCTCGCTCTCCTCGTACGCTCAGATCTCAGACTTGGGCTTTGTTACGACGCCCTACCGTGTCGTAAATGACGGTGTTGTAACGGACAAAATCGTCCACCTTGATGCGACCATGGAGGAGGAGCAGAAGATTGCTCAGGCCAACCATGAGGTTGATCCGAAGACGGGCAAGCTTCGCGGCCCCGAGGTCATCTGTCGTACGCAGGCCGGCCAGTATGTGACGGTCACGCCGAAGGAAGTTGACCTGATGGATGTCTCCCCGGAGCAGATCTGGTCGGTTGCCACGGCAATGATTCCGTTCCTCGAGCACGACGATGCAAACCGTGCCCTGATGGGTTCAAACATGCAGCGCCAGGCAGTGCCGCTGCTTCGCACCGATGCTCCGCTCGTCGGAACAGGTATGGAAGCCCGCGCTGCACTCGATACCGGTGACGTAATTCTCGCTGAGAATCCCGGCACGGTCGCCTATGTCGACGCTCAAAAGGTTGTTGTTGAGACCAAGGATGGCGCCGACGAGTACAAGCTCGAGAAGTTCACGCGGTCAAACCAGGGAACTTTGATCCACAACAAGCCGCTTGTTGATACCGGTGACAAGGTCAAGGCTGGTGGCGTTCTCGCAGATGGTTCCTCAACAAACATGGGTGAAATGGCGCTCGGCAAGAACTTGCTAGTCGCCTTCATGTCATGGGAGGGCTACAACTTTGAGGACGCGATCATCGTCAGCCGGCGACTCGTCAAGGACGACGAGCTGACCTCGATCCACATTGAGACATACGAAACCGAGGCCCGCGCCACGAAGCTTGGCGACGAGGAGGTCACGCGTGACATCCCGAACCGTTCAGAGGAATCACTGCGCAACCTCGACGACCGTGGAATCGTCCGAATTGGAGCTGAAGTCAACTCCGGTGACCTGCTTGTAGGAAAGGTCACGCCGAAGGGCGAGACCGAGCTGACAGCTGAAGAGAAGCTGATCCGCGCGATCTTCAAGGAGAAGGCGCGCGAGGTTCGTGACACCTCCCTTAAGGTTCCTCACGGCGAGGGCGGCGTGGTTATTGACGTCCAGATCCTCTCGAAGGAGAACAACGACGACCTCAAGGCTGGCGTCAACGAGTCTGTTCGTGTCTCGGTTGCCAAGAAGCGCAAGATCGCTGAAGGCGACAAGCTGGCTGGACGCCACGGAAACAAGGGCGTTATCTCGAAGATCGTCGATGAACAGGACATGCCATTCCTTGAGGATGGAACTCCCTTTGATGTGATCCTCAACCCGCTTGGTGTGCCAAGCCGAATGAACATCGGCCAGATCCTTGAAACGCACCTTGGCTGGGTTGCTGCCAACGGTTGGTATGACAGCGATGACTCACGCGACAAGGATGCACTTAAGGTTGCTGAGCACACTGTCAACGGCAATGGTGAGAGTGATCGCGTCTATGTCGCGACGCCTGTCTTCGATGGTGCGACCGTCGAAGATGTTGACCGCGCACTGTTCAACTGGCAGGAGCAGCATGAGGGTCGGATCAGCATGGAAGTTGACCCCAAGGCTCCAGCAGGTTGGCGCGCAACCGGCAAGCTCCAGCTGTTCAACGGTCGCACAGGCGAGCCGTTCGAGCAGCCGGTCACTGTTGGTTACAAGTACATCCTTAAGCTTCTCCACCTCGTCGACGACAAGATTCACGCCCGTTCGACTGGCCCATACTCGCTCGTCACCCAGCAGCCGCTTGGTGGTAAGGCGCAGTTCGGTGGTCAGCGCTTTGGTGAGATGGAAGTCTGGGCACTCGAGGCATACGGAGCGGCTTACACACTCCAGGAGATGCTCACGATCAAGTCCGATGACACGATCGGACGCGTCAAGGCATACGAGGCGATTGTCAAGGGTGAGAACATTGCTGAACCGAGCATTCCTGAGTCGTTCAAGGTGCTGCTCAAGGAGATGCAGGCGCTCTCGCTCGATGTCAACGTTGTCAGCGAGGCCGGCGAACGTGCCGAGCTCGGCGATGACGATGACGACCTGATGCGCGCTGCCGAAGAGCTCGGCATCGATCTTTCAGGCGTAAGGGTTGCCGCTGTTGGTGGCGACGACGATGAGGATGACTCGGAGGCGGAAGCCAACGACGAGGACCTCATCACTGTTGAAGAGACCACCGACTGACCACAAGTCAGTACAGACCAAACAGCCCAGGCCACAGCACCGACAAGAGGAATCCTTCAATGACCGACATTAATAACTTCGACGCAATCGAGATCGCACTTGCTTCCTCAAAGGAAATCCGTCGCTGGAGTTCCGGCGAGGTAACGAAGCCGGAAACGATCAACTACCGCACGCTCAAGCCAGAAAAGGACGGTCTTTTCTGCGAGCGGATTTTCGGTCCCCAGAAGGACTGGGAGTGCTATTGCGGCAAGTACAAGCGTGTCCGTTATAAGGGCATTGTTTGCGAGCGTTGCGGCGTTGAAGTTACCCGCGCCAAGGTTCGCCGTGAACGGATGGGGCACATTGACCTCGCCGCTCCCGTCAGCCACATTTGGTTCTTCAAGGGCGTTCCGTCACGGATTGGTTACCTGCTCGACATGGCTCCCAAGGAGCTTGAAAAGGTTCTCTACTTCGCCGCATCGCTGATCACGTGGGTTGACACCGACGCCCGTGACAAGGATCTCGACACGCTTGAGGTTGAGGTCAACAAGATCCTCGACGCGCTCAGCGCCGAGAAGGAACAGCGGATTCTTGAACTTAACGAGTCGCTTGACCGCCGCGAGGGTTACCTCCGCAGTGGCGACACTCCGAAGGGCTTCGACGAGGAGGACCGCCTCTGGGCAGACCACCTTGAAGTTGACCTCTCGAAGGCGTCCGACAAGGAGCGCGAGGGCGAGAGCAAGGAACTTCGCAAGCAGATTCAGGCTGAAATCGATGACAACGCCGGCTACTACGAGGACTCAGCCGATCGACTTATCCAGGCTTGGGACCTCTTCAAGAAGCTTGAGTCGCGTCAGGTGATTCAGGACGAAGCTGTATTCCGTGAGCTCCGCGACCGTTTTGGTTCGCCATACGGCTTTGGTGAGTACTTCCGCGGTGGAATGGGCGCTGAATCAGTCCGCGACCTTCTCTCACAGGTTGACCTTGAAGCTGAGCGCATTGAGCTTGAGCATCTCGTTAAGGAGGGCAAGGGCCAGAAGCAGCAGCGCTCAGTCAAGCGCCTGCGCGTTGTTTCCGCCTTCCTCAACTCCTCAAACAAGCCGGAGATGATGGTCCTCGAGGCTGTTCCGGTTATTCCACCGGAGCTTCGCCCGATGGTTCAGCTTGATGGTGGACGCTTCGCGACCTCAGACCTCAACGACCTCTACCGACGCGTCATCAACCGCAACAACCGCCTCAAGCGGCTGCTCGACCTTGGTGCGCCAGAGATCATCGTCAACAACGAGAAGCGGATGCTTCAAGAGGCTGTTGACGCCCTGTTCGACAATGGTCGCCGTGGCCGTCCCGTCACTGGTCCAGGCAACCGTCCGCTCAAGTCCCTCTCCGACATGCTCAAGGGTAAGCAGGGGCGCTTCCGCCAGAACCTGCTCGGTAAGCGCGTTGACTACTCGGGCCGTTCGGTCATCGTGGTCGGCCCCGAGCTGAAGCTGCACCAGTGCGGCCTGCCGAAGAAGATGGCGCTCGAGCTGTTCAAGCCGTTCATCTACGCGCGCCTCGACGCCAAGGGCTTCTCGGCGACGGTGAAGCAGGCCAAGAAGCTGGTCGAGAAAGAAAAGCCGGAGGTCTGGGATATCCTCGACGAGGTGATCCGCGAGCACCCGGTGATGCTGAACCGCGCGCCGACGCTGCACCGCCTCGGCATCCAGGCCTTCGAGCCGAAGCTGATCGAGGGCAAGGCGATCCAGCTGCACCCGCTGGTCTGCGCCGCGTTCAACGCCGACTTCGACGGCGACCAGATGGCCGTGCACGTCCC
>JAPLCG010000110.1 GCA_026392385.1 Solirubrobacterales bacterium
AGTAGACAATCTCCATGGCCCGCCCACCGAGAACGTAACTAGGCCGCACGAGAAGCGGGTATCCGACTTCGGCGGCAGCTCGAACAGCAGTATCCGCATCGTCAGCTGTCGCGTATGGAGGAGCTAGGTATCCGAGTTCATCAAGCAGCGAACTGAACCGAGAGCGGTCTTCCGCCAAGTCAATGGCATCAATTCCGGTCCCAAGAATCGTAATCCCAGACGCTTCCAGTTCAGCAGCAAGCTTCAGAGGTGTTTGGCCTCCAAACTGGACAACAACACCCTCAGGTTGCTCTAGCTCGCAGACTGCCAAAACATCCTCAAGCGTCAGCGGTTCGAAATAGAGACGATCGGATATGTCGTAGTCGGTTGAAACAGTCTCTGGATTGCAGTTGATCATCACTGCGTCTCTGCCGGAATCCCTAACGGCCTGCGCAGCGTGAACACAGCAGTAGTCGAACTCAATTCCCTGTCCGATCCTGTTTGGGCCCGAACCTAGGATCACTACGGACTCGCGCTCGCTGAGCTTGACCTCATGATTTGGCAGACCATCAGGCCCGGGCTGTTCATATGACGAGTAGAAGTAGGGCGTTGCAGCTTCGAACTCAGCTGCACAGGTATCGACTGCCCTAAATGTTCTAACTAGCCCCTGCTCCGCAAGGGACGGAGACTGCGGATTAGCCAACTGAGCAAGCTCTCTCAGGAACCAAGGATTAATCGATGTCCGATCGCCTAGCTCGCTCTCGCTCACGCCTCGCCGCAGACACTCGAAGAGCGCATCAAACCGCTCAGGTCCAGGGTTAGTCGCAATTTCAAGAAGCTGATCATCCGTGGAACTAAGGTCGAGATTTCCGTCCAGCTCGCGTGATCTCTTTGCCTTCGAAAAAGCCTGCTGGAACGTTCCGGCCAGAGCCATGATCTCGCCGACCGATTTCATATGAGTTGTCAGGTTGCTATCAGCGCCAGGGAACTTCTCAAATGCAAAGCGCGGCCATTTGACAACTACGTAGTCGAGAGCAGGTTCGAAGCTTGCTGGTGTGCGAAGAGTGATGTCGTTAGGAATCTCAGGAAGCGTGTACCCGACAGCGAGTCGCGCAGCGATCTTCGCAATTGGGAAGCCAGTTGCCTTTGATGCCAGCGCAGAGGATCGCGAGACGCGAGGATTCATCTCAATGACCATGATTTCCTCCGTCTCTTGGTTGACGGCGAACTGAACATTCGATCCACCGGTCTCAACTCCGACAGCGCGGATTACGGCAATCGATTGATCCCGAAGCTTTTGGTAGAGGTCATCCGTAAGGGTCTGCGCTGGTGCCACACAGACCGAGTCACCAGTGTGAACTCCCATTGGGTCGAGATTTTCGATCGAACAGACAATTACTACGTTGTCGGCGTGGTCTCGCATCACTTCCATCTCAAACTCACCCCAGCCGATCACAGACTCGTCGATCAGAACCTGGCCAATCGGTGACGCTTCAATCCCGCCCCGAATAATTCGCTCGAACTCGGCCTCTGTTCGCGCAACACCGCCACCTCGTCCTCCGAGCGTAAAGGCAGGGCGAATAATCAGTGGTAGCCCAAGCTGCTCCAATGCCGCTCTTGCCTCAGCCATTGAGGTCGCAATCTCACTGCGAGGCATCTTCAGTCCGGCGGATTCCATAGTTGAGCGGAACTGATCGCGGTCCTCGGCCCGATGGATTGCGTCGTAGTTTGCGCCGATAAGTTCAACGCCGTAACGCTCAAGCACACCATCCTCATGCAGCTGCTTAGCCAGGTTGAGCGCTGTTTGGCCACCGAGAGTAGGGAGCAGTGCATCAGGGCGTTCGCGCTCAATGATCTGTGTTACGGGCCCGGGAAGCAATGGCTCTACGTAGGTCGCGTCGGCAAAGCCGGGATCAGTCATGATCGTCGCAGGGTTGGAATTGACGAGGATTACCTCATAGCCCTCGTCTCTAAGTACCTTGCATGCTTGGGTTCCCGAATAGTCAAACTCGGCTGAATAGTCAAACTCGGCTGCCTGTCCGATCACAATTGGTCCGGAACCGAGGATCATGATCCGCTTGATGTCATCGCGACGCGGCATCAGGCGGTCGTCGCAATCGACTCAATGAAGCGATCAAACAGGTGCAGCGAATCATGCGGACCGGGTCCAGCCTCAGGGTGATACTGAACAGTTGCGCCGGGGATATCGCGCAGTGCAAGGCCTTCAACCGTCCGATCGTAGAGGCTGACATGCGTCAACTCCGCCGCACCGAAATCCGTGTCCCAGCGGACAGGCTGGTCCGTCTCTACGGTCGGGGATCCATCGGGTCCCATAACGGCGAATCCGTGATTTTGAGAAGTGATTTCTACGCTTCGATTGCCCAGATCCATCACTGGGTGGTTAGCCCCTCTGTGGCCGAACGGCAGCTTGTAGGTCTCAAGTCCAAGCGCACGGCAGAGCAGCTGATGCCCAAGGCATATCCCGTAGAGCGGGCGATGACCAAGTAGCCCGCGAACCGTTTCGACGACATAGTCGAGTGCTGCAGGGTCACCGGGTCCATTTGCAAGGAAGTAAGCGTCGACAGGGCGTGTTCGCAGCAGTTCAGAGCTGACTGAACAGTTGTGCAGTTCGACGGTTGCACCTCTCAGACGGAGATTCTCAACAATCGAATCCTTCACTCCAGTGTCGATTACGGCGATCCTCAATTCAGGCCCTGGACCAAGCGGTGACAGTTCGACCATCTCCGCTGGCGACACAGTTCGTGCCAGATCCTGACCGGACATTGGAGCGGCGTCAGTTACAGCAGTAAGGGCGTCGTCAACCGGTGTTCCGTCGTCGAACACTCCTCCCCGCATTGCACCGCGACTGCGCAGATGTCTAACAAGTGTTCTCGTATCGATCCCTTGGATCGCAGGCACGCCACAGTCCTTGAGCCAGTCAAGCCAGCCGCGTTCAGCTGAAGGTGCGCTCTCGTCGTTCACAGCGGAATGCATTACAACGCCGGCGACGTGAACGCGATCCGACTCCATAGCCCTTTGGCAGACTCCGTAGTTTCCGACGTGTGGAACCGTAAACGTCAGAATTTGACCTGCGAAGCTCGGGTCCGTTACCGACTCCTGGTAGCCAGACATAGATGTGGTGAAGACCACTTCTCCGAGCGCACGCGGTTCGGCGCCGCACAACTGACCGTTAAAGCGAGTCCCGTCCTCCAGCAAAAGATATCCACCGCTCAAAGCTGTTCACCACCCGAAAGGCGACCTGATCGGTGAACTAACACACCGGAGGCAATCGTCATAACGACACGTCCTTTGATGCTCCGGCCGGTGAAGCAGCAGTTTTCGCTGCGACTTTCCCAACCGTCCTCCCCGGCGATCCAACTCTCCTCCGGGTCAAAAACAACAAGGTTTGCTGGTTCACCCTGTTTAATCATCGGCGGCTCAAGTCCGAACGGAACACAACCGGACGTCATTCGCTCTATCAGCGTGGAGAGATCTAGATCTCGATTACCCACGAGCTCCTGATTGAGAACTGCGAAAGCAGTTTCAAGTCCTGTAGTCCCAAACGGAGCAATCTCAAACGGTTCCGACTTCTCATCCTTCGAGTGAGGCGCGTGATCGGTAGCGACGCAGTCAATGGTTCCGTCGCGGAGTCCAGCAATCAGAGCAAGGCGGTCCTCCTCAAAGCGCAGCGGTGGGTTCATTTTCGCGCGTGTATCGAGTGTGTCGCAGGCTGCCTCGGTAAGCAGCAAGTGGTGAGGACTAGCCTCCGCCGTAACTGAGACACCCGACTGTTTAGCGCGTGCAATTGCGTCAACTGAACGAGCAGCTGAGAGATGCTGAACATGGATTTGCGCCGATTCAAGTTCCGCTATGGCGCAATCTCTTTCGATCATTGTCGACTCAGCAATCCCGGGACTACCGCGCAATCCCCGCTTGGCTGATATCTGACCCTCGTTGAGTGGGGCCCCAGCGGAGAGGCTTGGATCCTCCTCATGGAGAGCTATCGGCAGGCCATGGAGTCTCTGATAAGCCATCGCGCGACGCAAAACTCCGGCGTCGGTAACTGGCAGGCCGTCATCAGTGAATCCAGCGACACCGATCTCGGCCATCAGGCCCATCTCAGTTAACTGTGAGCCCTCCATTCCGCGCGTGATGCAGGCAAGCTGTCCGACAGGAATAACCGCCTCCTCTGCGAGGCGCGAGAAAACCCCTCGAAGGATCTCAGGGCTGTCGATCGGTGGCGTGGTGTTCGGCATGGCTAGTAACTGGCAGTAGCCTCCGGCAGCTGCTGATCTCGTTCCAGTCGCTAGCGATTCTTTGTGCTCCTGCCCAGGGGTACGGAGATGCACGTGGGGATCTGTAAATGCGGGCATCACTATCAACCCTTCAGCGTTGATTATCGAAGCCTCGCTCGGTGCCGTAAGAGATCCGACGGCACCAACCTCTGCGATGCAGGAGTCAACGACAAGTACATCAGCTAACTGATCAAGTCCGGTTCGCGGATCAATGCACCTAGCGCCTGTGATCAGCGCGCAAATTGGTTCGCCCCCGACCCAATTCATCGCAATGCTCATGCCATCACCGTCTCATGGTGTTGCTTGCTGACATCTCCACCAGCAAGCAACTCAAAGAGGACAGCCATCCGAATTGCGACTCCCGATGCGACCTGCTCTGAGATCAGGGAATGCGGGCCATCAACTACCGCGCCGCTGATCTCTACTCCGCGATTGACAGGCCCGGGATGCATGACTAGCTGATTGCTAGACAGTCGGCCACTATCAATCATGTAGTAACTCGAGTATTCACGAAGCGAAGGAATAGCAACGCCTTCCATCCTTTCTAGCTGCATCCGGAGTCCATAAACAACGTCAGCCTCCCCTAGCCGCTCGAGGCTAGTCGATGTCTCACAACCTAGGGCGGCTCCAATTCCGGGCGGAAGTAGCGTCGGAGGACCACAGAGAGTCACCCGTGCCCCCATCAGGCCAAATGCAACAGCCGACGATCTGGCAACCCGCGAGTGAGCGATATCGCCAACGATCCAGATCCGCTTTCCGGTGAGATCGCCGATCCGATTGACCAGCGTATGAACATCAAGTAACGCCTGCGTTGGATGAGCGTGCGCGCCGTCGCCTGCGTTAATTACCGCGGCATCTGTCCAGCCCGCGACAAGTGCTGCCGCACCGGCGCACGGGTGCCTCAGAACTATCGCGGCAGGACTGTATGCCGAGAGCGTCGTGATCGTATCTTTGAGCGACTCGCCTTTTTCAACAGAGGATCCCGATGCCCTGAGGGTGATTACATCAGCGCTGAGTCGCTTGGCTGCGAGTTCAAATGACGAGGTGGTCCGCGTCGAAGCCTCATAGAAGAGATTTGCGACGAGCCGACCTCGCAATGCCGGAACCTTTTGCACCTCGCGTGATGCAACCTGGGAAACCTCATTAGCTCTGGCGAGGATCCGTTCGATTCCAGCTCGGCCAAGCTGATCTATGGAAATGAGATCCTTCATCGGCTCGCGATCACCACCGAGTCATTTCCATCGATCTCGACGACACTGACGTTGACTCTGTCGTCGTGAGCAGTCGGAATGTTCTTGCCGACGTGATCAGGTCGTATCGGCAATTCGCGGTGACCCCGATCGCAAAGGACCGCTAGCTTGATCTGCGCCGGTCGCCCGAAGGCGAACACCGCATCGATTGCAGCGCGGACTGTCCTACCGGTGTAAAGAACGTCGTCGACTATCACGACTGTTTTACCGGCGACTGGGAAATCTAGATGAGTGGCGTGGACAACCGGAGCGGCCGGGCGACTCGCCACGTCATCGCGATAGAGCGAAATATCCACGTCACCAATCGGGATTTCGCGGCCATGGAGTTCCTCAAGCAGCGGATGAATTCGACGGGCTAGCACTGCACCGCGCCGCTGTACGCCGACCAACGCTATTTCAGCATCGGGATTCTGTTCGACAACCTCATGAGCGACCCGAGTCAGAGCCCGCTGCATTCCATCTTGATCTAGGACCGGCGTTTCGCTGCTCACTGGTGAACCTTCCTGGCCTCACGGGACCGGGTTAAAGGATCTGTCTGCTGAATTGCCTCAGCTATGCGGCTCGATAATAGCCAACTGATCGGCAGTCGGCTCTTGACCATCGGTCTGTTGATTTGGCCTACCCCCTCGCTTATGGCGAATCAGGCGAGGTGCTCCGCGCTCAGGGAAAGGAATTTCCACGACATCGAAGTCGCGGGCAACTTCGGTGTTCTCGAATACCTCACGAGCCTCATCGAGCAGTTCATGCCCGCCATAGCGGCTAGAGATGTGAGTCAGGGCTAACAGCTTCGATTCACTTCGGGCTGCTAACTCAGCGGCCTGCCGCGCCGTGGAATGTGCGCGTTCGTGAGCACGGACGCGGTCCTCGTCGCGAAAGGTTGCCTCATGAATCAGCAGGTCAGCCTGATGGGCTGCAATGTCGAGAGCCTCGCAAGGCGTGGTGTCTCCGGAGATCACAACCTTCCGACCACTCCTTGGCTCGCCGACGACGTCCACCGGGTCAACGCCGTTAACGACCTGACCAGATTGGAGTCGTCCGAAGTCGGGCCCGTTCGTAATACCGAGACTTCTGGCTAGTTCGACATCCAACCGACCAGGGCGATCGGGCTCATAGAGGACATAACCGAATGCTGGACCGCGATGAGAGACGTTGAAGGGTGCGAGCGTGAAGCCATCCATGTCGACTTGATCCGCTGACCCAAGCTCGATCGCCTCAACTGCAAATTTTGTTCGGCCGGCAGCCTGTTCAGTGAACTCGATGATCTTCTTGAGGCCGGGTGGGCCGTAAACCTTGAGCGGCCTGTTCCGCTCGCGAAGATCGAGAGTCTTGATCAGGCCTGGAAAGCCGAGCCAGTGATCGGAGTGAAAGTGGGTAAAGAAGAGCGCGTCTAAGTCGACAAGACCGACCGACTTAACGAGCTGCCGCTGCGTTCCCTCGCCGCAGTCAACCAATACCGACTGTCCTCCGTGCCGGATCAGCACGGCAGGTAGACCGCGTCTGGCGGTCGGTACCGACCCACCGGTTCCTACAAATACAACTGAAAGTTCCATACAAGAGTGACTCTATTCCAACCAATCGTTTACAGGTGGTGTGTGATCAGTCACCGTCATCGGCCCGGGAGAATCGCGGTGTTGGTTACCGCTGTACTGTTGACCGTCACCCGCGCCCGTAGCTCAGTGGATAGAGCGCTCGCCTCCGGAGCGAGAGGTCGCAAGTTCGAATCTTGCCGGGCGCGCTGACTAATCGACTAGAGAGCTCCGCTTCGCTCGTGCTATTGCATGGATTTGCTCAGGATTCCTCTGTCTGGGATCCAATTGCAGGGAAGATCCACGATCAAACAATTAGCGCGCCTGATCTTCGGGGACACGGCAAAGCGCACTCGATTCGGCCAATAAGCAGCGAGGATCTTGCCACCGATGTGGCTGATCTTTTAGATGATCAACGGCCTTCAACAGTTGCTGGCTATTCAATGGGAGGACGGCTTGCACTTGAGGTCGCAATTCGCTATCCGAGAATGGTCAGCAGACTTGTATTGATCTCGACGAGCGCCGGGCTGCGCAGTGAATCTGAACGTGTTGCGCGACAGGAATCTGACCAATCGCTATCTAGTTTGTTACGCACCGAAGGCCTCGAGGCCTTTAGTCGCTACTGGACGAGCCTGCCACTCTGGATCGGAGACCCTAAGGAGGTCACCAGCCAGGCCAATCAGCTACGACTTCGTCAAAACCCGTTAGGACTAGCCGCCGCGCTTGATGGATTTGGTGCTGGGAACTGGCCACACCGTTGGGACGAGCTAGCCGATCTCCAAGTTCCAGTCGAGCTAGTCGTTGGAGCGCGCGACTCAAAGTACTTGGAAATCAACCAAGAAATGCATCGACTCCTCCCGCAATCGAGATTGACGGTTGTGGAAGGAGCCGGCCATTCACTTCTACTTGAGTCCCGTCAGGAGATTGTCAAGATTCTCAGTTTAGATTCAGCCGCCAGCAACAGCGGGAAGAATTGTTAGCTCCGTTCCTTCGGTAACCGGAGTTTCAAGGCCCTCTAGGAAGCGAATGTCTTCACTGCCTAAGTAGATGTTTACGAACCGACGCAAACCTGATTCGTCGGTAATCCGGTCACGCAGCGCAGGATGCTCCGAAAAGAGCGACTGCAGGCACTGATCAACCGTTTCGCCCTCAGCATCAACCTGAGCCACTCCCCCAACGGAGTCACGGAGCTGGGTAGGAAGTTTGACGGTTACGCGGCTCATGCGGGAACCAGCTGACGCTCGAGTGCCTCAAAGTCCGCGAAACCAGCGTCAACCTCTTCAACGTCGATTAGGTCGGCAACAGCGCCTGGGGTCTTAAGGCCCTCGCCGGTGATGCAAGCCACAACTCGCCCGCCGTCATCGAACGCTCCGCGCTCCGCCAATTTAGCTAGGACGGCAACTGTCACCCCGCCTGCAGTCTCAGTAAAGATTCCAGTCGTTTGAGCTAGTAGAGCGATTCCGTTCTTGATCTCCTCGTCAGTTGCAGCCTCAATTGCTCCGCCGGTACGACGCGCCAATTCAAGTGCGAAAGGTCCATCGGCTGGGTCTCCGATAGCAAGCGACTTGGCAATCGTCTCCGGCTTGACCGGAATGCACTGGTCCGAACCCTCTGAATAGGCATTAGCGACCGGCGAGCAGCCGGAAGCTTGGGCACCATGCATTGATGGCAGGTTCCCGCTAACGAGACCGCACTCGCGGAACTCGTCAAAGGCTCGGCCGATACGGGTGTGAAGTGACCCGCTTGCAATCGGAACGACAAGGTGCTCAGGGAGGTCCCAACCGAGTTGCTCAGCGATCTCGTAGGCGAGCGTCTTAGAGCCCTCAGCGTAATACGGGCGCAGGTTTACATTTACAAATGCCCACGGACGCTCGGAAGCAATCTCTGAGCAGAGACGATTTACCTGATCGTAACTTCCTCTTACGCCAATAACTCGAGCACCATTAATGCCCGTAGCCACGATCTTCTCGCGTTCTAGGTCTGCTGGAACAAAGACGCAGGCCTCAACACCTGCGGCAGCCGCATGTGCTGCGAGGGCGTTCGCAAGGTTTCCAGTCGATGCGCAGGCAAAGGTCTCGAAACCGAGCTCAATACCTCTTGCAAGAGCGACAGCCACGACGCGGTCCTTAAATGAATGTGTCGGGTTCGAAGCCTCGTTCTTGATCCAAAGCTCCTTGATGCCAAGCTGTTTGGCCAGGCGATCGGCCTTGATTAGCGGACTCATACCAGCAGGAAGCGAACCCGATGGCGGCGCAGCCACAGGTAGGAAATCCGCATAGCGCCAGAGTGACAGCGGGCCAGCTTGTATCCGGCGCCGCAATTCCTCAGGGTCGCGTCCCTCAAAGGATTCGTACTTGACCTCAAGCGGGCCAAAGCAGTTGGAACATGCATAGAGAGCTTCAAGTGGATAGACCTCTTTGCATTCTTTACAAACAAGTGACTTCGGCGGCATTTTCGACCTTTCTTTCTTCCGCCGGGTTCCGTGAGCGAAAGCGATCGAACGCCTGCCTCACATCTCCCGAGTTGGATAACTCGTTGGATTTGGCACCTTCCCCACTTGGGGGGGTTGCCGGCGCTTCACAGGGCCATTCCCTCTGCGCCTCTTGATGTGTACTGCTATGTGGTGCGCAACTTAGCAAAGAAATCGGCGATTGGCAAACCGGTCTATTCCGCTGCAGTCAATGCAACCAATCGCCACCCCGGCTACGATTGATCTATGGACAGTGAACTGACACTCGAACTAGACGAGCCTCGAAGTCCCAATGGCGAGCCTGCCCAAGCCCCGTTTGCGTCGGACCCATCGCGGTCCAGCTGTCGTTGCGCCTGAACCCGACCGTCTCCATGTAGAGGAGATTGTCCATGGCGACATTCGCTGGATCAACATTGTCCGGCCGCGGGCAACTGATCGCGCGTGGCTAGAGGAGCGGTATGACTTCCACCCGCTTGCCTACGAGGATGTTTTCTCACGGAATCAGCGTCCGAAGATCGATCGCTATGCCGACCACCTCTTCGCAATTCTCCACTTCCCGCGGTTCGACGCGGCAGTCGGAAGGCTCGGATCCGCGGAACTAGATGTCTTCGTTGGCCCCGGCTACCTGATCACGATTCCAAACGAACCAATTGATGCCATCTCCTACCTGTTCGAACGCTGCCGGCAGAGTGAGGAGTTTCGCAGTGAGTTCTTCTCCCAGGACTCCGGCTACCTGCTCTACCGAATCACTGACACCTGCGTTGACGCGGGCTTCCCGATGCTACGCAAGATTGGAGCCGTTCGCCCGCAGCGCGTGGTCTTTGGTGATTTGGAGCAGATGAAGGCGACGATCCTCGGCGATGATCTCGATATCTACTTTGAAGACCTAGAAGATGCCTCTGAGCGCATTTGGCAGATCCTTGAGGGATATAAGGAAACTATTGAAGCCCTAGAGGCTACGAATGAGTCAGTTATCTCGCACCAGCTCAATGACGTGCTCAGAATCCTCACTGGTCTAACAGTGATCTTCCTTCCCCCAACTCTTGTGGCGGGCATCATGGGCATGAACACGAAGATTCCTGGCCAGGGAGTAATTGAAGGCTTCTGGGGCGCCGTCGCCGTTGTGGCCGTCCTGTTGATCGGGTCGCTGACCTAC
>JAPLCG010000128.1 GCA_026392385.1 Solirubrobacterales bacterium
CGGAGACGGTCGGTATGACGGCGTTGCTCGTGATTTGGGTTCTTTCCGCCTTCGGCCGAAACATTGGACGGCTTCAGAGACAGACATTCGCTGTGCAGCAGATCTGGGCAGCGTGGATGCTTGGGGCGGCGCGGGTTCTCTTTCGGCTGAGGATTGAAGTCGAGGGCTCCGCGGCGGCGCAGCCTGGCCCTTACCTGCTGTTCGTCCGCCATGTGAGCATCCTTGACAACCTGCTGCCAGCAGCGGTTATCTCACGACCCTTCTGGATCAACCTGCGTTATGTACTCAAACGCGAATTGCTTGCTGATCCCTGCTTTGACATCGCTGGTCAACGGCTTCCCAACTACTTCGTTAAACGGGATTCGGGTGACCCAGCTGGACTGCAGCGCGTCCGCGATCTGACGGTTGGGCTCGGCGACCACGATGGAGTACTTATCTACCCGGAGGGAACACGAGTGACAGCGGAGCGGCGGGCAAGGGCGCTGGAGCGGATCGCGAAACGTGATCCTCAGCGGGCAGAGCGGCTTGCTGTACTTGAGCACTGTCTGCCGCCGCGCACCGGTGGTCCGTTAGCCCTGTTTGGAGCGGCGCCCGAACTTGACATTGTCCTGCTGATGCACGCCGGTCTCGATGGTCTGAAGGGAATCGGTGATGTTCTCGGCGGCGCACTCGTACGACGCAGAATCGTCGTACGAGTTGAGCGCTACGAGCGGGCGTCGATACCGGCTGGGCCAGCGACCGCCGATTGGCTTGATCAGCGCTGGATCGAAATCGATCGCTGGGTTGGGTCAACTCTCGCGGAAATCAAGGCAGAAGGTTGAGTCCAACCGCCGTTATCTTCGCCTGTCTGGCGGTGAGCATCGTCGTGATGACGGGGCTTTGGGCGATCAGCCTTGTTCTGCGTGACAGTTCGATTGTTGACATCTGGTGGGGCGCAGGGTTTGTCGTGCTTGCTTGGACTGCATGGGCGCTTGCTGGCGCTGGGTCCGGTGGCGGGCTGCTCGCATGCGTAATCGTCTCAATTTGGGGATTGCGACTCAGCATTCATCTGGCTCGCAGGAACATCGGTAAGGGCGAAGACCCGCGTTACGTCGCGATGCGAGCCAAGGCGGGTAGTGCCTGGCCGATGCGCAGCCTCTACATGGTTTTCTGGCTGCAAGGCGCAATCATGTGGATCGTTTGTCTACCGGTCCTGGCAACCGTCGCCTCAGGGAATCAGGCTGAACCGCTTATCGCGATTGTCGGAAGCGCAGTCTTCGCGGTCGGGTTCTGTTTTGAGACTGTTGGGGACTGGCAACTAACGAAGTTCAAAGCTGACCCCGGCAACAGCGGCAAAGTCATGAACATTGGACTCTGGCGCTATACACGCCATCCGAACTACTTCGGTGACGCAACGGTCTGGTGGGGACTCTGGTTGATTGCGGTTTCAGCAGGTGCATGGTGGACCGCGATCGGGCCGGCCCTAATCAACTTCATGCTTGTACGCGTCAGCGGCAAGGCCTTGCTTGAGAAGGGCATGGCAGAGACTCGGCCCGGCTATGCCGACTATGTGTCTCGGACCAGCGGGTTCTTTCCGCTGCCGCCGAAGCGTTCCTAATCGGCTTGTTCAGGGGCTGTCAGCGAGGCGGACAATTCCGCCGATCGTGCCAACGTAAAGCGAACCGTTCGGGCCAAGATGGATGCCCGCGTAGTTGTTGTTGAAGGTGAGGGCGCCGGTGCCTGCGAGTTTGCGCCACGCGCGCCTGCCGGTGCGTGCGTCGAGTGCCGTCCAGAACCATGGCGTGCTTCGATCCGTCGAACTTGCCGCCGCTGGCTTCGTGTAGAGGTAGATAAGGCCATTACCAAGTGACAGCTTCGGTACCACGGACGCCGCCCGTTCTTCGGTGTTCTTCCAAGCGACGGTGCAGGTCTTGCCGTTGGGGCTGACGTTGATCCGCGTCACTCCGGGAGCCGTCACCTTGCCACCGACGACCGAAGTCGGACTCTCGTAGCCGTAGTTGTTCTCTACGTAGAGCGCGCCGCCAGCGCCGATCAGCGAGTTCTCAGTTGCGCTAGCGCCCTTCTTGAAGACCGGCACCTTGCAGGTCTCTGCGCCTGTTGTTGTGTTGTAGACGACGACATCCATCGGATCAGCGTTGTCGGTGATCGCGACGAGTCCACCGGCCATGATCGTTGGCGTGGTACCAGTACCGGCATCGACCTGGCCTAGCTTGCGCTTGCCGGTATTTGGATAGACCGTTCGCCAGTCGCGGTGGACCGAACCTGCGGCAGCATTGAAGCGATACATGGCTTTGTCAGAAGCGATGTAGACGCCGTCGCTACCGACCGCGAATGAGTTCTCGATCTCTTCATTGAGAGTGATCGAAGCGACGGCCGAAGTGGTTGGGTTTACGAAGCCAACCTTGCCCTTCGTTTTTGTGACGAACCAGATGTTGCCCTGCCAGTCAGGGAGCGCTGACGAAATACCTTCGCCGGAGGCAACGACGGACGAAATATCATAGCTGGCGATCTGCTCGAAACCGTTACCAGCAATGTTTTCGCCGAGCACGAGGATCCGTCGATCATTGGTTGGAATGACGATTTGATCGAGGCTGTTGATGTAGAAGTAACCACCGCCAGTGAAGTCTTGGTATCTGTTACCAACCTGCGCACCGACCTTCTTCGGCAGTTCGTACTCGGCTACTACGGCAAAGGTCGTCGGGTGAACAATTCGGAGTGTCGGCACGCCGAGGATCGGGCAGATTGTGATTATCCGGCCGCGAGCATCAAAGGCCATTGACGCGCAGACACCCGGGTAAGCCTTACCAAGGTTGCCTGATGTCGAAACCGGCGACTTGCCGAGTGGGCCGCTGGCAAGGTAGCTGTCGGTCATCCATGTGTCGTTATGCAGGTTTGACTTTCCGTTCGTCGTCATGAACGGGTTCTGGGGGACAGTGGCGGTCGTGATCGGATTCGAAGTCCACTTAGCTCCAGACCAGGTCGGAAGCTTCGTTGCCGGGGCTTCGGAGTAGATCGATTTAGCCGAGGCAGCAGCAGGGATCACCGCGAATGCGGCGGCGGCTGCTGCTGATGCGATGTGACGCCGTGTGACTTTCATCACGCTAAGAGTACACGTCCCCGGGAAAGTAGGCGCAGCTTCACTCGCTGATAGCCGTAGTCTCTAACGGAATGCAAGCGCCACGCAAAGTCAGCAGCCGTGCCAACTTGCTTAGCGCTTTCCGTGCAACAGGCGCCGATCTTCCATATGGGGATCCGCTCGTCGCCCACGGCGTTGGGATGGAGGGGTACTTCTGGCGTGTGACTGATGTTGAGCGCGGCCGGGTGCTGATCGCGCTGATCGGGGTGAATGATGACGGTGCTGGAGGGAACTGGGCGACCGTCGGGCTCGGCGCCCATCCAAATGGATTCCTGCGCGCTGGCGCACTTGATGGAGCCAGTGCCTCAATCGACCGGCTCGGCGCTCGCACCGACGATGGCTGCTTTGTCGGTGGTCCTGACTCCGTACATGTTGACCTTGGTCCCAAAGCCCAACTTGACCTGAAGATCAACAACGCGGTCAGATGGCCGCGCAGGCGGTTTGGCGGTTCATCTTGGTTCCAGAGTATTCCGGCTCTCAACCAGTACTGGCACCCGCATATTCTCGATGGCATTGCCGAAGGCCATGCCATCATCGATGGAGAGCGCTGGGATCTAAACGGCTCACGCGTTTACGCTGAAAAGAACTGGGGCCGCGGCGGATTCCCGGTCGCCTGGTGGTGGGGGCAGGCGCAAGGGTTTGCTGATCCAGATGCCTGCGTTTGCTTTGCGGGAGGCCGAGTTGAAAGCGGTCCGCTCGGTGTCGAAGTAACCGCGCTGGTGATAAATGCTGGCGGGCAGTTCCTGCGGCTTGGCGATCCAATTCTCTCGCCCGTAAAGGCTGAGGTGAGCGATGAGCATTGGCTTCTGAAGTCTCGCTCCGCCCGCTGGGAGGTTGTCGTTGAAGGTGAGGCACCGCTAGGCGGCGCCCACGTTCTGCCGGTCCCGCTGCCGGCTGAGCGTCGAAACATTGCCGCTGCCCTTGAACACCTCGGTGGTCGCATGCGCGTCGAAGTTAGGCGTAGAGGTGGCGAGGTCGTCTGGTCGGGTACATCGATGCTTGCCGGACTCGAACATGGCGGTCGTGAAAGAGCAGAATCGGAGGCTGCCCGGCGCGGCGGGCGGCCGGATGGGGCTGCTGGACCAGTCGGTCCGCTTCCTGAATAAGGAAGGCAGGGTGGCGCTTTGGGCGCTCGCGTGGCAGGCTATGAGCCACGGCACCATAAATACGAAGGAGATACCCAGTGGCTGACGAGACGACGCGCTACCTGCTTGGCGAAAAGGACATACCCACACATTGGGTAAACATCGCCGCTGACCTACCCGAGCCGCCGCTTCCACCACTTAGCCCGGCAACCGGTTTGCCAGCAGGTCCTGAAGACCTGACGCCAATCTTCCCAATGGGATTGATCATGCAGGAGGTCTCTGAGGAGCCAATGATCGAGATCCCTGAAGAGGTTCGCAACGCTTATGCGCTCTGGAGGCCAACGCCGCTCTACCGGGCGCATCGCCTCGAGAAGTTGCTCGACACGCCCGCTCACATCTACTACAAGTACGAGGGTGGATCCCCATCGGGCTCGCACAAGCCAAACACGGCGATACCGCAGGCTTACGAAAACGCCCAGGCTGGGATTAAGAAGCTTGTAACCGAGACCGGCGCAGGGCAGTGGGGTAGCTCGCTGGCATTCGCCTGTTCAATGTTTGACCTCGAATGTGAGATCTTCATGACCGGCTCGAGCTATGACTCAAAGCCCTACCGTCGCTCGATGATTGAGACCTTTGGTGCGACCGTGCACCGGTCGCCGAGCAACCTGACCGAGACGGGCAAGGCAAACGCTGGCTCGCCTACCGGTTCACTCGGGATCGCAATTAGCGAGGCGGTTGAGGTCGCGGCTCAGGATCCAAATGCCAACTATGCGCTTGGTTCAGTACTCAACCATGTGCTTCTTCATCAGACGATTATTGGTCAGGAAGCAATCGTCCAGATGGAAATGGCAGGCGAGGAACCCGATGTGATCGTCGGCTGCGTCGGCGGTGGCTCGAACTTCGCTGGGATTGCCTTCCCGTTCCTGAGGAAGGTTCTAAACGGCGAGTCGAATGTTCGATTCGTTGCTGCAGAGCCAGCTGCCTGCCCAACGCTCAGTCGCGGCGTATATGCCTACGACTACGGCGACATTGCCGGAATGACGCCGATGATGCCGATGTACACGCTCGGACACGGGTTTGTTCCACCGGAGCTTCATGCCGGTGGCCTCCGCTACCACGGCGACGCGCCGATGCTCTGCGGCTTCGTCAAAAGCGGCCACATTGAGGCGAAGGCCTTCAAGCAGAACGACACGTTCGATGCGGCGATCAAGTTCGCCCGTTCGGAGGGGATCATCCCTGCGCCGGAGCCGTCACATGCAATTCGCGGGGCGATTGAGGAGGCGCTTGCCGCAAAGGAAGCTGGCGAGGAGCGCGTGATTCTCTTCAACCTCTGCGGCCATGGTTACTTCGATATGCAGGCATATGACGACTACCTCGCTGGCAACCTTTCGGATCCGGAGTTCTCTGAGGCTGACCTTGAAGCCGCTCTCGCCGCACTCCCCGAAGCTCCAGCGGTGGCCTAGGCAACTTGATGAACCACAGCACCGATAACCGTCCGCGGCTGACCGAGATCAGGCTCGGAGCCGACGCGGGCGGTTGGAAGGGGTCAGGCTTCACCGTCGTCGATGGCGCCGTCCAGATCGGTGCGGTAACGATTTCGATCATTGCGCCTAGTGGTGGAATTCTCGGCCTCGCATTTGATCACCTGCCCGAAGGTGTCAGCGACATCGACGGGCTTCCCGTAGCCATCAGGCCGGCGGCCGGGATTGGGGCGGTCCATGTCAACCGCGCCAGTGCTGTTGATCAGGTCGTAATCGCGACCCCTGATTTTGAGCGAACAATCAAAGCGCTTGATGCAGTGGGACTATCAATCCGCTCGGAGCGGGTCGTTGAGGGCGAGGGTGAAGAGGGAACGGTTCGTCAGGGGTTTGTCCGTGCCGGTGAACCGGTGATTGAGATCGTTCACACCAAACGCGTTCCGGACGGTCACGCTGTCGGTTGGGGCCTGGGGTTCATTTGTTCGGATCTGGAAGCAACCGCTGAAGAGTTCACGGGACTGCTCGGGGCGTTGCGTCCGGCGGTACAACCAGGCCGTCGGATTGCGACGTTCAGCCGCGACGCGGGCCTCGGAGTGCCAGCGGTGTTGCTCGATGCTGAAGCGCCCAAAAGTAAGGAATAGTTGTTGAGCGAAGCCGTCTACATGCCGCTCGGCGACGGGCGTTTTATGCCGACTGAATTGGCGCGCGGACCGTGGAGCAAGGACCACCAGCATGGCGGTGCGCCGACAGGTCTCCTAACTCGGGCAGTTGAACAGGTGGAGACCTTTCAGCCGATGCGGCTTGCTCGGATCACATGCGAATTCCTAAAACCAATTCCGCTGAGCGAGTTGGTCGTAACAACGCGAATAATGAGGCCGGGTCGAAAGGTGCAGTGGGTCGCAGCGCAGATCGAGGCGGGTGGCGAGACGGTTATGAGTGCCACTGCGTTGATGATCCGCACCGAGGAAAGCGCCTCAGATCAGGTTGAGATTCAACCGGCGCCAATGCCAGGTCCTGGGCCGGATCTACAAAGCGCGATCGGCGAACTTGGCGAGGTCGGAACGATGTTCGCAGGCGGTGCCGTTGAGATCCTGATCGCCGAGCACAAGCAGTCGTGGCTCGATCTTGGCCCGGGGCGAGCCTGGTTCAAACTCAATGTCCCGCTCGTTGCAGGCGAACAGCCGTCTAGCCAGCAGCGAGCCGTCAGCGCAGCGGATTTCGGCAATGGGATAAGTGCTTCGCTCGACTGGGGTAAGTGGCTGTTCGTCAATTCAGACCTGACCGTCAATCTGCTTAGAGAGCCGCGCGGTGAGTGGATATCGCTCGACTCAACAACGAGAATCAGCGGTGATGGCACAGCTCTGACTGAGACTTCACTCGCTGATCAGCACGGTGGGATCGGTGTTGCTGCGCAGAGTCTGTTTGTTGCACCGATGTCAGGGGCGAGCGCCTTCGGAGGCTGAGCCGGTCGCTAAGTGGGACTTGGGGCTGCGCGCAAGGCGATCTCTTGGTAGTTTCGCGCTGATGGAAGAGGGAGTAATACTTCGAAATCGGCTTGCAGTCGCCACCAATGTCTGGCGCGACCATATTCGCGAGCCGCTGCCGAAGATTCCGCCGGGCTCACCTGACGAGCAGATCCAATTCTTCGAGATGACGCTCGTTGATCGGCTCGCGGCATCCGCGACCCCATCAAATGCAAATGATGTCGCCGAACGGACTTGGGACATCGTTCACGATCGCTCCGACGATGACCCGGTCAAGGTCAAAGTCGTCGCTCTGCAAGTGCCAGCGACCGACTGTTTCCTATGGGGGCTCTTCGGCAGCGCAGCACCCGTAGTAAAGGATGGGCATAAGTGCCTACAGGAACAGTGAAGTGGTTCAGGGACGACAAGGGGTTCGGTTTCATTACCCCCGACGAAGGCAGTCAGGACCTTTTCGTTCACTACTCAGCGATCGAAGGTCAGGGCTACCGTTCCCTCAGTGAGGGAGCAAAGGTCTCCTATGAAGAGGAAGCTGGCGATAAGGGCCCTAAGGCCATTAACGTCAACCTGATCTAGATCTCGATCTAGGCCAGTAAGGCTTTCAGGCCGCTGTCGAACCCCTCGGGGTTTGGCAGCGGCCTTTTTCTTACCCACAAACAGCCTCTGAGATTCCTACCCTGCACTGCGACAGGTGGAGAGGTTCGGCTATTAACCTTGGGCTGGTGGCACGCCGCCACCGGGACCGCGTCGCTCGGAATCCATCACCATCTTGATGATCGAGAGCACAAGCCCGATCACTCCGCAGACGATCAGGATTGTTCCGACAACGGAGATGTCAACGCCGCTGACACCATCTGTAATTGCGTAACGGCAGATCGCACCGATCGCGATTATGAAAAGTGAGAAGGCTGCACCCATTGGCAAGAGGCTAAAGGCCGCGGCGGCGGGTGTACTGCACTTGCGGCGCTTCGCTAGGGTTTCGCCCCATGACAGCTACCGCCCCAACAGACCAATACAGCCTTACCGACGAGCAGATCGCGCTTCGCGACATGATTCGTCAGGTAGTTATCGAGCGCGTAGCGCCGCGAGCTGCCGAAATTGACGCAAAGGCTGAGTACCCGTGGGACCTCCGCGAGCTGTTCTCAGAGCTGAACCTGTTTGGCCTGCCATTTGCAGAGGAGTACGGCGGAACGGGAACCGGGACTCTGACTCTCAACATGGCGATCGAAGAGGTCTCAAAGGCCTGTGCCTCAACCGCACTGATGCTGATGGTTCAGGAGCTTGGCAGCCTGCCGATCAGCCTGTTTGGGACAGATGAGCAGAAGCAAACGTGGCTGCCAAAGCTTGCCAGTGGCCAGATTAGTCCCGCCTTTGCTCTGTCAGAGCCTGAGGCTGGCTCAGACCCAGGAGGCATGATCACTCGCGCTGAGCGCGATGGAGACGAGTGGGTAATCAATGGAACCAAGAATTGGATTTCAAATATCGGGATTGCAGACTTCTATGTCGTCTTCTGTGTTACCGATCGCGATGCCGGTCATTCTTCAGGGATCACGGCATTCATCGTCGAGAAGGACCGCGAAGGTTTCAGCGTTGGCAACATTGAGCACAAGCTTGGAATCAAGGGAAGCCCGACCGGCCAGCCGATCTTTGATGATGTGCGTCTTCCTGCCGAAAACATGATTGGCGAGGAAGGGCATGGGTTCAAGGTTGCGATGGGAACGCTTGACCACTCGCGACTCGGCGTTGCCGCGCAGGGTCTAGGCATCGCCCAGGGATGCACCGACTATGCCGCTGCTTACGCCAAGGAGCGCAAGCAGTTCGGCAAGCCAATCGCTGCCTTCCAAGCGATCAGCTTCAAATTGGCTGATATGGAGACTGGCTGCGCTGCAGGGCGCGAGCTTCTCTACAAGGCGAGCGTCAAAGTTGATCGCAATGAGCCCGACATGAGCAAGTACAGCGCGATGGCAAAACTCTTCAACAGCGATCTAGCGATGCGCAACTCAATCGAGGCTGTCCAAGTACTTGGCGGCTACGGATATGTAACCGAGTACCCGGTTGAGCGAATGATGCGCGATGCGAAGATCACCCAGATCTATGAAGGTACTAACGAGATTCAGCGGCTTGTCATCGGTCGCGCAGTTACCAGCTGATCCAACTCCCTCACCAAAGAAACAAGGAGATTCAAATGCCAGAAGCAGTCATCGTCGATGTAGTCCGCACGCCAATTGGCCGCGCCTTCAAGGGTTCACTCGCCAGTCTTCGGCCCGATGAGACGGCAGCTTTTGTCATCGACCAGCTGCTCGAGCGTAATCCCGGCCTCGATCCCGCTCTTGTTGAAGAGGTGATTTGCGGTTGTGGCCTTCCACAGGGTTTGCAGGCAAACAACATTGGCCGTATCGCGGTGCTTCTCTCGGAGAAGCTGACTGATGCAACCACCGGGCACACTGTTTCCCGCTACTGCGCATCAGGCCTTGAGGCGATCCGTGCAGCTGCCAACAACATCGTTGCCGGACAGGGTGATGTCTACATCGCAGCTGGCGTTGAGTTCGTATCGCGTTACAACGCTGCCCGGGAGGCCAGTCATCCAGGGGATTGGAACGAGGCTCTGCAGGGCAAGGAGCCGGGTCAGCCAGATGCATACATCTCAATGGGAGTGACGGCCGAAAATGTCGCGGAGCGCTATGGAGTCACCCGCCAGCAGCAGGACGAGTACGCACAGCGGAGTCAGGAGCTTGCCGTTGCTGCTCAGGAGTCAGGGTTCTTCGACCGCGAGATCGTGCCTGTAACACTCGCTGACGGAACTGTCGTAAGCAAGGACGACGGCCCGCGTGCCAGCTCAACAGTGGAGAAGCTCGCGACGCTCGAGCCAGCCTTCCGCGAGGGTGGCAGCGTTACAGCCGGCAATGCTTGCCCACTTAATGATGGAGCAGCAGCCTGCCTGATCATGAGCGCCGAGAAGGCCGCTGAACTTGGTCTCAAGCCACGCGCACGGATCATCAGCGCCGCAACTTGGGGTAACGAGCCTGAGTACATGGGAGTTGCACCGATTGGAGCAATCAAGAAGGCACTTGAGCGCGCCGAGTTGACGATCGACGACATTGATGTTGTTGAGCTGAACGAGGCCTTCGCTGCTCAGGTGATTCCAATTGCCGATGAGTGCGGAATCGACATGGCGAAGCTCAACCCGAACGGCGGAGCAATTGCACTCGGTCACCCATTTGGAATGACCGGCGTGCGGATGATGGCAACGCTGCTCAATGATCTTGAGTCAAGCGGTGGGCGCTACGGCGTTGAGACAATGTGTGTCGCTCAGGGCCAGGGCGAAGCGATGGTTGTTGAGTCGCTTAAGTAAAGCCTACCTCCAGCATTACGGTCTTCAAATGGCCTGTCCTGTTTGTGAATGTTGCGAGCAGGGCAGGCCTTGTTGTTGCTCTGGTGATGTGAGCACTAGGGTTTGGATCGCTTCTGACCACCCGAGCGAGGCGAGGATCGCAGCGCAGTGACTCCAGTCGTAAGGAAGATGAACCTTTCTGATCTCGAGCTTGCACTCGAGTGGGCGCAGGTCGAGGGGTGGGGGCCCGGTAAGGGAGATGCGGCAGCATTCTTTGCTGCCGACCCCGATGGGTTCTGGGCGCTTGAGCTGGACGGAGAGATGATCGCTTCGCTGTCCGCGGTTGGCTACCCGGGTGGCGTCCACTTCATGGGCTTCTACATCGTGCGGCCGGATCATCGGAAGACCGGCTTAGGGCTTCAGCTCTGGACGCAGGTGTGGCAGCAGCTCGACGGTTTGGTGCTAGGCGGCGATGCGGTTCTCGAGCAACTTGCCAACTACGAGCGTTACGGCTTTGTTGCCGCCTACAGAAACATTAGGTTCGTCGGGTTGCCGCCTGCGAGTGAGCCTGCCAGCTGTGAGTTGGTTAAAGCGACTGAGGTTGAGCTGAGTGCAGTTGCCGATTACGACGCGTCAAACTTCTTTGGGAGAAGATCTGATTTTCTCAGGCAGTGGATCGCGCATGTCGATCGACGCTCACTTGTTGCTATCAACGCGGCTGGAGCGATAGTTGGGTTTGGAGTAATCCGCCCGTCAGACGGCATTGACCGTGTCGGGCCGCTGTTCGCGGACAGTCAAGAGATTGCAAGAGAACTTCTGATCGGGCTGGGCGAGGGCTCCACCCGAGAGATCGGGATTGATGTCCCGCTGCCAAATAGTGCGGCAGTCGACTTGGTCAAGTCGCTCGGATTCGCTCCCGGGTTCGAGACCGCGCGGATCTATCGGGGTGAAGATCCTCGTCTGCCGCTTGATCGCATATTTGGGGTCACCAGCCTTGAGCTTGGTTAGCGAGGCCAGCCGTTGGGCGCAGAGGCTCGATCGTTTGCCCAGCTAGCTATCTGCGCCATGCAGGTCATCCGATCATCCGCGCACAGCTGGAATCGCATTGATGCTTGACAGAAGCGTCAACCTGCGGCTGAGATGTAGATCTCAGCGAGCTCAGCGCGATCTGGGGCGGGGGCGATAAACCCGATCTCAGCCCGAGAGAGAACTGTTTCAACAGCCTGGTCACGCAGTGCTGCGTCCGTTCCGATGGCGCCAAGGCCTGCGCCGCCGGCTTGGACGGCGAGTCCCTGTGCCAGCACTTCAAGTTGCTCGCCGAGCAACTGATCAATGTCGGAGAGTTCCTTCGGACGACGTCGCCGGATGGCGCTGATCGTAGCTGGAAGCAGTGCCGCGTTTGCCTCGGCATGCCCTATTGAAGCTGCGCGAACCGCGGTTTGTGCCATTGCGTGATGGAGACCGAGGCCGCTCTTGTCAACTGCCCAGCCAGCAAGTAGTGCGCCGAGGGCAAGCGAATCCCGGTCTGGTTCGCTTCCCGACCACCCAGTGCAGATGCTTCGCAATGCCTCAGAGCCAACAGCACGCGCGAAGGGTGTTGAGCGATCGCTTAACACAGCGGTGATCGCGTGGCCAAGGGCGTTGGCGCTACTCGCGGCTAGGTCTGGAACTGCCTGCGATGCGCTCAGGGAAGGATCGTTGATTACGACCGCCGGTCGGACGTAAGGCGTATTCGCCGGAATGCCAGCAATCTGACGATGCCTCCCGGTCATTTCCGCGCCTGACAAAGTGGTTGGGATCGCGGCCAGACCGCTAAGACCATCGGCAGCAGCTAGCGCCTTAGCTACATCTATAACTCGTCCGCCGCCAAGGGCAACAAGTCCGCGGTCCACCGGCAGTGGCCTCAGCGCTTCGGCAATCTCCTCTACCAAGCCCGGCGGGACGGTGATCACTTCTTTTGCCAGTGCTGTGACGGCCGGGGCGGCTTTCGACGCCTGTTCGGTTGTCAGCAGCGTGAATCCGTCTCCCAACAGGTCGAGCGAACTGTCAAGCGCGCCGCGACCAAAGGCGATCGTCCGCTCCGTCTCTTGATGCCGGAAGCTCGATGTCATCAATCGAGTGGCGCTGCTGCCCGCGGGTTCACCAGCGGGTCCAGCAGGCTTTCAAGCTGAGCACGCATTGGTTCGTGTTGCGTTGGCAGCCTCAGTTGCTCGCCGAGGTGCGCCGGGTCCTCATCAACTGCGAAGCCTGGCGAGGTAGTCGCGATCTCGAAGAGAATCCCCTGTGGTTGGCGAAAGTAGATTGCATTGAAGTAGTCGCGGTCGATTACCGGGGTCACGCTTTGACCGGCCTCGCCCGCCCGCTCACGCCATGCCTCGTGGTCCTCGTCACGGGAATGCCAGGCGATGTGGTGCACCGTCCCGGTTCCCTCACGACCCCCATAGCCAGGGTGTTGGTCATAGCCGAAACGGAAGCGTGTGTCGTCGCCCTCAACCAAGTATTCGCCAATTCCAACCTCTGTGAAACCAAGCCCATCGACCAGCAGGTCGCGGTCTGAGTTGAGTTCCTCGGATGCGAACGCTCTCACGCCTTGGACTCCAGTCAGCGCATGTTCCACTGGAATCTCAGGATGGCGGGCTTGCAAAACTGGATTGCTCGGGTCTGCGATAACAAGTTCGTACTGAAGGCCCTCAAAGTCTTGGAATCGAAGCACTCCATCTAGCGATTCGGTTGGGTAGCCGCTGTCGGCAAGACGCTTATTCCAGAACTCAAGTGACTCTGCCGATCGAACCCCTAGCTGGATCGTGTGGACCATCCCTGCTCCCGGATTGCCAGGAGGCGCTCCGGGGAACTCGAACCAAGTCAGAATCGAACCGGGTGATCCCTGCTCATCGCCGAAGTAGAGGTGGTACGCCTGAGGAGCATCGAAGTTAACTGTCTTTTTGACCATCCTGAGGGCGAGTACATCTGCATAGAAGTCGACATTCCTCCGGGCGTCACCGGTGATCATCGTGATGTGGTGCATTCCTTCGAGTTTCATGGTCATCTTTTCGTAGCGATCAGGCTGGTGTCTCGATCATAGGTCGAGCGTAGCCGAGACGCTGGCGGTTGAAGCGACTTTCCGCGTCCCGCTGATGCTGGTGTGGGTTGCTCCGCGCTAGCGCTAGAGCTTCGGCCTAAGGCTGGCGGCGGAAGACGAGCGCAAAGATGAAGGTGATTATTAGCGCAAAGACGAAGGTGATTATTAGTACCACGATCGCGATAGCCCCAATAGCCATTGCCGCGCTGATTGCCAGACCGATCAGCGCGAAGAGCGTAAGAAATATGATCAGGCAGAGTAGAAATACCAAGTTGACTTCAGCCTAACCGGCATCTTGTGGGGTGGGTGGTAACACGGTCAGCCAACCGGTCGGCTAACACTTAGCGTGACACTTCCGCTGCGGGCCGTCTTACTTCGGACACGGACCCTGATTGAGTCGTAGCCACAGGCATCATTGCTGAGTGCGTCGCGTATTCCGTAACGACTCGAGCGCGCGATTACGCGGCGAACCCTTGTAATGCCGAGCAGGCTCAGGTCGGGATCAATGCCGCGTCCCTTCGCGTGAACCGTAACCCGCCCATCAAGTGGGAAGCTGAGGCCAAGTTCGCGTTGCCGCAGCTTCGGGCTGAAGTTAACTGTTCGCCAAACGACCGTAGCCCGCCGAAACGGCGAACTGACATCTTCACGGATCACGGCCGTCGACTGCTTATTTGGGCGGAAGATGTTGGCGACAATGTCCCAACTGCTCGTTTCGTAACCGTTGGCTACGCGATAAGCCTCAGCCCAACCCTCCGAGGGGTTTAGGTCATAGTTCGAACCTTCGTCATTCGGGAAGAATCGGCCCGCTCGAACCCCCTGACAGATGCGCAAGCGAGTCGCCCAGCGCTTCGGTCCCCAGTCACTTGCCGACCATGGATAGTTGCTGCGGTTACGAGCAATGTGATGACCGTACTCATGGGCAAAGATGGCCTGTGGACTTGGCCCGCCGGATTCGCCGTGGTCGGAGACGATCATTTCCTCACTTGAAGGGAAGTAGCAGCCGAGTGCATCCCGCCCACAAAATCGCGAGCTCTGAACCTCATCACTTGGCGCCATGTAAACCTTCAGTCGTGAAAGCTCGCTGCCGTGAAGCATTGATCCGGCCAGGTCAGCCCAAGTTTGGAGCGCCGCGTCATCGTCTGGGCCAGTTGAGTAGCTGCTCGACATGCTGATGCGAACCATCGTGCCTCCGCCAGCATCGAACAGCTTTCCGTAGGCGCCGCTGGGGATCACTCGTGCGGCGTGAGCGAGGCGGCGCCGGTACCCATCCCAGCGGCTAGCTGGAACTGAATTGCCCGGATTTGCAAAGACGCCTCGATCAACATCAGTACTAGATGGCACTGGCAGTAGCGGTCGGCGAGCAGTGCTGGCGTCCGCATCAATTGACGCGGCGAGCAGCACCATCAAACAAATAATCATTGCGCAGCAGGCTGAGACTCGGGGTGCAACCGCAAGCTGTTGGAAATTGCGGGGCGGACGCATCGTTTATTGACACTATCCGAGTCGTGCAGCCTCCACGCCGGATATGCAGCCAGCTGCTCCGCCCCAAAGCTGAATCAAAATCGCCGAGGATCTCGCTGGAATCAGCAGCCTCAGACCATCGCGGTGCTCAGCTAGTGGCGCTGTGAGGGCGGGGAACCGGGCGCCATAGGAAGTAACGGCAATCGTGCCGCGACCGTTCGTTGCTCGCAGCCGGACCGTTAATAGGATCCGCCCAAATGGGCTCTGTAACGGCTTAGGCACGAATAAGGCTGCTGTGAACGGGCTCGCCGTCGTGCTCAGCCACATTGACTTAGGAGATGAGTATCCGCACTGGGCGAGCGGCGGCAGGAAGCCAAGTGGAGCTCTCGCTGAAACCAGCGATGCGGCACCATTTAGGGCAACTCTTACCGGTGTGCCGGTCAATTGGTTCGCTGTCAGATGGACATCGGGTGCGAGCAGGTCAGCGACATTGGAGAGGCGATCGTAGGGGTCTTCAACAAAGCGTCCAACAATGGTGTTTGAAGCCCGCTCATCAAGCAGGGTTAAGTCTTTATGGCTCTTACTAAGTTCAGTTAGCGTTGAGTTGAGTCGCTCCGCGTACTCTGCGGCTCCGGTAACGATCCCAACCTGTTCACGGGTTGCTTGCTGCCCGTTGTAAAGCCAGATAGCAGCTAGCGCGCAGATCGCCGAGAGTGTCAGCCAGAGGCGCCTACCGCCGCGCGGGAAAGGCCTGCCAGAGGCTCGCCAAGCGGCAGGCACTAGAAGAGCGAGAGTCAGCAACGTGAGGTCCTGGTAGCGAGGGTCGTAAACGATCGCGAGCGCGGCAGTCGAAAGCCGGCCAACTGCAAGTACCAGCGAATTACCAACGATCACCGCTATGGCGGCTGCCCACAGCATCCAAGCCCGCGAGCCGCGGATCGTGCCGATCGCAAGTCCAACCAGCACGACTAGGCCAGGTAGATCGCCGCGGCCGAGCGACGGCGTCACATTTATCAGCGAGGCGGGAACGCTGTGCTCCCACCACTTGAGCATGAAGTTCGCGTAGGCGCGGAAGCTGGCCTGAGTTGCAGTGCTCGCTAGTCCGAATCCAACCGCCCGGATGGCGATTACCGATGCGATCAGGTAGATCGCGACAGTCCCAAACCAGACTGCAAGCAGCGGCGCAAGCGAGCGGATTCGCGACTTGAACTGCTGCCAGTCGATTTCACGTTGATCGGAGAGTCCGAGCGCCATAACAGCTGCCGCAGGGGCGATCATCGTGAAGTACTTGTCGAAAGAGAGCAGTGCAAGCAGCAGGGCTAGACCGCTGAAGGCGAGCGCCTTTCTTGAGCGGGACCGGTCCCAGCGGAGGGCAGCGAGGATCATGACCATCGTTAGAGCAGTTGCCGGAAACTCTCCGATCGCCTCCGTCCACCAGAGCGAAACGCGTAGGTAGACCATTGAGGTTCCGATGATCGCGGCGACAACAAGTGCGACACTCGCGGTATCACTTATTTCTCTGACAACTAGGGCAATCAGCACGACTGCGATACCGACCATCACAGAGCAGAAAAGCGCGGCCATCCACCAGTGCGCTCCGAGCTCAAGGATCAGCCAGTTGAGAAAGCGGTGGACGGGCATGAGGTGAGCCTCAGTGACCGGATGAAGAACCGCATTCAGCGTCAGGCCTCGGTCACGGGCCTCGCCGAGGTTGATCAGGTCATCGTGGTAAAAGCCTGATCTGCTGCTCACCAGGAAGGTCAGTAGCGCGCCGCTAGCGCCGACGAGCGCCGCTAGCGGCCTGAAACGTTTTGCTGCGAAGGCTTCGAGCGCGGCTGCGGTCACGCGCGACCAACCAGCAGGAACTGTTTACCAAGCAGTCTCCATGCAGGCGGGAAGCGCAAGTAAGCGCGCGTTGCCTCGCGCGATGCTGGCAGTCTCTGGCGGAACGAGTAAGGGAGGAAGCGGGGGATTACCTCTTCGACCTCAAAGCCCGCGGCGTAGAGGTGTTCGGCGATCGCGCCGTGGTCAAAGATCAGCGTGTGATCGGCGCAGTTGAAGTACTGCTTTGCGCAGTATCGGAAGTTGGGCCCCATAATCGCTATCCGGCCGCCCGGCTTTGAAACCGCGTGCATCTTCTCGAGGAAGACACTGACCGACTCCTGGGTAGTTAGGTGCTCAAGGAAGTTCGAGATGAAGATCCCATCGAAGTGGTCATTTGGCAGGTTGGCATCAAAGATGTCGGATACGACGACGTTGACGCCCTTATCGTGAGTGCCTTCCGGGTACTCGACCATGTCAACGGCCCAGCGCTCCTCGGCATCGACCGCATTGATGAACTCGCCTCTGCCAGCGGCGGGATCAAGCACGGCGCGCGGGTTGCCGAGCTTGCCGCGCATGAAGTTGGCGATGTCAATCCAAACATCGGCGCGCAGTTGCTGGTCAATGTCGCGGAATCGGTAGCTGTAGAGGCGTTCGTAGTTCATTGATTTCGGCTCGCACAATTACACAGTGACCCGGTTTGCGCTCCCGATGCAAGGTTGGCGGGCGCCGGTAGAAGCCGATTGGTGTGGGAGCAGGGGTACAGTCCGCCTCGATGCGCACGCGCTTTGGGTTTGATTGGTTCGACTGGCTAATGCTCAGCCTTGTCGCGCTGCTCTCAGTAGCAGTGATTGGTCCGCTGCTGATCAGGAGTGGCGGCGCGATAACTGGAGGTGACGGGCTTTTCCCGGTTGATCAGCTTCAGTACCTCTCATGGGTCAGGCAGGCCGGTGCGCATGGTCTGATCGCTGACCGCTTTGACCTCGCGCCTGACACTCGCGACTTCCTGCATCCGTCGTATCTACTTTCCGGGCTCGGCCACCGCCTGTTTGGAATCCCAATTGCGCTCTCTGTTGCAGCTATCTGGAAGCCGATTGCTGTAATCGTCGCGTTCCTTGGCGCGCGTCAGTACACGCGTCGACTGACCGCGGCTGTTTGGCCTGCTAGGACCGCACTGGCACTAGCACTGTTCCTGATCGTTCCAGCAAGCACACTGTTGGGCTGGTTTGGTGCTGGATATCGGCTTCGCTACAACCTCGACTTCATAAGTTCGGAGATTTGGCCAGGGCAGCAGTTGGTCGGCTATGAGGTCGCAGTGGTTGCGATTTTCCTTGTGCCGCTAGTGCTCTTAGGGGTGGAGAAGTCACGCGAAGGACAGCGACCATGGCTGCTGGCCAGCTGCGCGCTCGGGGCGATGTTCATCAGCTGGGTCCAGCCTTGGCAGGGCGCTGAGCTGCTGTTGATTGTTGCCGGGGTTGAGGTGTGGCGCTGGGCGCGCCACAGAGTTGTGCCGCGCTGGTCGCTCCTGTGGATCGCGCTGCTCGGACTTGTGCCGGCCATCTATTACGCGCTCCTCCAGCGCAGCGATTCCGCCTGGAAGCTTGCCGGGCAGGCAAATGCAGCTGGGGCGAATCCGGACTGGGATTGGTCGTGGTGGGCCGTATTAATCTGCATTGGGCCGCTGTTAATTGCTGCCCTGCCAGCCCTGCGCCGAGCGGGCAATGACTGGCAGCAGACGGCTGTCAGGATCTGGCCGCTCGCAGTATTGGTCGTTTATCTGCAGCCGTTTGGAACCTTCCCGTTTCACTCTGTACAAGGACTGTCAGTTCCTCTTGCGGTTCTGGCTGTGCAGGGAATGACAACTTGGCGACCGACTTGGCTCCCCAAGCCACGCTGGTGGTGGGTGCTGCCGGCCGTTCTCGTTCTGACAATTCCTGGGGCAATCCACAGACTGGGAATCGCTCGCGACAACATAAACACGCGCATCTTCCCGTATGAGTTCCGGGACGGTGAACGCGAAGCCTTGCGGCTAATCGAAACCAGTCCACATCCCGGTGGGGTACTGGCCAACGGCTACGCGGGGCTGCTTGTACCCGCCTATGCCGGCCGTGATGTATTCGTCGGCACTCATTCGTGGACTCCGGATTTCGAACAGCGCAGTCGGCGTGTGAACCAACTGTTATTCAATGCCTACCTGACAAATATGAGCGGCAAGCCAGCCAATCCAATTGTTGTGCGCGAGTCGCAGCGGTTCGTAAATTCAACTGGAGCTCGGTTCATCTATGAGGAGTGCGGAGGCTGGCGCGGCGGCGCACCCGACCTTACGTCTCTTATCGGGCCGCTGATCGAACGCAGCTGGCGCTTCGGATGTGCTCGCGTCTACCTGCTCAAGCCGACCAATCGCTCTCGACAGATCTCGAAGCAGCTCGGTGGAACGGACGGACCGTAGCTAGAAGAGGTTTAACGCCGACAGATCTGGTTGAGTTCTCGTGACTCGCACTGTCGTTTAATAATCTGGAGGCAAAGTAACTATGAAATCAACCGAACGTAAGCGGTTGTCTGCTCGATGGCTAGCGCTCGCTGCAGTCGTGCCAGTCTTCGCACTCGGCGCCTGTTCTTCTGGCAGCAGCAGCGTCCCGCAAGCAGATGTTGAGAAGACGATTGCTTCGCAGGTCAAGGCTAAGTACGAAGGTGATGTAACAGTCAAGTGCGACGGAGATTTGGAGGGCAAGGTTGGTGCCAAGCAGGCCTGCACTGTGACTGTAGACGGCAAGCCAGTTGAAGGGACAGCAGTCATCAAGACATGGGATAGCTCAACCAACAAGGGAACATTCACATGGGATTCGGTCGACCCAGCTGCGGCCACTCCTGGAGATACGAGTTCGGCAGAAGACACAACTGCCGCTGAGGACACTACCTCTCAGTAGTCCCGTCACCGCTTCTAGCGAATGACTGTTGCGGCTGTAGATTTGGCCGCAACAGTCTTTTGTGGCGGAATAGCAAGTCCTGTGGTCTAATTAGCTTTAAGTAAAAAGACTGGGAGGTTTTCGTGCAAAAAGGATTCTTCGCATCACTGTTTGATCTGTCATTCACATCATTCATAACGACGCGGGTGATCAAAGTTCTCTATGTGATCACGCTCGTATTTCTTGTCGTTGCCTACCTCGTCATTGCGGTCTCAATATTCGCGGGCGGCGATACAACAACGACGATCGACATCAACGGAAATGTTCAAGAGTCCGGAGGTGGGAACACCGCGCTTGGAATCCTCTGGCTACTAATCCTTGGGCCGATACTCCTGTTCTTCTACACGCTCATTTATCGCGTCGTGTTTGAGTTGATCTCGGTTTTCTTCCGCATCTTTGAGAACACTCGCGATCAGCTTGCGCTTGAGCGCGAGGTTAACCCGGAGGCGGCCGCAAGAGTCGCAGCGGCGCAGCATCCGGCGGTGTTTGTCTCGCCTCCGCAGCCGCCTGCTGCACCGCCTGCTGCACCGCCTACGCCACCGCCTACGCCACCCGCACCCAGCACTGGACCAACGGATGTCCTCTAAAAGATGATTGATAAATCTCAAATTCGCAGAAGCGCTCCGCTGATGATCGCGGCGATCAGCGCGATGCTGGCGTTAAGTGCCTGCTCGGCATCAATCGGCTCGCAGAAGACGGTCTCGAAGGAGGATGTTGAGACGCAAGGTATTCAGCAGCTGGCGGCCAACGCTGGAATACCAGTTGCTAACGCGCCGAAGCTCAGCTGCCCTGACGATCTCAAGGCCGAGGTCGGCGCGACAATCACCTGCTCGCTGGGGACCGCTCCGGCGAAGGTCTATGACGTGACAGTTACGGTGACGAGCGTCGATAGTAAGACCGACAAGGCAAAGTTTGATCTGAAGGTTGCAAAGACACCGCGCCAGTAGTGTCGGGTGCGGTTGCCGACTACTTGGGTGCCATCCGTAAGCCGGCATCAAGCCGGATTGTCTCACCGTTCAGATAGCCGTTGGCAACGATCGAAAGTGCGAGCTGAGCGTACTCAGCTGGGTCGCCAAGTCGCGCTGGATAGGGAACCGTGGCACCAAGGCTCTGTCGTGCCGGTTCCGGCAGTGACGCGAGCAGCGGCGTATCAAAGAGGCCCGGTGCGATCGTGCAAACCCGGATCGATTCGCGCGAGAGGTCGCGGGCGGCTGGCAGTGTCATTGCCACGACCCCTCCCTTCGATGCGGCGTACGCAAGCTGGCCGATCTGTCCATCAAATGCTGCAATTGATGCCGTGTTGATGATCACTCCGCGCTCAGAGTTCGGCCCTTGCGGCTCGTTGGTCAGCATTGCGGCTGCCGCGTAGCGCATCACATTGAAGGTGCCGATCAGGTTCACTCCAATGACCGTCTCGAACGGCTGCTGGCTGTGTGCACCGTGTTTGCTCGCGGTCCTCTCAGCCCAACCGATTCCTGCGCAACAGACGCTCACTCGCAAACCGCCAGGTAGCGCAGCCGCCTGTGCGACAGCGGCTTCGACACTGCTCGCGTCGGTGACATCGGCATGTGCGAAGTGTGCACGCTCACCGAGTTCGTCAGCGAGCGCTTTGCCGCGCTCAAGGTCGCGGTCGGCAATCGTTACGACGGCACCTTCGGAGTGAATGGCGCGGACAGTCGCGGCGCCGAGGCCTGAGGCTCCACCGGCAACAAGGGTTGAACGATCTTTGAGTTCCATCTAATGGACGCTACTGAGCGGCGGCTGGCATTGGTTTGGCGACCGCCAATGCAAAGCGTGACTCGGAGTCTTCAAACCATCCGCAGATCTCCATGCCCGCAGAGGTCAGATCATCTGAAACGCTCTGGCGAGTGAACTTCGCACTCGTCTCAGTGAGGATCTCTTCGCCGGCTGCGAACTCGAAGCTGACACCCAGTCCATCGATCGCAACGCTAATCGGGCGACGGGCGCGCAGCCGCATCTCGATCCACTCCTCGTCTTCGTTCCAGAGTGCAACATGCTCAAAGTCAGCCGGGTTGAAATCTGCGCCTAGCTCACGGTTGATGATCGTCAAAAGGTTGAGGTTGAATCGTGCCGTTACGCCTTCAGGCTCGTCGTAGGCGGCGACGAGGATCGCCGGATCCTTGACCTTGTCAAAGCCGATGATCACCCGTCCATCTGGCCCGGCAAGATCGGCGATCGCCTTCAGCAGCCGGCGCCGCGGCTGTTCGGGGAAATTGCCAACCGTGCCGCCAAGCAGCGCCACCGAGCGGCGCCCGACCGCGGGCGGGAGTGCCGCCAACTGGCGCGTCATGTCAGCGACTGCACCGCGCACTTGAAGTTCCGGATGAATTGAATTGATTGTTTTGAGTGCTGAACGCAATGCTGATTCGGACACATCTACACCTAGGTAGCGCTGCAGTCCGCCCGTAGCGAGCATCGGTTCGATCAGCAGCAAGGCCTTGTCAGCAGAGCCTGAACCAAGCTCAACCAAGTCGCTGGTTTCAGTCAGGGCCGCTAATTCAGCGCCACGGCTAATCAAGATTTCGCGCTCGGCGCGCGTTGGGTAATAGGAGGGAAGTTCCGTTATCTGCTCAAACAGCTCTGAGCCGACTTCGTCGTAGAAGTGCTTCGGTGGAATCGACTTCGGGTCGGCGCTGAGGCCAATGCGGGTGTCTTGCGGCAGAGTCCGATCGCCACCTGCAGGCAGGAGCACTTCAATAACTGGTTCTGCGCTGAGGGTCATCCTGCACCCCGCCTAGCGAGCCTCATGCCGGAGAAGATTTGCCGACGTGCTGGGTAATCCCAGTTACGGAATTGTGGCGATGCGCAGCGGGCTCCAGTTGCCCATGAGGCTCCTCGGAGAACCCGATACGAACCGTCAAAGAATGGGACCGAGTAGTCCTCATATGGGTGCCAACTGAAGTTCGGGTAGGCAGCAAATTTGCTGGATGTCCACTCCCAAGAGTTGCCGATCGTCTCTACGAGACCGGATGGCGAGCTGCCACTCGAATCGCGACATGCGCTAGTTCCGCGGTGAAGATGGTCGATAGTCGCTAGCTCAGCTGAGGGCGGTTTGTCGCCCCACGGTTGTGGTCGCTGGGTTCCATCGGATGGATCCCAACAGGCTGCGTACTCCCACTCAAATTCGGTCGGCAGCCGTCCGCCGTGTAGACGTGCGAACGCTTCAGCTTCAATGCAGCTGATGTGGATTACGGGGTGGGAGGCGTTGACCCTTTCAAAGCCAGCAGAGCGCCACTCAAGCCAGCCGCCGCTGCCGTCGGGTTGCCAGCCGCCAGGGTGATCGCCGCTTAGCGCCGAGCGAAGCGCAAGACCTTCACTGCTCCAGAGTTCATCACGTTGATAGCCACCAGCCTCAATGAACTCGATCCAGTCTCCGTTGGTTACTGGGTAGCGACCAATCTCAAAGCTCTCGACTTCCATTCGGTGGCGGGGGCGTTCGTTGTCATAAGCGAATCTGCGCGTGTCGCTACCAACCTCAAACTCACCGCCATCGATCGCAACCATTTCGAGACCAGATGGGCATTCAGCGAATGATGATTGGGTTGGAAC
>JAPLCG010000071.1 GCA_026392385.1 Solirubrobacterales bacterium
ACGAAGCCGGCGTTGTGCTCGTGATGACCGGCCGCCGCCACTTCCGCCACTAGGGTCGCATTTCGGCCCCACTAGGACCTCCGAGCGGGTAACGCTGATCGGTGGCTTCGCTACCTCGGCTCAGGGGCCGAGGTAGATGCGGCGGACGTTGTTTGCTTCACCGTTTGCGACCCAGACTTCGGTGTGAATCCCGGCCTTTCCGCAGCTGATTGCGTTGGGAGCATCAGGTAATGAGATTGTCTTCACAACAGTGTTATTGGCGGTCGTGATCACGGAGACGCTCTTGCCAACATTGTTCGGAACAAACAGGTACTTGCCAGCATTCGTACCGGTACCGCAGAGAGCGATGCCCCATGGGTTGGAGCCGACCGTGATCTTCTTTGTCTGAGTCCAGCTGCTGAGCGAAACAACGGAAACCGACTTGCCACCCTCATTGCTCACATAGGCAGTTGTCTTGGCTGGGTTGACAACTACGGCGTAGGGGTTGGTGCTGACAACAACCGTCTTATAGACAGTATTGGTTGAGGTCTTGATCACCGACATGTTGTTGCTGTCGTGGTTGGCAACGAAGACATAACTGGATGTTGCGTAGACGTCGAACGGAGCTTTACCGACGGTCACAGTCTTGGCGATCTTCCAAGTGCCAATGTTGATGACTGAAACGCTGTTACTAGAGCTATTTGCCGTGTAGAGGAACTTGAAGTCAGGGCTGATAGCGAGACCATAAGGATCATTGCCAACCTTGATCGTCTTAGTAACCGTTCCTGTCGCAACATTGATCTGTGCGACTCGAGCGAGGTCGTCATTGATGACCCAAGCGGTCTTTCCGTCGCTCGAAAAGACAACTCCATCCGGGTGGCTGCCGCTTGTGATCGTGCGGATCACTTTGTGGGTTGTGCCACTGATGACTGAGAGTGTGC
The DNA here is from genome assembly GCA_026392385.1 of Solirubrobacterales bacterium. Classification (GTDB taxonomy): domain Bacteria; phylum Actinomycetota; class Thermoleophilia; order Solirubrobacterales; family Solirubrobacteraceae; genus WLNJ01. The sequence goes on from JAPLCG010000071.1 coordinate 921, forward strand.
CGCCACCGGGACCATCACCATCGTTGGCTGCCCAGATGTTGCCGGATTTGTCAACGGTGATTGCGTCAGGGCTTGAACCGACCGCAATCGCTCCGAGGGAGGTATCGAGCAGGAAGTTGTTGGCAGCCATTGCCGATGGGGCTACGGCAAGCATCGCTACAACCGATGCTGCTGCAAGGAATGCAACTCGGGTACGGGGGCGCTGACGGCTCAATTTAATCCTCCAAGCTTGAAGTGATAATCAATCAGAGAAACTTATACGACCCTCAGTAAGTAGGTCAAGCCTGATCGGTGCCGCCTTGGCTACTTGCTGTTGAGCAGGGTGGAGACAGGTGCGCCACGCAGCTTCTGACTGCGGAGTGCAAGCGATAGTTCGTCAAGAGCCTTGAGCGAGCCGCTGCTGCCGTCAAGGTGAACTTCAACCAGCTCGCCAGCCGTCAGCGTCCCGATTGTTGAGCCAGCCTCGATCTGGACTTGCCCGCGCACTGGCCGCCCACCAACTCGCTTCGCTGCTTCATATTCACCAACAGAGAAGCCGCTGTCTGGCGGCTGATATGGGAACGGCTTACCAAGGCTAAGCTGCCTGACCAGCCGCTTAAGTCGTGAGCGTGTGGCGATCCAGCGGAACGCACCGGAGCGCTGCAGGCGTGGCATTGGTTCCGAGCCGAGACTTCGGATCCGGGATACGACGTCGGAGCTTGGAGGCTTATCGACTGCAACCGACACGGCAAGACCTCGTGCCTTGGCTTCGCCGCTGGCTGAAGTCAACTGTGATTGCGGCGCGTCAAGGATCACCCCAACGAGCGGCTGGCTGGTCGGGAGCGAGGTCGCCACCTTGATCCGCAGTGGACCGCCGATCAGGTTGATGCCAAGTCCGCTGCCAAGCGCCAGCCAGAGGACGACGGCTGCGACACCTAGACCAATCGCCGCCCGTTGAAGCAGCAGCCGCCAAGTTGGTGTTGGGCTGACCCAACGATCATTTTCGACAGCTAACTCTGCCGTTGATGGCAGCTGTGCGTAGCGAGGGTCGCGGGGCAGTCGTTGTTCAAGTGCCGTGTCAATTGCAGCGGCGAGCTGAGGCCTGCGCTTAACGACCTGAGCAAGCCCGAGTCGCAGATAGGCGCGATTGTTTTCGCGTACATGACCGACGCCAAAGCCGTAGGAGATCACCTGAGTTCCGCAGATCATTGCCTCAAGTGCAGTCAATCCACCGGTTGCGTGAACCAGCACATCACCGGCCGACAGGTAAGTGGCCATCCGGTCAGTGAAACCTACGATTGTCAGTCGCTGCTCACCAGCAAACCGTTTGGCAACTGTTGACTTAACTGCTTCGTTGCGACCGCAGAGGACGACCACTTGGGCGTTCGGTCGTTCAAGTGCAATTTCAATTCCGCCGGTTACATCGCCGACGCCCCAACCACCGCCGGAGATGATGATCACCTCACCACTGGTTGGGAGACCAAGCTCAGTTCGAGCAGCCTCGCGTGTGGGAGGGTCTAGAAACGCAGGGGTCGTAGGCGGTTGACCCCAACGTACCGATCCTGAGCCGGCGATCTTTTCAACCGTCTCGGTTGATTCGCGATGCGTCACTACATGCAGGTCAACACCTTTGTGCGCCCAGAAGTAGAGGCCAGCAAGATCGGTGATGCTTGCGATCACCGGCGTAGTTAGTTTGCCGCGTAGCCGCAGCTCGCCGAGTACTGCCGTAACTCCTGGATAGGTCGAAATGATCAGGTCGGGCGTATGAGCGCGCACGATCCTCAGTAATGGTCGCCCTCCGAACATCGTCAACAGCTTGCGCGCGAGCCACCTTGTCGGAGGCAACTTCATGATCAGTAGATACTGGACTTCAAATAGGAACGGGAACCACTTGAACGAGACCTCGGAGCCGTCGCGAACAACGCTGGTTAGTACACCGCCCATTGCCGTCAGGCCGTTGGCGACTGATACTGCAGCCTCCGGGTACTGCTCGCGGAACTCTCTGACTATCGCTCGCGCTGGCGCGTCATGCCCCTCGCCAATGTCGGCGGAGAGAATCAGGACCTTGGGCGCCTGCTGGGTGCTCACGCTGGCGGCGCTGCTGCCTCCGCGCGTTCGCGGCGCCATTCGACATAACGACGGGCGCCCTCAGCAAAGTCCGTCTGTGGGGTCCAGTCGAGTTCATCGGCGGCGCGCTGTCCGCTGATTACAGCTCCGGCAAAATCGCCTGCGCGGCCTTCTGTAATCACGATCTCTGTGTTGCCAAGCAGCTCTTCAACCTTCTCAGCTACCTCGCGGATCGAAGTCTCTTCACTTCCAACGAGGTTGTAGATCCTGTTCGCAGCCTCAGGCCTCAGCGATGCAACGACAGCATCTGCAATGTCTTCGACATAAACGAACCGTCGTGTCTGTGTGCCGCCACCAGCGAGCGTGATCGGCTCACCCTTGAATGCCTTGTTTACAAACAGAGCGAGAACGGTTGCCTCACGGGCGCGCGGGCCGTAAGGGATCCCGAACCGCAGGATTGTGTAGTCAAGGTCGTAGAGCGACTTGTATGAGGTGCAGTAAGCCTCGCCAGCAAGCTTGCCAGCCGTGTAAAGGTGCGATGGGAGCGCCGGGTTGACGTCCTCATCAATTTCAAGCTCGTTGTTGTCCTGATAGACCCAGATTGTCGACGCGTAGATAACGCGCTTGACGCCAGCTTGGCGGGCTGCTTCAAGGACGCATGCGCTACCGCGAGCGTTGAGCTCTTCTGCCCAGAGCGGGTCGGCGTTGACCTCGTTGACATCTGCTGCGGCAGCGAGGTGGGCGACCGCGTCGCAACCCTCAAGTGCTCTCTGAAGCGCGGCTGCGTCGGTAATCGATCCTTCGAAGAACTGAATCTCGTCACCGTGCCATGGTGATGGGCGAAGGTCATAGTTGACCGCCTCGTGGCCGGCCTCGACAAGCTTGTCAATCACATGTGAGGCAATGAATCCGCTGCCTCCAGTTACGAGTACTTTCATTAGACACCTTCCGGAAGTTGTGGACCCGCGTAGTAGAGCGGTGGGCATGAGTGGTTGGCTGCGACCCAATCACAGTTTGGCAGGTCAACTTGATGACCCATGATTCTGTGGCAGGGCTCATCGTAGACGCGCCCAGTTGAGCGCTCGAGCTGCTCAAAGACGATGTACTTGTAGAGGCCGCTGGTCATTCCGTCAGGCAGTTCAAGCTTTGTGCCTGGGTGAAGTGGGTCAAGCAGAGCTTTCGCAACCCTGTTCTTCCAGCTAACGATCTCCTCAAGCCGCTCGGCCTGAACGAGGCCAAGCGCAGCTGTGAACTCGCTCATCCGGTAGTTGAGCCCATCGACATGGTGGTCGGGCTTGCCGTAATTGCGATAGGAGCGGGCAAACTCGAGCAGTTCCTCATTCTGGGAAACGAGTACGCCGCCCTCGCCTGTTGAAACGGTTTTTGTGGCATAGAAGCTGTAGACGCCAGCGTCGCCCCATGAGCCTGGGCGCTTGCCGTTCCAGTCTGCCCCATGGGCATGTGCACAGTCCTCGATCAGGGCGATTCCGTTGGCCTTGCAGTAGCCGGCGATCTTCTCTACCTCAAAGGCGATGTGGCCACCGATGTGCACCAGCCAGGCAGCCTTCGGCTTGTGCTCCTCTGCCTTGCGCTCAAAGTCCTCGAATGACATACAGAGGTCGTCACGGTTGCAATCAACGAATTGGACGTTTCCACCGGCCTTGATCACGGAGAGCGGCGTTGCCATAAAAGTGTTCGATGGACAGAGAACCGTCTCGCCCTTGACGCCGATCCAATCGAGCGCCGCCATTGCTCCACCTGCCCAACTGCCGGTAGCTACAGAGCCGACGCCGTTCCACTTTGACCATGCCGCCTCAAACTCGGCATTGAGCGGGCCCTCCGACCAGCGCTTGCTGTCAAATACCCGGTCACAGAGTTCGTGGAAACGGGCTCGGTCACGTTCGTCAAAGCCAATCGCAAATGCTGTGTAATCGGGCGATCCGGCTGCAGATGGTTCGGTGCTTGGGGTCAACTTTGTCTCCGGCGGGGAATGGGTGGAAGGTGGCGCGTGCGAGCTTCAGATTGGCAGCGCGACAGCAGCAAGGTTACGCGCTTCAACGGCGTTGAGGATCGCGGGTAGCGCGGCAACAGTGCGCAGGTGTGATCCGGCCGCCGAATAGTCGTCGCCGTCATGAAGCAGAAGAACATCGCCATCGGTCAGGTCAGCTGTGGCGTCGACTGCAATCGTCTCCGCAGTTGCCTTCCTCCTCCAGTCGCGACCCCACTTAGACCAAAGCCATGGCGTTAGACCTGCGGAGCGAACCTCACGCACAAAAGCAGGCGTGTAGATGCCAAGTGGGGCCCGCTGGAGGGTGCAGCTAACACCAGTTGCCTCGGCGATCGTTGCGTGTGCGGCTGCAATGTCATCGCGCAGCTGCGCGCCGGTCAGGCGCAGCGCGTTGCGGTGGCGATCGCAGTGCAGCGCCACACGGTGACCGGCATCAACGATCTCCCGTGCCAATGCTGGTTCGGCACGAACTCGCTCGCCGACGAGGAAGAAGGTTGCGGTCGTATTTGCAGTGGCGAGAGCCTCAAGTGCTGCCGGGGTTCCGACTGGGTGCGGGCCGTCATCAAAGGTCAGCGCGATCCCACTGCCGCCATCGCGGCGGCGTGGCACGCCAAGCGCCTGAGCGAGCGCCGGAACGAGCGGCGCCAAGGCAGGCAGCGACCAGGCCGCGCCAGCACCCGCGCCCAGTAGCGCTGCGCTGCGCA
>JAPLCG010000186.1 GCA_026392385.1 Solirubrobacterales bacterium
CCAGCAATCCGGAGGCGGAGGATTCCGCACGGCGCCTGTTTGCCGCACCGCGGACGCCACCACTGACCCCAGCGCAGGCTGAGACTCTCGCAATAATCGCCTATCTGCAACCTGTATCGCGTCCGGAGATCGCACGCATTCGAGGCGTAAACGCCGAGTCCGCGGCTGCGCTGCTGATCGAACGTGGCCTGATCGAAGAGGCTGGAAGATCTCCGTTCGGGGCGGTTCTCTACAGGACTAGTGAACTGTTCCTACGACTCTTCGGTCTCGAGTCGCTCAGCGAACTTCCGGATATCTCAGCTTGGGACCCATCACCTGAGATCGAGACTGCATTGCGAGAGCGTCTGCTTGAAATAGGGGCCCAGCGAGCAGGCCAGCCAATCGCCGGCGAACAGCTCGCAACAGCGCCGATCGATGCCGAGGATCTCGCCTCGTCTGAATTTGATGGTGAGGTTGGCCTGACGACCGCAGGCGACGTGCCGACAGTCGAGTCGGCACCAGGGGACGAAGGCTAGGAGGGGACTTCGGCGTCGGCCGCCGCTGCCTTGGTTGCCGCGAGTTGCCCGCAGGCAGCGGCGATGTCTTGGCCGCGGGTAAGTCGTACTGTCGCGCTGAGGCCGTTGAGTGCGAGCGTGTCGACGAAGGCTTGGATTGTCTCCCGATCCGAACCACCGTATGAACCGGTTGGGTTGTAGGGAATCGGTTTTACCTTGTAAATCTCGGGGTTTAGTAGCTCGGCCAGTTCCTCAGCTTGAGCAGGCTGGTCGTTGACGCCGTCGAGCATCACATATTCGACAAATACCTTTCTCCGCACGGAAGCGCTGTGAGCGGCGCAGGCCGCGAGGACTTCAGCGATCGGATAACGATCATTGACCGGCATCAGTTGGGAGCGAAGCTCATCGTTGGGGGCGTGCAGAGAGAGAGCAAGCCTGACGGCGGAGCGAGTCTCGGTCAGACTCTTGATTCCTGGCACCCAGCCAACAGTTGAGATTGCTGTGTGGCGATTTGTGATCCCGATGTCGGGAAGTAGCGCGCAGCTCTCAAGAACACTGTTGAAGTTCATCATCGGTTCGCCCATTCCCATAAAGACACAGTGGTCAACGGCCTCGATTCTGCGCAGGTGCAGGGCCTGATCGATGATCTCATCGGTTGTCAGGTTGCGGGCGAACTTCATCGTTCCCGTAGCGCAGAATGTGCAGGTCAGCGGGCAACCTGACTGCGATGAAACGCAGATCGATCGGCGCCCATCTCCGTAGCGCATCAGCACGGCTTCGATCGGCCGTCCATCGCTTGTCGTGAAGAGGACCTTGATCGTTCCGTCCTTTGAGTGGGCTTCGTCAACGACGGTCAAAGTTGAAAAAGGAACTCGCTCCGATAGCTCGCTTCGAAGGCTGGCTGGAAGGTTGCTCATTTGCCCGTAGTCGCTTGCGCCAGCTGCCATCCACTCCCAGATTTGGGCGGCGCGATACGAGGGCTCGCCACGCTCCTCGAGTAGCTCAGTCATCAAAGCTCGGTCCATAGCGCCTATCCTCGCAGCCAATGAGACTTGGCAAGTACCTCGCACAGGCTGGTATCGCTTCACGCCGCGGTTCGGAGGAAATAATTCGCGAGGGCCGAGTCATGCTCGGTGGCAAGGTATGTACCGATCCTGCCCGTGATGTTGACGGTAGTAAGAGAGTCTCCGTCGACGGTTCGGAGATCACACCGGCTTCGACAAAGCTTGTTTATGCGGTGAACAAACCAATTGGCGTTGTCTCAACTTCCGATGACCCGGCCGGACGGCCGACTGTCGTTGAACTTGTAGCTTCGCCCGAAAGGCTATTCCCGGTCGGTCGGCTCGATATTCAGACGAGTGGATTGATCCTGCTCACAAACGATGGCGAGTTAGCCAACCTGCTGACGCACCCACGCTACGAAGTCTCAAAGACTTACCGAGCACGGCTTGGCGGCGGCGCGCTTGGAGCAACTGCTTTAAGAGCGCTGAGTGGTGGTGTAGAGCTAGCTGACGGGCCAACCCTGCCTGCTCGCGTCCATAAAATCGCCGCTGGACTGATTGAGATTGAGGTACGCGAAGGTCGCAATCATCAGGTTAGGCGGATGTGCGAAGCGGTTGGTCACCCTGTGAATGCCCTTGAACGAGTAGCAATTGGGCCGCTCAGAATTGGTCGCCTCCATGAGGGTGGACACAGGCGGCTGAGTGCAAAAGAGGTCGACGCGCTGCGTGACGCCGCCAGCCGCGGCTAGCATCCCCGGAGATGAGGGTTTTCGCGATCAGAGGCGCAACGGTTGTCGAGGCAAATGATGCCGAGATGATCAGTGCTGCTACCGCTGAGCTGATTGAGCAGCTGCTACTTCGCAACCAACTCACGGCAGCCGATCTGATCAGCTGCATTTTCACTGCGACCGAGGATTTGGACGCTGATTTTCCCGCTGCTGCAGCACGGGAAATTGGATTAGACCAAGTGCCGTTGATTTGCGCAAGGGAGATGCCTGTTCCCGGAGCGATGGAGAGGGTTATCCGCGTACTTGTGCACTACAACGCCGCCGATGACCATGTCGCCGAACACGTCTATCTCGGCAAGGCTCAACAGCTGCGGCCGGACCTCGGCAGCGCACAGTGAGCGGACTCGACTTTTCGGACCGGATTGCGCGGATTCGCGTGTATCCAGCTGCCGACGGCTATGCGCTTGGTGAGCATGTTGCGCTGTTGGCCAGTAATGAGGCCCCATTTGCACCGTTACCCGAGGTCGCCGAAGCGGCTGCAAGGGCTGCGGCTGGGGCTCACCGCTATCCGGATCCTTCAGCGACTCGATTGAGAAAGGCAATCGCCGGTGCGACAGGTGTTGGGCTTGACTGCATTTCGGTTGGCAACGGCTCCTGCGACATTCTGCTTGCGGCTGGCGAAGCTCTACTTGAGCCTGGACGCGAAGTTGTCTACGCATGGCCCGCCTTTTCGATGTACCCACACTTGGCTGAGAGTTCCGGAGCGACAGCGGTCGAGGTGCCACTTGACGCCAACGAGCGCCATGACGCCGACGCGTTGGTCGCTGCTGTTACTCCCCTTACTCGAATGCTGATCATTTGCAACCCGAATAACCCAACGGGAACGATGCTCGACCTTGCTCAGCTGACAACGCTCCTTGAACAGGTGCCTAGTGAGGTTTGCGTCGTTCTTGACGAGGCCTATCGCGAGTTTGTTGGCGAGGAGGATCCCGATGCGACAATCGAGCTGCTCAAGAAGCACCGCAACCTGCTGATACTCCGAACCTTCTCGAAGGTCTACGGTCTAGCCGCTCTGAGGGTTGGTTACGGTCTCTGTGCTGATCCGGCGCTCAAGGTGGCTCTTGACCAAGTTCGCCAGCCGTTCTTCTGCAATGCGGCGGCACAGGCCGGTGCAGTTGAAGCGCTTAGGCATGCTGAGGAGATCTCCCGGCGCGTTGATCAGGTTCGTGAGTCGCGGAAGCAGCTGGTCGATGATCTTGAAGCCCTTGGACTTCACTGCGCTGATTCGCAGGCAAATTTCCTCTGGGTCAAGTTGCCCGATGCGGTTGATGAAACGGCGCTTGTAACTAGCCTTCGTGAACGGGAAATTCTCGTCAGAGCTGGGACGCCGCTTGGTGGTCCCGGACATCTGAGGATCACTATCGGACTTCCTGAGGAACTAGCGAGATTGGTTACAGCGCTAGGGGAATTGCTGCCCTGAGCGCGACAGTGATCGCGCGGCGACTGCCGAATCGCGTCCAACCTGCTTGACTAGGGCAACAATGCTTGTTGTGATGACCGAATCCGCCAGCGAAGCTGAAATTGCAGAGGTCGCTGCCCTGATTGAGGGCACCGGCGCTCATGCCCACATCAGTTCAGGGGAAACCCTGACAGTTATTGGCGCGATCGGGGATCGTGAACATGATGTTCGCGTTGAGGCTCTTGGTCTTGAACAGCTTGAGTCGGTTGATCGCGTTGTGCCGATTGCCAAGCAATACAAGCTCTCTTCGCGCCAGATTCGCCACGGCGAGGATTCAATTCTTGACATTGCTGGTTCGAAGATTGGCGGTGACAACTTCTCGCTGATCGCTGGTCCATGCACCGTTGAGTCGCGTGACCAGTTGCAGGCTGCAGCCAAGGCAGTCCTCGAAGGTGGAGGCAGCATGCTCCGCGGCGGCGCTTACAAGCCACGGACATCGCCCTACAGCTTCCAGGGACTTGGCCAGGAGGGCCTTGATCTGCTTGCTGAGGCAAAGGCTGAGACAGGTCTGCCGATCGTCACCGAGGTGATGGACGCTCGTGATATTGAGGCAGTCCTTGAAGTTGCCGATGTGATTCAGATTGGTGCTCGCAATATGCAGAATTACCCGCTGCTGACCGAGCTTGGCCGCGCAGGCCGTCCGGTCATCATCAAGCGTGGATTCTCAGCGACGCTCGGAGAGCTTCTTATGGCTGCTGAATATGTCCTCAAGGAGGGAAATGAGGCCGTGATTCTCTGTGAACGCGGAATTCGCACCTTCGAAACCGCCTACCGGTTTACACTCGATTTGATGGCTGTTCCAGTACTTAAGGAGATGACTCACCTGCCGGTGATAGTTGATCCAAGCCATGCTGCCGGTCGGCGGGATCTTGTTGAGCCGCTCTCACTTGCTGCTGCAGCGGTCGGAGCCGATGGAATTATCGTTGAGGTTCATCCCGACCCTCAGGCGGCCGTCTGTGATGGGCCGCAGCAGCTTGAGGCTTCGGAGTTTGCCCTGTACGCCGAGCGTGTCGCTGCGGCCGCTGCCCTTGCGGGTAAGACTCTCGCGGCGCCACAGCAGACTCGCTAGTTAAGGGTCGGCGCGGTGCGCCTCGCAATTGTCGGGACAGGATTGATTGGCTGCTCGGTGGCGCTCGCCGCGCGAGATAAACTTGGCGCAAGCGCGACAGGCTGGGATCCGGACCCGGACTCGCTGGCGGCAGCTGCTGAGCGGGGCGCACTTACACCTGCAGCGAGCCTCGCCGATGCCGTTGCGCAAGCCGAGGTTGTCTTTGTGGCGGCCCCAGTTGCAGAGTTGGGTCAAATCGTTGAGCAGGTTCTTAGCCTCGTTGGCCCGGACGTGCTCGTCACAGATGTTGGCTCAGTTAAGCGTGGAGTTGTCAACGCAAATCGAGACCCA
>JAPLCG010000040.1 GCA_026392385.1 Solirubrobacterales bacterium
TACCGCAGCAAGCGCATCGCTTGCTGCGTCGCCAGCGTCATTCCAGCCACCAAATGCACAGACCATCACTGGGGCACGAAGCCCGTCGGGACGGCGACTCCAGTTAACAGGTTGCATGCCTGTCACAGTAGCCGAGCCAAGCGCGTCAAAGAGCCGGTTGTACGACTCGGGTCAGCGGAGTCAGCGCCAGCGACTATTCCATTCGGGCGAGATCCGATAGCTGCCGGAGCAGGACGCCGGAACGCTTGCGCGCCAAATCCCGGCTCCTCCGACCGGAACAGCAACCGTGAACACACCAGAGGCATGGCTCGTCGCCCGGGCAAGTCGACGCCATCGATTACCGGCACGATGGAATACCTCAACTGGGACGCCCGATTGCCTACAGGGGACAACACCCCATGCGTATGCCCTACTGCCCGAAACAACTCGGAACGGCCAACGGAACGCCGCGAGAACCGCCTTCGGCCGATCAGCGTTAAGCAGCTTCGTCGAGAGGTATCGAGGTTCAGGGCTGGACGCCGCATACCAGAGCCCACCCGGCCAGTTACGCGGGTCATCGCGGAGCCTGAACCATGAGAGTGTTGAAACGCCAGCCGACCACATTTGCCAAACCGAATCGGTCGTCCAACGGGCTGTCAGACCGGCCGGCTTCCCATAGCCATGCGGTCCACGCGGCGGGTTAGTCCACCAATCGAACTCGGTTACCCACAGTGGGTGGTTACGACGCGGCAGCGCCGTCCCAAGCGAAGTGGCACGCGCAATAAGCGACTTGATCGTCGGAAGGTCAGCTATCCGGCCGTTGCCTAGCTTTGCGTCGCGGGGCCGCCCTGGCGTTCCGGCAATGTCGTACGGGTGCTGTGCCCAGATGTCGAAAATTGCTGGCTTCGAACAGCCTGGTCCACGCACAAATGCACGGCCCCGCGACTTGAGGCAGAGAAGCTCTCGGGTGAACTGCTGCGGAGTAGTGCTGCCCGGGGTGCCAATTGGCCCTAAACCGGCGGCGATGACCTTTACATAGCTACGACCGCCTGCCTTAGCTCCGGAGCTGAAGCTGCTCAGTACATTGCGATAGAGGCGCGGGGCAACGAGGCTGCGGCCTGAGCGCTGAGGCAGAAGGTGAGTGGCGAGATTCGGCTCATTCCACGCTTGGAAATAGGTCACCTTTGGCAGCAGGCTCGAACTGAAGTGATTTGTGTGCTTGCCGTCGTATCGAGTTGCGAGAACCGAGGCGATCGCACGAATCGCAGTCGGGTTGGGCGCCCATGAGTTTGGAAAATCACGCGCGAAACAGGCGGGCAGCACCCAGCGGCCACGAACACGCTTCCGCTTCGGGCAGTGCGACACGGCTGCGGCATAACTAGGCGCTCTAGCCCAAGCCGGCGTTCCCTCAACCATGATGATCGGCTCAAGGTGATTATCAACTGCGGCCCGTACCGCAAGGTCAAGCGTCCCCAAGCCATGCCGATAAGCCTTGTCGAAGATATCTTTCGGGTTCGCAGGTCGTGTTGGCGCAAGGTTCAGCAGACTTACCGAGAGCCGCTGGTAGCGGCCTCCTGCGGAGCTGATTCGCTTTGCGATCAGGTCGGCAGCAGCGGGAGACGCACCAACTGCCAGCGGCTCCTCTACTCCAAGCCAGATTGGACGAGGCGCCGGCGGGCGGGCACCAGCGGCAGCAGTTGCTGTCAAGGAGCAGGCGGCCACTAACGCAGAGGCCGCGATGATCGCCCGGATACCACTCAAGTACATACCCCTACTGAAACAGATCGCAGCAGCAGCCGTGCCGGTTGAACCGGCGACAGTCGAATCAAAGCTGAGCGTCAGCCTCGGCCGGATTCGCCCCGCCTTTGCCGTGTTGGCCGTCGTGATCGGGATTTGTGTCCTCAGCCTGCGCTCGGGGATTAACCCCTTCGGGCGCGCGACCGTCGCGGCCGACATAACCACCCTTGCCACCAACGACCACATAGACCGCCTCGACCTCGCCAGGGTTTGAAACCGCGCGCGGCGTTGCAGCATCAACTCGGGCAAGCCCGCCCGCGCCTAGCGAGTGCTTACTTCCGTCGCCAAAGGTGATTTCAATCTGCCCCGAGTGAACGAAGTAGAGCTCCTCCTGCTGATCGTGCCAGTGCATTCCGGCACTGAACCCCGCAGGCATAACAATCGCATTGACTCCAAACTCCTTTACATCAAGCTCATTGCGGATCTTTCGGAACCCTGGCCCTTCGCCGATCCCGTCAAGGCTGCCGACTGCCCAGCCGGTACCAGTCTCTGTCTGCTTCGCCTGATCGCTCATTAACTCTCCCTTTCGAAGTCATCATCACTTGCTGCATTCGATGCTAGCCCCGCCAGCCGAGCGCGGCGTTCTCTAATTGCCCTAAGCAGAAGTTGCGAAGCGACCAACAGCAGAAAGACACCGAATACTCGCTGCAAAACTACTTCCGGCAGATGGTTGGCTAGCAGTACGCCAATTACAACTCCTACCAGCGAAAGCCCGCCAATCAATCCGGCCTCCTTGACCTTCAGGAAGCCTCGACGGTGTTGGGACCAAGCTCCAATAATCCCGACTGGGACCATCGCGAGCAGTGAAGTCCCCTCAGCGGTGAGCTGGCCGAGTCCGACGATCAGCACGAGCGCTGGAACAAACAGCACGCCCCCGCCAACACCGAACATCCCGGCGATTACGCCCGCAAACAGACCGATTGCGACTGCCTCAATAATCATTCGAAGATCATCACTCCCGCGGCGACAACCTGTACGACAACAAACATGAACAGCAGCGAATCGCCGTTCAGCTTTGCGGCAAGCCGCGTGCCAATCAGCACTCCTCCAACCGCAGGAATGCCAACCAGCGCTGCACGAGCAACATCGACGTGGCCGGCAATGCCACTCAAGATCGCACCAAAGGCGGCAATGATCGCAACTGCGCCAAGCGATGTTGCGGTTGCGTTGTGCTCCTCCCAGCCGAGCCAGAGAATCAACAGAGGTACAAGGATTATCCCGCCGCCGACACCAAGTAATCCACTGAACAGACCGGCTGCCGTGCCAACAATGGCGAGCTGTAGTGGACTTCGACGCGGCACGGGAGGCATACTAAGCGTGTGAGCGAAGTGCGGACCGACAAAGCCCTGTCAATGCTCTCAGCAAACCCAAAGCAAACCGCACTGTTGCTTGATGTTGACGGGACACTGGCCCCAATTGTCAACAATCCCGTTGATGCTTCAGTGCCGATTGAGGTTCGTACAACCCTGATCGAACTTGGACGCCGCTTTGGGCTGGTCGCCTGCATCAGCGGTCGCCAAGCCGACGAGGCGCGCAGAATCGTTGGCGCAGGCGGACTCACATACATTGGCGGGCACGGAAGCGAACGGCTGCTCCCAGGTGCGACCGAACCCGAGGTTGACAACGCATTGGCACCATGGTCGGAACGAGTCAATGCGGTTGCTGCGGCAGCTGCCCGCGACCTCTCCGCGCTCGGCATAAGGCGTGAGGACAAGGGGGCAGTTGCCGCGCTCCATTACCGCGGCGTCGCCGACGAAGATCAGGCGGCGGAGGCCCTTGAGCTTGTCGCCGCGCGAGCTTCGGCCGATGGACTGGCGATTCACTGGGGGCGGAAGGTGCTTGAACTTCGGCCGCCGGTGCCGTTTAACAAAGGCATCGCCGTAACCGAACTGATCGAAGGCGGGAGCTTTGAAACGGTCCTCTATGCCGGTGACGACAGAACCGACCTTGACTCCTTCGACGCTCTCGATTCTTTACTTGAGAGCGGCAAGCTGAAACAGGTCCTCAAGCTCGGTGTTCTCTCAAGCGAGGCACCGCCAGAGATTGGAAGGGCCTCCGATCTTGTTGTCACCGGAACCGACGGGGTCGCAGAATTCCTTGGCAGGCTGCTGGCGGTGAGCGATAAATGACATTCACCGCGTTTCTAAAAGCAACCGTTCTTGGCTGTGCCGCGTCGGCAACACTGCTCGCAGCCCTAGCGCTTGCCGGCGCGATTGAGTCGGGAGACGGTCTGGTCATCCCAATCGCAGCAGTCTGGTGGTTAGTCGCCGGCGTCAGCGGAAGCATGCTCGGCAGAAGCAGCGCTGCCTCGCCAGCGATTGGACGCTTGCTGGCCGATGCGAAACTCGCATCTTCATTGCCAGAGGTTCACCCAGCACGCATTCTGCTCAACAGGCTTTGGCCGCTGCTTATCGCAACTGTTGGCGCCGGTGGGTTTGTGTTGCTTGCACCGCAGGTTCCAGCGATGGCGGCAGGCTTCCCAGTTATCTGGGCGCTCGCATGGCGTCGCCAAGAAAAAGCGGTACAGGCGATCGAGGAGCGCGACGGCGTTCGCTTCTTCATTGAAAAAACGTCACCGATCAAGCCAATCCAGCTGATTCGAACTCCATGGTTCAAGTCAGGGATGGCTTCAAGACGCGGCGAAAGTGATCCAGTTTCAGGAAATGGACGCCACTAGGGCCAGCACTCCTATACTCGACTGAACAGATCTTTTTGAACGAGCAGAGGAGTCGCCGAGATGGGTGCAATCACCGAAGTTTCAGATGCAAGTTTTCAGGCTGAGGTAATCGACGCATCGACGCCGGTACTCGTTGACTTCTGGGCCCCATGGTGCGGTCCGTGCAAGATGGTGGCACCGGTGCTTGAGGAGATTGGCAGCGAACAGGGCGATGCACTCAAGATCGTCAAGCTGAACATTGATGACAACCAGCAGACGGCGGCTCAGTACGGCGTGATGTCGATTCCGACACTGATTCTGTTCAAGGCTGGACAGCCTGCCAAGCAGGTTGTTGGTGCTCTGCCAAAGAAGCGGCTCGAGAGCGAGCTTGAGCTGACAGCTAGCTGAGTCGAGCTCGGGCGGTTAGTTTCGCTCGACTGCAACGACCAGCTTGCGCCCGTCTACGAGTACCTCTTCGCCGCTCGCAGCGGTGCCGACTTCGAACGCCGTCGCTAATACCTCTGCGGCGATGTAATCCTTGTGGAGAGACGCGGCTTCGAGCAGCCGCTGATCACCGTCGAGGCTGAGGCTAATCCTGTCCTCAACATCAAGCCCAGCGTCCCTACGGGCAGCTTGGACGGCGTGAACAACCTCGCGCGCAAGTCCTTCCAGAAGCAGCTCTTCATCGAGCGTCAATTCGAGAGCCACGGCGTGTGAGCCCTCCCGCTCAAGCTGGTAGCCGTCGAGCGGCATCATCGAGACGATCAAGTCATCGGCACCGAGTGGGTGCTCGCGGCCGGCGACATTGATGTGGACGGGTTGATTGGACTTGAGTAGATCGCCAACATGCACGGCATCAAGCGCTTCGACGGCCTTTGCCGCTAGTGGCATGTCCTTGCCAAAGGTTGGACCCATCGTTCGATAGTTCGGCTTGACCTCAAGCTGTGCGAGTTCGTCGGCGGCGTCAGCAAAACGAAGCTCCTTGACGTTGAGCTCCTCACGGACGACCTCGGCGAGGCCCTCAAGCGCTGCCCGCTCCTCCTCAGTCGCAACAATTACCGCCGCCCTGAGCGGCTGGCGCACCTTGATCTTGGCCTGGCCCCTGGCGGCAAGGCCAAGCGTTACAGCCTCTCGTGCTGCAGCCATCGCCGCCTCAAGCGACTCGTCGCGCGTGCCTGGCTGAGGCCAGTCGCAGAGATGCACTGACTCGGCGCCCTCTGGATCAAGTGTCACATGAATGTGATCAGCCATGAACGGGCAGAACGGCGCGAGCAGTTTGGAGATAGTCAGAAGCACATGACGAAGTACGCCGAGCGCCGCCTCGTCTCCATCCCAGAATCTTCTGCGCGACCTGCGCACATACCAATTCGAAAGGTCCTCGACCAGTTCCTGAATCTCACGGCCGGCGGCAGTTGCATCGAATGCCTCAAGGCGCTCGCTGACAGTCGTGACAGTCGCGGCGAGGCGAGAGAGAATCCAGCGATCTAAATCGTTTGCTGGCTGAGGGTCGCCAGCGATAGGGCCAACGCCTGAAGCGTTTGCGTAGAGCGTGAAGAAGCCCAGCACATTCCAGAGCGGCAGCAGTAAGCGGCGGGTCGACTCATCGATTGCATCGGTTGAGAAGCGGTAGCCGTCCCAAGGCTGCTTACTGGTCAGGAAGTACCAGCGCAGCGGATCAGCTCCCTGCGAATCAAGAATTGACCAAGGCTCAACGACATTGCCCTTCGACTTACTCATCTTCTGGCCATCGCCGTCAAGGATCAGGCCAAGACAAACAACGCTGCGATAAGACGCCTTGTCGAACAGCAGCGTGGAAACTGCGAGAAGTGAGTAGAACCAGCCGCGCGTCTGGTCGAGCGCTTCACAGATGAAGTCGGCGGGGAATCGCTGCTCAAAGCGATCCTGGTTTTCAAGCGGAGCATGGTGCTGAGCGAATGGCATCGCCCCCGAGTCGAACCAGACATCAATTACCTCAGGTACTCGGACCATGCGATCGGTGCATTGAGGGCAGGGGAATGCGACCTCATCCACATATGGACGATGAGGATCTTCGATCCTGATTCCCGACAGCTCCTCGAGTTCGTCGAAGCTTCCAATTACATGCGTGTGGCCGCGACCGCAGCGCCAGACAGGGAGCGGCGTTCCCCAGTATCGCTCGCGAGACAGCGCCCAGTCAACATTGTTTTCCAGCCACTTCCCGAAACGCCCATCCTTGACGTGCTCGGGGTGCCAATCGATCGTCGCGTTCTCCTCAAGCATCCGGTCGCGAATCTTCGATGTGGCGATGTACCACGAAGGCTTTGCGTAATAGAGCAGCGGGGTTGAACAGCGCCAACAGTGCGGATAGGAATGCTCATAGTCCTCAGCCCGTAACAACCGACCACGTGATTCAAGGTCGGCGATCAGGTCGGCATCGCAATCCTTGACCTGCCGCCCCGCATAGCTGCCGATTCGCTCGTCGTAGCTTCCATCCGGTTTGACCGGGTTGATTGCGGCAAGGCCGGCCTGCTCGCCAAGCCGGAAGTCGTCCTCACCGAAGGCGATCGCCGTGTGAACAAGGCCTGTTCCCTCTTCGGCTGTAACAAAGTCGGCTGCGAGGACCGTATGGCCAGCTGGGCCGTAATCAGCGGCGGAGATGAAGTTGAATGGCGGTTCGTAGGCTGCTCCAACAATCTCCTTGCCTGCGAATTTGCTCAGAACCTCAGCGCTCTCACCGAGTGACTTCTCAACAAGTGCCTCAGCAACAACAACGATCTGCCCGCCGACGCTCGCGCGCACATAGGTCAGGTCAGAGTCAACGGCAACAGCGGCATTCGAAACGAGTGTCCATGGTGTTGTCGTCCAAACCACAAGCTGATCACCTGCCTCAAGCGGACCATGCGCGGCCGTGATCGGCAGCCTTACGAAGGCCGCTGTGTCAACGACATCGCGGTAAGCGCCTGGCTGACCAAGTTCATGCGAGGAGAGCGTTGTGCCGCAGCGAGGACAGTAGGGAACGACCTTGTGCCCCTCGTAAAGCAGCCCCTTCGCGGAGATTGTCTTGATGGCCCACCAAAGCGACTCGACATAACTGGCATCAAGCGTTCGATAAGCGTCGTCTAGATCAATCCAGAAACCGATTCGCTCGGTAAGACGGTTCCACTCACCGACATGCTTGAAGACCGACTCACGGCAGCGCGCGTTGAACTCGGCGATGCCGAACTCCTCAATGTCATCCTTACTGGTGAACCCAAGTTCAGCCTCGACTGCCAACTCGACTGGAAGACCGTGACAGTCCCAGCCACCCTTCCGCTCAACCCGTCGACCGCGCATCGTCTGATAGCGCGGGAAGACATCCTTGAAAACACGCGCCAAGACATGGTGGGTTCCGGGCATTCCATTCGCGGTTGGTGGGCCTTCATAGAAAACCCATGGCTCACCGCCAGCTCGCGCCTCAAGGCTCTTTTCAAAAACACCGAGGTTCCGCCAGCGCTCAAGCAGCTGGCTCTCAAGCAGCGGTTGATCAAGTTTGCCCTGCTGGGGCGTGTACGGGTTTTCGGCCATCGCTTCGCAGTCTAGATTGCCACCGTCAGAGGGCGCGGCTGGGCGGTTGATGTCACGATTGCGTAATGGGCCTACTTGACCAAGTTGATCTGACGCTCTCGCTTTCGCGTGAGCAGGAAGCTAGGCAGCTCGAACTGCTCCAGAAGCGGATTCTTGAGCTGCGACTGGCCTGTGGCGGAATGCTCGGCGATGGGAAGCTTGGCCCGCCGGTAATCATTCTCTTTGAGGGTTGGGATGCCTCCGGGAAGGGCGGCGCCATCAAACGGCTTGTCGCACCACTTGACCCTCGCCATGTTCGCGTTTCGCAGTTTGCTGCCCCAACCCCAGATGAGAAGCGCCATCACTTCCTCGTCAGGTTCGCCAGTTCGCTGCCCGGCTGGGGTGGAATGGCGATCTTCGATCGCTCCTGGTACGGGCGAGTACTGGTTGAACGTGTTGAAAAGTTCGCCACCAAGGATCAGTGGGGTCGCGCCTACTCAGAAATAGCCGGATTTGAACGCAGCCTCTATGACGAGGGCGCAGTTGTAATTAAGTTTTGGATGCACATCAGTCAGGAGGAGCAACTCAAACGCTTCAACCGGCGCAGCAAGGACCCCCTTCGCCAGTGGAAGCTGACCGACGAGGACTGGGGAATCGAAGCGCCATGCGCGCGTCGCCGTCCTTGAACGGTCGATCGAAGCAATCGAAGCCGGAATGCGTCGCTGGGGTTTAGAACCACCGCCGCCGTTTTCGTCGTAACCTTCAGTTAGTACTCCAACCGCCCAGAGTCAGGAGCAATCAGGAATGTCAGCAAACGAGAACGGTCACCTTTGGGGTGGCGAAACAGACAAGGCAATTGGCAACTTCCCCGTTTCCGGTGAGCCAATCCCAGTATCGCTTGTTCGCTGGTTGGGACGGATCAAGGCCGCAGCAGCGCGCGCAAACGAAGGTCTCGGGCTGCTCGATTCAGAGCTCGCCGGCCGGATCGCCGCCGCTGGCGACGCAGTCGGCCGCGGCGAATATGACGACCAGTTCCCGATCGATGTATTCCAGACTGGATCAGGTACCTCATCGAACATGAACGCCAACGAGGTGATCGCAAACCTTGCCGGCGATGGCGCCCACGCAAACGATCACATCAACATGGGCCAGAGCAGCAACGATGTATTCCCCTCGGCGGTCCACCTCGCGGCGCTAGATGAGGCTACAAACAACCTGCTGCCAGCGATTGAACAGCTTGAAGCCTCATTTGCAGCGAAGGCCGAGGCCTTCAAGGATGTTGTCAAGTCGGGCCGCACGCACCTTATGGACGCCGTTCCGGTCACTCTCGGCCAGGAGTTTGGTGGTTACGCAGCACAGATGCGGCTGGCGGCGCGACGGATTCGGCTCGCGCTTCCCCAGGTCGCTCAGATTCCGCTTGGTGGAACAGCAACCGGCACCGGGCTCAACACCCACCTTGAGTTTGCAGCCCGTGTTCGGGAGTTGCTGTCGGCCGACAGCGGACTTCAGATCAGCCCGCCGGAGGACGCTTTTGAAGCACAGGCGAATCGCGATTCACTGGTTGAGCTTTCCGGCGCCCTGAAGGTCGTCGCTGTCTCACTGACGAAGATTGCCAATGACCTTGCTTGGATGGGCTCGGGCCCACGTGCCGGACTTGGCGAGATCTTCCTGCCTGAGCTTCAGAAGGGCTCATCGATCATGCCGGGCAAGGTCAATCCGGTAATCCCAGAGGTGATCCTGCAGATTGGCGCACAGGTGATTGGTAATGATGCAGCAATCACCGTTGCCGGCACACAGGGCAACTTCGAGCTGAATGTTCGGATCCCACTGATCGCTCGGAACCTGCTCGAATCAATCAATCTGCTGGCATCCGGCTCGAAGCTGTTCGCTGAAAAATGCGTTGATGGAATCGAGCCAAACCATGCGGGCTGCACCGATTCGGCAGAGAGCACGCTTGCCGTGGCAACGGCTCTCAACCCGTTCATCGGATACGACAAGGCAGCAGAGATCGTCAAAGAGGCAGCGGCCTCCGGGCGCAATCTGCGAGAGGTCGCTCTCGAGCTTGGTGTTGAGGAAGCGATCTTTGACGAGGCAATCAACCTGAGAGTGATTGCCGCCGGTAATTCAGGCGGCTGAAGCAAAGGCTGAGAGTCGGCGTGACTAGCTGGGCCGGCACTCCGGCTCAGCTCTTAATCGGTCAGGGCTGAATTGAAATGAGCCGTTCCTCAGTGAACTCGCGAACCGAGTAGTGCGGACCCTCACGGGTATTTCCGGACGTTGACCATTACGCCCCCGTATTCAAGCTCGCGGGCAGCTCTGAGCGTTGTCGCTAAATCCGAGGTGAAGATCCCGGCCTGCAGCCCGTAGTCGGAGTCGTTGGCCATCGCGATCGCCTCGCCAAGATCAGAGAAGCGGCGGATCACAGTTACCGGTCCAAATACCTCGCCAGACCAGACCTGATCGCTATTCGAGCCACCTTCGATGATTGTCGGCTGAAGTGTTCCATCAGCGTTCAGACCACCTCCGGCGAGGATCTTCGCTCCGCCCTGCTTGGCAGCTTCAATCCAACCATGAACGCGATCGCGCTCGCCAACGTCAATCAGCGGCCCGACATCGGTGTCGGGGTCGAGCGGATCGCCAACCTTCAGCTCACCTAGTTCAGCAATAGCCCGCTCAATGAATTGGTCGGCAATTGACTCGTCGAGCAGAACCCGCTGCGTCGAAATGCAGCTCTGACCGGCGTGTGAGTAGCCATGAATTGCCATCTTGTCGGCGGCCGTTTGCCAGTCACCATCGGC
Source organism: Solirubrobacterales bacterium (assembly GCA_026392385.1). Taxonomy (GTDB): domain Bacteria; phylum Actinomycetota; class Thermoleophilia; order Solirubrobacterales; family Solirubrobacteraceae; genus WLNJ01. Next base: position 10,753 of record JAPLCG010000040.1, read on the forward strand.
ACAAACGATCAGCGGCGCGTTGCTGCCAAGCTCGAGCATCACTCGCTTGCGGGGCGCGCGCGACCGGATAGCCCAACCAACCGGCACCGAACCGGTGAAGGAGATCGCCGCGACATCGGGACTGTCGACGAGTGGATTGCCCGTCTGCGCGCCTGGGCCGGCAACAACGTGAAGCCAGTCAGCAGGCACGCCAGCCTCCACGAGTAGCTCAACTAGCGCGATCCCTGACAGCGGCGTCGCCGAGGCGGGCTTCAGGACTACCGGGCAGCCAGCCGCGATCGCCGGGCCAAGCTTGTGAGCTACAAGGTTGAGCGGGAAGTTAAACGGGCTGATCGCACCGACAACACCAATCGGTACTCGCAATACGAAACCGATCTTCCCTACACCAGCCGGACCACCCTCCATCGGCACCATCTCGCCAGCGAGCCGGCGCGCCTCATCGGCGCTGAACTTAAGCGTCCCGGCCGCGCGCTCGGCTTCAACTCTCGCCTGCTTTAGTGGTTTGCCAGCCTCCTTCGCGAGCGTGACGGCGAATTCCTCGGCACGATCAGCGAGCAGGACTGCCGCCCTGTCAAGCGCTTCAGCGCGCTGCCACTGCTTGAAGTCATCTCGCTCCAGCGCCGCCTTGGCAGACGCAATCGCCCGATCCACCAACTCGGCGTCGGCTGAGGCAACCCGTGCAATCAACGAGTTGTCGAATGGATTCAGCACATCAATCCACTCGCCGGTCTCAATTAACTGACCGGCGACCCTCAGCCTGATGTCTTCGCCGAGTGCCATTAGCCAAATACGATTGTAAGCATCTCCGCGATGCAGGCAGGCTTTTCCGAGCCTTCGATTTCGATCGTGCAGGTGACCTTCATAAGTACTCCGCCACCCTTCTCCTCCACGGAGCTAAGCACCGAGTTCATCCGCAGTCGGCTACCGGTTGGCACTGGCGACAGGAACCGAACCTTGTCGGATCCATAGTTCATTGCGAAGGAAACACCCTCAACGGTGTAGGTCTCATAGGCGAACTTAGGAATCAGTGAAAGGGTGAAGAAACCGTGCACGATCGTGCCGCCGAGCGGAGTTGCCGCGGCGCGTTCCGGATCAACATGGATCCACTGGTCGTCACCGGTTACTTCTGCAAAGGCATTGACCGCATCCTGGTCAATCTGGATCCAGTCACTTGTACCGAGATCCTCGCCAACCTTGGCCTTAATCTCTTCAATTCCATTCAGGACGAGCATCGGACTCCTTCAGTCGTGAGCGCGCCTACCGTTAGCA
>JAPLCG010000184.1 GCA_026392385.1 Solirubrobacterales bacterium
GCCCAGCCCAGGTGACGCCGCTTGCCGAATTGATCGAAGGTGCCCGTAGGCGAAGTAACTCACCCGTGCCACGGCCGGCAGCAGTAAGTGCGACGGTCGCGTCTTTGCTTCCACGGTTTACGACTGCGAAGCGAAGCTGCTTTGTGGCGTCCTCAACAAGCCAAGTTCCAACGCTGCCACGCGGATTGTCTGTCTTAACCGGAACCACCTGCCCACCGTTACCCGCAGCCTCGGCGAAGAACCTCAACCCGTAATAGAGCGGTGCGACCTGTGCCTGCGGGATTCCACCCGGGCGCGTAATCCAAAACGGTCGGTAGGCAGTCCCATAACCAAAGTGAACATTCACGCCTGCGATGCCAGCCGCTTGGAGACCGAACAGCATTGACGGCGCCCACAATGCGGAGGCAAACCGATCACTCACTCCTGGCGCCCCGCCGCAGGGGCCGGAGTTCAGTTCAGCGAGCCTCGTCTTGAGCCCAAAGCGCTTCGCCAGCGCTGCCTGTCGGCCAACCACGGCGACTACCTCGTCGGTCGCCTCATGGCTCATCAGCCTTTGAATCGTCGCGCGCAAAGGGTTCTTGGGGTTCTTGCGCTCGGCGGCATCGAACGGCTGGCGAAGCGCGTAGGCATGGACGGTTGCCAGCTTCAGATCAGTTTTGAACCTGTTGAAGAAGTCTCCAGTCAGAGAACACCAGCTCATCCACGGGCAGCCCAGCGCAGTGCCGGTTAGTGGCGTTGTTGGTCCAACTGCTGAACGCACGGCGTCCCGGTAGCGAGCCCAATCGCTCAGGTAGGCAGCAAAGCTATAGCTGCGAGCTGTTGGCGAAGCGACCAGTTGCTCGCCCTGCTGCAGCCATGTAGATGGGAACCGCGTATAAAGCTCGGGTTCGTTACCCGGTTCGAAGGCATCAATCGAGCCTGCGGGGTACTCATCTGCCACAGCCTTTGCGAATGCGGCCGAGTGCGCCGCATGCCTGCCGGCAAGGTTGAGGCCAACGATCGCGTGGCTACCAAGTGTCCGCAGCGCGCCTGCGGTCGCATCAATCCAATCGGGAGTGATGAAGTATTCGGAATCGCGCGCAGCTGGAAGTGCATTGGCTATATCTGCCGCCTTTCTGCGAGCGCCAAGCAGCGCCGCTGGGACGATCTTGGGATTTGGAAGCCACCACGAGCGGTCCTCGGAATCGCCACCAAAGCGCAGCACGAGTGGACCATTTACTGCCAGCCCATTGGTGAGAGCCACGAATGGCGCCGCTGGGGTTGACGTCTTTCCGATCAATGTGGGGACGGTCCAGTACTCAATTGAGAAGCCAAGGAAGGAGCGGGGGATTGAGGATCGGCTACCAGTGGTCGGCTTGACAGTGATCGTTGGCGGTGCGGGCGGTTGCGGCATCGCTGCTTGCGCGGCCGGCGCTGACAGAAGGGCAAGGCTGCCGGTCAGGGCGACCAGCGAAAGACGCCAGCAGTGTCGCTTTTCTCGAGCACGGCGCATAACCGGCATACGGTCTTTTAGCGGATTAGCGGGTAAAGCCGCGACAGTCGCGCTTGCCGGCTACGTAATAGACAGACCAGAGGCCGCGGCGTGCAATCAGTTTGCGACTCACCTCGCCTTCCGGATAGCTCTCAACTGGGAACGCACATTCAGTCCCAGCCGTGGACCAAGTGGGCCCGGGTAGCCGAGGGATGCGTTGGTGCCCAGCGGCTGACAATCCTTGAATCGCGAGGCGCCGCCAGCAGCGCGAACCACTCCCGCCGCCTCATCAACGGCGAGCAGTTGGTAGTGACCAAGATCGAAGAACAGTCCGATCCGGTCTGCATTGGCATTGATGCTCAACCCAAGCGCCGCAATGAATGCGACTACGACAGCGACGCGCAACGCGAGTGGGCGGGATGCAAGGTAGATCGCGCCGGCGCCGGCACCAGCAACAACGCAGAGAACGATCATTGGCGGCACCGTGTAACGAGGCATCCCGGAGACGCCGCCAGCGCTGAAGGCAACAAGTGTGAGCGTCCAGATACCAGCTCCAGCAATCAGCCAAAGCAGCAGCCGGTCTCGCTCACGAACAGCGACAAAGACTCCAGCTGCCAGCGGTACGAGCGTCCACCAGAAGGTGTCCGTCCAACCAATCGCCATACGGAAGAGCTCACCGATCCATGGGATCGGACCCGGGTAGACGGTCGTTGTCTCCGCCGCTTGCAGGCCATTGCCCATCAACAATGCGGGCAGAGCGAACCACCCGATCGCTAGAACAAGCACGCCAGCAGCCAGTGGCACAAGCGCTCGCGATCGGTCACGCCTCAGCAGCCAAACTCCGTAGATCACCAGCAGTGGCGTTACCCAGCCAGTGGCACAAGCGCTCGCGATCGGTCACGCCTCAGCAGCCAAACTCCGTAGATCACCAGCAGTGGCGTTACCTCAGGACGAACCAGTCCGGCAAGTACTGCGAGCCATAGCGCCAGCCAACGCCTGTTAGAAAGGGCGGCTTCAACCGCTGAAAGAATCAGGACCATCAGCAGCGGTTCGGAGGCGCCGCCAACCATCGACTGATCCCAGTTCTGGATCAGCAGCGGCAGCAGCGCGGCAACAATGCCGCCGACGGGGCCGCCACGCCGGGATGCAAGCCTGTAGAGAAGGACGCTTGTTCCAAGTACGCAACTGCGGGATACCCAGAGCCAGAAGTGGATACCGATCTGCTGCGAAATTGCACTAGCTGGAACAGTTAGGAGAACTGGCAGCGGCTTCCAAGAGACATTGTCCTGGCCGGTTAGGTCAATCGTTCCCGAAGGCAGGGCGGGAGACTTTAACAACCGGCACGCTAAACGCAATTGCGGACCGCGACAGCGTGAATCGCTTCACTTGGCCCTATTCTTATTTCGATGTCAACAGGTCAACCACGCAAGACCAAGGCTGAGCGCCGCGATGAAGCGCGTGAAGCACGCAAGCAGGCAGAGCAGAACGACGCCGCTGCAGCTGCAAAAAAGCGCAGGCTTTGGCAGCTGGGTGGCATCGTCGCAATCGCCGCGGCGATAATCATCGCGATCGCAGTTGTCACGACCAGCTCTGATTCCGGCGGTGGCACGCAAAGTGGCACGCCAAATGGGGCCGCTGAAGTAACTGAACTGTTCAAGGGCGTACCCCAAGAGGGACTAATAGCCGGCAGCAAGACTGCGCCTCTGACGCTCGTCGAGTTCGCTGACATGAAGTGTCCTGTCTGCCAGAAGTTTGATGTAAACGCATTGCCAACGCTGATTCGCAAGTACGTGAAGACCGGCAAGCTGCGGATCGAACTTCGTTTGCTGCACTTCCTTGACGCGCAAACGCCTGACACGACCAACCCGGGTGATTCAGAGGCAGCGGCCCGTTGGGTGATTGCCTCTGGCCAGCAGTCACTTGGTTGGAATGCAGCCGAACTCTTCTATTACAACCAAGGCGATGAGGCGACCGCCTACGCGACCGATAGCTACCTGACATGGCTCGGGAATGCGATCCCTGGTCTCAATTCGAAGCAGGCTCTAGCGGCGCGGAGTAATCCAAAGATCACCGCTCAGTTGGCGCTCAATCAGCAGCAGTTTGAAGCGAACGGCTTCACCGGGACGCCTTCATTCCTGCTCGGCACAACTGGTGGCAGCCTCGCTCCGCTTGCGATGCCATCGGATGTTGGCGACGCATCCGTATATAGCGACGCAATCGACGCTGAACTCAACAAGTGAGTGAGCGGCGCCTGCGCCGCACGATTGGCGTCCTAACGCTGATCGGCTTTGCGATCGCGACCTATCTGACGATCATTCATTACTCGGGCGACGCGCCGCTCTGCCTTGCCTCGGGCGGTTGCGAGAAAGTTCAGAGCTCAGAGTGGGCAAAACTGTTTGGCATCCCCGTAGCGGTAATCGGCCTAAGTGGCTACGTACTGATTTTCATAAGCCTGTTCGTTCCGGGTGAGTCAGGCCGTTTTCTGACGGCAACACTCGCGATCGTTGGCTTTGCCTTCAGTGCCTACCTGACCTACCGCGAACTGTTTGACATCAAGGCAATCTGCCAGTGGTGTGTTGGTAATGCGGTCGTGATGACCGTCATCGCAGTGTTCGCGGCTTGGATGCTGATTCGTGGCCCTGACACTGAGGAAACTGACCCTGACCTAGCTGAAGCATGAAGATGTCGCCGCTTTGGGTT
>JAPLCG010000137.1:0-4299 GCA_026392385.1 Solirubrobacterales bacterium
CGTGGCAGCAAGCAGCCCTACATAGATTTCCATCCCGGTTTGGAAGGGTCCAAGGTTAAGAGCCTTAACCACCCCAAGTATTGGATCGCCGGCGTAGCCACCCTTGTCCTCGGAGACTCCGAGCAGCGTTGTACAAACCCCGTTGAGGCACTTAACGGGCAACGCAGAAAGCGCTACGGCTGGCAGCACGGCATAGATGGCAAAGACGGCGATAACCACCCGGTTGATTGCTTTCGGGACTGTCTTCCCGGGATCCTTTGCCTCCTCAGCCATATTCGAGATCGTCTCGATGCCGGTGTAGGCGATCATTCCGACCGGAATCGCGATAATGAAGTTCGACCAAGTTGGAGCGGTTCCCCAGTGAATATTTGTGATCAGGACATCAGGCGAAAAGACAGCAAACACTCCGACCGTTACGAGCAGAACCTGTGTTGCGAAGTCAGCGAGAGCAAGAAAGATGTTGAGCCCAGCTGCTTCCTTGACGCCAACAATGTTGACCGCACACAAAACGATGATCACGACGATGCCACCGATGATGTCTCCCGGTGAATGCCTCAATGCCTGCCAGAAGAGTCCTCCGATGTAGTGAGGAACGAAGAATGCGCTGATCGCGATCGTAATCGTGTAGTTGAGCATCCCTCCCCAAGCCGCGAGGAACGACCAGAACTCGTTAAATGCGTGCCGGGCGAAACTTGAAGATCCCCCTGCCTCCGGATACATGGCAGTTGCTTCCGAGTACGTGGCGGCTGTCAGGAAGAAAAGGACGCCGCTGATCACAAATACGACCGGAGTCAGCCCCAGCGCATAACTGGCTACAAGCCCTAAGGCGTAGTAGATCGAAGAGCCGACATTGCCGTATGCGGTCGCAAAGAGTGCGTTGACGCCGAGTACACGCTCAAGCCCCGGAAGTATTCGCCGCGCCATAGGAACATGATCCTACGCCGAAGGGCAGGCGAGCTACGGCTCGGAGCTTGATTCAGCGGATCTTCTGCAGACCGCTGCCGTTCCTACTAGGGTCACCAAGCATGTCAGGCAAGATCGTTCTTTTCGGCGCTACCGGCTACACGGGTGAACTAACTGCGAGGGAACTTGTTGGACAGGGAGCAACCCCACTACTTGCTGCCCGTTCGCGAGATCGAGTCGCAGCTCTCGGACTAGAGCTTGGGCTCGAGAGTGCCGTTGCTGATGTCGCTGATCCGGCCAGCATCGCTTCGCTGCTCAACCGCGGGGATGTGTTGCTGACCACGGTCGGACCATTCACCAGACTTGGCAGACCAGCTCTAGATGCGGCCGTTTCGAAAGGCGCTCACTACATCGACTCAACCGGCGAACCCAGCTGGATTCGTTCAACCTTCGATCGGGACTCCGAGTTTCGTTCAGCAGATATCGCAACGCTGACAGCATTCGGCTACGACTATGTCCCGGGCAATCTAGCCGCAGGCTTGGTTCTAGACCGTGCTAGCAGCCAAGTATCGAGAGTCGATATCGGCTACTTCTTGACTGGTAAAAGCCGTCCGAGTGGAGGCACAGCAGCCTCGCTTGGCGCGGCAATGCTAGAGCCCGGCTTTGAATGGTCGAATGGCCGCTTAGTCTCGAGGCGAGCGGCTGCGACAGCGAGGAAGTTCTCCACCTCAGTGGGCGAGCGGAGCGCGATTTCGCTCGGTGGAAGCGAGAACATCGCGATTCCGCGCATCGCGCCACAGGTCCGGGATGTCCGCACCTATCTAGGCTGGATCGGTCCTACAACAGCCCCAGTCCGCGCCTTCTCAGCAGGCATCGCTGGCGTGACAAAGATTCCAGGCGCTAGACAACTTATTGGCGCGGGATTAAACCGCGTCCTGCCTGGATCTACTGGCGGACCTAATTTAGAAGAGAGAGATAACTCGGGAACGGTCGTTATCGCGGAGGCATATGGCGCGAACGATCAACTGGTTGAACGCGTTGAGCTCACTGGACGCAACGCCTACGATTTAACGGCAGGATTCCTTGCTGAGGCAGCCCGGGCGCTCGTGGCGGGTTCTGTTCACGCTCGAGGCGCTCTAGGCCCAGTAGAAGCTCTTGGGCTCAATGAGTTGCAGTCAGCTTGCAAGCGCTCTGGGCTCTTAGAGTTAACTAGCTAGAGAGAAAGACAGCCCGCGCCAAAATCTGGCAACGGGCTGCTTCTCGTAAGTCTGTCTCTAGGTAAGAACCGGGATCAGAAGGATTGCCACGATGTTGGCAACCTTGATCATCGGGTTGATCGCCGGGCCGGCAGTGTCCTTGTAAGGATCTCCGACCGTGTCACCAGTGATCGATGCGGCGTGGGCCTCGGAGCCCTTACCGCCATATTCACCGTCTTCAATCAGCTTCTTAGCGTTATCCCATGCCCCACCACCGGAGGTCATTGAGATCGCTACGAATACGCCGACCACGATCACACCAATCAGCAATCCGCCGAGGGCGGGAACGCTAATCAGTCCGACAATTGCGGTCAGGACGATTGGAAGTAGCGAAGGAAGAATCATCTCACGCTGAGCAACCTTGGTTACAAGGTCAACGCATGTTGCGTACTCAGGCTCTTCCGTGCCCTCCATAATTCCTGGCTTCTCGCGGAACTGTCGACGCACTTCCTCAACGACAGCGGCGCCGGCGCGACCGACCGCTTCCATCGACATCGAGACGAATAGGTTGACCATAAGTCCGCCGACAAGCAGACCGATCAGTACCTCTGGTGCATCAATTGAGAAGTTGAAAACAGTTCCGGCCTTCTCAGTGATCTCACGCTCGAAGCATGCGAACAACACGAGCGCTGCAAGTGCGGCTGAACCGATTGCGTAACCCTTGGTTACTGCCTTCGTGGTGTTACCGACAGCGTCAAGTGGATCAGTGACATTCCGGACCTCTTCAGGAAGACCAGCCATCTCTGCGATTCCACCGGCGTTGTCCGTGATCGGACCAAATGCATCGAGAGCGACGATCAGTCCAGTCAGCGACAGCTGCGCCATTACTGCCACACCAATTCCGTAGATGCCATTGCTGCCGGCTCCTGCAAGCTCCCAAGCGCCAAGGATTCCGAGGCAAAGCACGATTACAGGAGCTGCTGTGGCTTGGAAGCCCTGAGCAAGTCCCTGAATGATGTTAGTTGCGTGCCCTGTTTGAGATGCGGCGGCAGTCTTACGGACTGGCGAGAAGCGTGTTGACGTGTAGTAGTCGGTAAGCACGAAGAGACCGGCAGTTACGCCAAGGCCGATCAGTGAGCAGAGGTAGAGATCCATTACCGAAGGACCGTTTCCACCATCAGCAAGCTGCAGTCCGTCCATCATCCAAGCCGTGATCGGGTAGAAGGCTGCTGCGGCAATAATCCCTGAAAGGGCAAGACCCTGGTAGAGAGCGCGCTCAACCTTGCCGCTTGCTGACCTGACGGCATAGGTGCCGATGATCGAGGCGATGATCGAAACGCCGCCAAGCACCAACGGGTAAAGCGCAGCCTTGCCGGCATCAGCAGGATCAAAGACGAGGACTCCAAGCAGCATGACGGCAACTGCCGTTACTGCGTAGGTCTCGAACAGGTCGGCAGCCATTCCTGCGCAGTCGCCGACGTTATCGCCAACGTTGTCGGCAATAACTGCCGGGTTACGAGGGTCATCCTCAGGAATCCCAGCTTCAATCTTTCCGACCAAGTCAGCGCCAACATCAGCGCCCTTGGTGAAGATTCCGCCGCCAAGTCGGGCGAAAACGGAGATCAGCGAACCACCAAAGCCAAGTCCGATCAGAGCGTCAATTGCGTTCTTGGGAGTCTGGTCGAAGAACGATGTGAGGATTCCGTAGTAAGCGGCAACTCCGGTCAATGCCAGACCGACGACGAGCATGCCTGTGACAGCTCCACCGCGGAAAGCGACGCTCAGCGCCGGGCCCACGCCACCGAATGCGGCCTGAGCCACGCGTGCGTTAGCGCGGACCGAGACATTCATGCCGATGTAGCCGGCAGCAGCCGAGGCGACCCCTCCAATAAGGAAGCCAACCGCGACATAGATGTCTTGAATGAAAATCAGCGCAACGAACAGAATCGCTCCAACTCCAGCGATCGTCGTGTACTGACGGTTCAAGTACGCGCTTGCTCCGGCCTGAATGGCCTGCGAGATCTCGCGCATCTTGTCGTTGCCAGGCGAAAGTGCAATCAGCTGGCGGGCTGTAACAGCGCCGTAAATAACAGCTGCTGCTGCACAAATCAGAGCAAATGCGACCCCATGCTGGGCCAGAAACGAAGTCAAGAGGTTCCTCCGGGGAGTTTCGGACAGTTTTATTTAAAAGCCGGTCCGA
>JAPLCG010000137.1:4344-11104 GCA_026392385.1 Solirubrobacterales bacterium
AATGCCGCACCGTCAAGCGGCCGCGAGTCTACCCGTTGGGACGGATGCGCGCTGAGCGCTCAGCGTCCAGGCACCCAAATGCGGCTCGGTGGATCCTGATCTGGCGGCTCCTCGACACCACCAGACTGACCCTGCCCAGCTTCGGCAGATCCTGATGCTGATGGAGACTGCTTCCCTCCAGCCTTCACCCACGCCAGTTGAAGCTGCGAAAGAGCATCCCGAACTGCCCCGGCCTGCTCGGGCGAGAGCTGTTCAACAACTGGGAGAAGTGCCGTAACCGAGTCAATTGCGATCGCAGCCTGCGTGAGGTCCTGCTCAGCCTCTGTATCTGGAGTCGAGCCGGTTCTGCGCGCACCGATATTGATTAAAGAAACCACGCTTTGAAGGACAACATCACCAACATGTACGCGGCGCATCTCCTCCTCGAGTGCGGCACGCATCTGTTCCTCTGTCGGTTCGGCGATTGACTCACCAGCGGCGGGAGCTGGCACTGTTGGTTCTTCGGGTGGAGTGGTTTCTTCAGTCATATTCGCCAGAGTAGCTGGATGCGGTTTCTGAACACGTCTGACTGAAGACCTCACGCATCGTGCGCCCCTCGCCGATCAGCCTTTGCTGACGTTGCGAAGAGTTCTCTGCAGGGAACTTTGGATCAATTCCTAACTCATCGCGCACCGGGCGAGTCCACTCGAGCAATCGATCCAAAACCGCAGCCGACGAGAACTCGTTGCCCGACTCGAAGTCAACCAGCTTCCCATCGAGTCCATACCTGATCGCCCTCCAGAGGTTTTCCTCCAATAGGCGACCCGAGACCTCAAGGTTTGGCCGCTGCTCGTCCTCATCACGAGTCGCCTGCAATACACAGGCAGCGATCAGGCTGGCAAGAGCGTCACTCTGCTCGGCAGTCGGTTGGGCATCGCAGATACGGACCTCAACTGTTCCAAAGGAAAAGTGTGGCCTTATCGACCACCAGACTTGCGTGTACTCAACAATTGAGCCCCAATTGATCAACTGAGCCACATACTCGCGGTAGGCCGCCCACGATCCAAACGTGTCTGGAATGCCGCAGCGCGGAAAGCTGCGCGTGAAAAGTTGAGTACGGACTGAGTGAAGACCACTGTCAGATAGGGAAGGACTGTGCGAAGTCGGTCACATACCCGGACTGCCCGGTCAGCTCCTTGTACTCCAACATGAACGTGTAGCGAGAATGTGTTGTTCCGAGAAGCCACCCAACGCAGTCCGTCTTCGACACGTCTGTAGTGATCCGTGTCAATGATTTGCTGATGGCGGTAGTCAGCCCAAGGGTGAGCCCCAGTAGCCGAGAGCCCAACACCCTGAACCCTCGCTAACGCAAAGAGACGCGAGCGAAGGTCTTGCTGCCGCATGAGGGCATCGGCGAGATCGACTCCTCGACCAGAGCGAATCTCGATTTCGGAGTTAATCAATTCGCCTGCAATTGCTTCAGAAAGGACGCTGTCGCTACTAGCCGCTGCTCTTAGCTCCTCAAACCTAGGAGCCAGGTCAAGGGTGTCAAGCGAGGTAATTCCAAACTCCTCCTCGAGCCCAATCGTCCCGTCAGTCGATTCGGCAAAGACTCGTTCTGCTGCATCTAGGTCTATCTGGTTTTCCACTTGTGATCCGGTCGAGTTGAAGGTCAGGCGAGATAGAAGTAGAGCGCGTAGAGCAGATCGATTGCCGGAGAGGATGTATGTGCGGTCACGTCGGGTGGTACTTGCAGCAGAGTTTCGGAGTAGTTGAAGATGATTTTGACACCGGCAGCTACCAGCCGGTCAGCAAGCTCTTGGGCAGCCTCTGATGGGACAGCCAAGACCGCTACGACAATCTCATCACTGACAACAGCAGCCTCTAAGTCATCGGCCGATCGGACCGTGTGTGGCCCAACAACTGTCCCGACCTTGCTTGCATCTGCATCAAACAGCGCGACGACTCGAAAGCCGTGGTCAGCGAACATGTCAGAGGTTGCAATAGCGGTCCCTAGATTGCCGGCTCCAAACAACGCGATGTTGTGCTGGCCGGCGGTTCTGAGGATCTCGCGGATCGCTTCGACCAGACCATCAACGGCGTATCCTACGCCGCGTTTTCCGAAGCGCCCAAAGCCACTAAGGTCGCGCCTGATCTGAGTCGAATTGACCTGCGTGTACTCAGCTAGCTCCTTAGAGGAAATAGTTGTCTTACCCATCTTGCGCGCCTGAGTCAGAACTTGGAGATACCGAGAGAGTCGCGCTGCGACGCCGAGCGCGAGTCGCTCAGTTTGCGGGTCTCCATCCACATCCTGTGGCTGATCTTCTGTTGCGCTCATCGGTCGATTCGCATCGTACCTGCGTCAGACAGCGCGGCATCAAGGCTCGCGCTGTCGACTTCAAACTCAAACAGAGTCTCGCCAGCTAACTCGACGACAGGGATTCGCTCTAGATACCGCTTAAAAAGTTCATCGTTTGAATCGATATCAACCTTGGTCAGACGGAAGTTCCATTGAAGCTGCGCGTCGAGGAGGACCTGCTCAGCAATATCACAGAGATGGCAGCCGTCTCTCCCGTAAATAGTCAGTTCGACAGGCTGTTTAGCGCTCACTGCTGAACAGTCTGACCGGTTGGAAAGATCTCCAACGAAAGCGCCTGCTCAGGAGAGAGCGCATTTACTGAGAACGCTGCTCTACCAATCATCGCTGCGTTATCGGTGCAGTACTCCATAGCCGGGATGCTCACTGGCAGACCAATCTCAGCGATTGCTTCACGAACAGTGCCGTTCGCGGCCACACCACCGCCGATGGCGAGCTGCGAACAACCGGTCTCGTCAACTGCTCTGACGATACGTTCACTGAGTTGTCGAGCTATAGCTGCCTGATAGGAGGCCGCCAGATCTGAGGCGCGTTCGAAAGTCTCCTTTTCGCCAAGTTCACGCGTCTTGTAGAGCAGACTTGTCTTAAGCCCGGCAAATGAAAAGTCGAGCCCGTCGACACCTTTGGCGGTGGGAAAGTTAAACGCTGCCGAATCCCCGGATCGCGCGAGCCGCTCAAGCGCGGGGCCGCCTGGGTAGTCGAGGCCGAGCAGTCGCGCCCCCTTGTCGAATGCCTCACCAGCTGCGTCATCAAGCGTTGCTCCTAGCTGAGCCCAGTTCGGTCCTTCAGAGCGGGTTCGCTAGATAGCTCGCGGCAACATGCCCATGAAGGTGATTTACGGCCCGAAGCGGCAATCCGCGTGCAGCAGCAATTCCCTTAGCGGCTGAAACCCCTACAAGTAGGGCACCCGATAATCCTGGACCCTGCGTGACTGCAACCGACGAGATTTGCTCCAGCCCAACTCCAGCACTCTTCAGAGCAGTGCTTATAACCGCATCAATCAGTTCGAGGTGATGACGGGCAGCAATTTCTGGCACAACGCCACCAAACTCCGCGTGTGCCGTTTGAGAGCTAACGATGTTTGAGAGGACTCGCCTCTGATCATCTAAGACGGCAGCACAGGTGTCGTCACAGCTGGTCTCAATCGCGAGGATCACTTTCTCTGAGGCTCCGCATTGGGAACATCATCGAGTCTGCCGCTTAAGGTTGCCGGCGTTCTCCACATGATCAGAGCATCTTCACCACTGTCTGGGTAGTACGCAGGCCTCGCTCCGGCAAACAGGAAGCCATGCTGTTCATAGAGTCCGATAGCTGCAACGTTTGAGGGCCGAACTTCGAGCGTAATCCGTGACTCGTCGCCAAGCCGATTAAGAATCTCCAGCAGCATCAACCGTGCACCGCCGCTCCTTCGCCTCGACGGATCTACCGCGATGCTGACTAGATGCCAATCATCTGCGTGAGGAGAGCAGAACGCGTATCCGATTATCGCCCCCTCATCCTCGAGCGCCAAAGCGATAACACCTTCAACGGCAATCTCGTGAATCAGCATCGCGAGCGACCACGGAGCAGAAAAGCTCTCTCGTTCAATCTTGAGAACTGCTAGGAGATCATCAATTACAAGAGGCCTTACGGAGAGAGTCATAGCTAGCGAGCCATCGGAACTGCGTCAGCCGAACGCAGGTAGCTGGGAAGCAGCGGCCTGGCCTCGCATCCGGCGGTTGAGGTCAGTCGCGCTAGCTCTAGACCACTAACACAATTGCGCGGATCGTCACTTGGAAGAACCTCACAGGCAAGTACCTCCAGAGACTCGCGCAGTAGAACGGCTCCGTCACCAACGACGAGCGGATTGTCAGATGTCTTGACTAATTCCAAGAGGTCAGTCTCTGAGTAGACGAACTCCTGACCATAAGTTCCGTCTGGACGCAACAGGGCGACATAAACCTCGCCACGCCGCGCGTCAATTACCCCGATTACATCGCGTTCCTTTGACGCTGCTCCGAATACGAGCGCTTGCAGGGATGACACTCCAACCGGTTCAATGCTGGCACCTTTCCCAAGACCTATTGCGGTTGCGATTCCAACTCTAAGCCCAGTGAAGGAGCCTGGGCCAACGCCGACAGCGATTGACGAGACATCACTCCAAGCGTAACCAGCCTCTGTGAGAAGGTCTCCGGCAAAGCCAAGTGTCAGACCGGCATGCGCCGGACGTTCACCCTGACTCGGCTGATCAGTGCGTACGAGCTCAACTTGATCACTAAAGAGACCTACGCTGGTTGCCCCGGTAGAGGTGTCTATTCCGATTGTCAGGCCGCTCACCAAAGCTTCACAAGCCTCTTATCGCCACCGCGATGCTCAATCGAAATGTTCAAGACTGCTACCGCCGAATTTTCGTCGAGATCGCCTGGCCACTCAACAAATGTAATCCGTTCCGGCCCGAGCTCCTCTTCAAGCAGACCGGGGACCTCCGAATCGAGATGACTCCCGAGGCGATAGAGATCAAGGTGTGAGATTGGATGGATGCCATCGTCGTAGCGGTGCGCGATTGTGAAGGTCGGACTGGTAACCCGGCCAGCAACTCCTAGTTGACGACAGGCGCCTCTGACTAGCGCCGTCTTGCCAGCCCCTAGATCACCTCGAATGTAAACGACCACTCCCGGCGCAAGACGTAGGGCAATCCCAGCACCAAGCGCTTCGGTCTCGCTCTGTGAACTTGTTTCATGCGACTCGATCGATCTCACCACGCGAGCCTAGCGCCGCCCTAGGTCTGCGCCGGTCACGTCCGGTACGGTGTGGGCCGCGATGGAAGCTGTACCTCCCCCAGAGCCTGAAGAGGCATACAACTCGAGGTCCCTGCGTCCGATGATCGCGAAGTTCCGTGGATCTGAAACAGGTACTGCCGCGATCCTAGCCGGCGCAATGATTCTGACCAATGTTGTAGCTCTCTTGGCAACGATTGCCTTTGGGCGACTGCTTGGCCTTAAGGGCTATGGCGAGTTGGCAGCGATCCTCTCCACCTTCGTCATTCTCAGCGTTCCGGGCGCCGCCCTTCAGGTCGCTACCGCTCGCGAAGGAGCTCTCGGCCATCTCGGACAGGGTCGTGAATTTGCCACCACTCTCAAACGTTGGACAATCACGCTCGCACTATTGACGGTTGTCGTTGCCGTCGTTTCAATCCTCCTGCGCGCCCAGCTTGCATCGATGATTGGGGTCACCCAAAAGTGGGGCGCAGCAGCGGTTCCTCCAGCCGCCTGCCTCTGGATTCTGCTTTCGATTCAACGTGGGGCACTGCAGGCAACTCGCTCCTACATGGCAGTCGGAATGAGCATGATTGCCGAGCAGACCGCGAGGCTCGTATTCGGAGCCGGCCTTGCGCTAGTCGGCTTCGGTGTAACCGGCGCCTACCTTGGTACGCCAATCGCAATGATGGTTACAAGCCTGATTCTGACGCTCGTTCTCTCAGGTCGCCTCGGTAAACCGAACCTCGGGCACACAAGGCATCGGCTCAGACAGCTTGCGCTTGATGCTCGGGTCGCAATCGCCGGTCTAGCACTGATTGCAGTCCTCCAGAACATTGATGTGATCGTCGCTCAGCATGTGCTGCCAAAGAGCACTGCCGGCGCTTACGCTGCAGCCGCGGTTGCCGCAAAGGTTGTCGTTTGGGTTGCTGTCGGTATTGGCTTCTACCTGCTTCCCGAAGCAGCCCGACGCCATGCTGAGGGCGACGATGCTCGACCGATACTGCTGCGTGCGCTTGGAATGACCGCGCTAATCGCGCTCCCCTGCCTACTGATCTACGCATTTGCTCCGGAACTCCTCATGCGACTTGCCTTTGGACCGAAGTACACACAGGGCGCTTCGGTGCTGCTTGAGCTTGGAATTGCCATGTCGCTGCTTGCAGTCTGCTATCTGGCCGTGCAGCTCCTGCTCGCTCTGCGCGAATGGAAGTTCTTAATTGCACTTGCAGCTGTTGCAATAGCTGAACCAGTCGCTCTGCTTTCACTGCCCGGCGGCGGCAGCCTTGAGGAGTTTGCGACAGTGGTTCTTGGAATACAGGCCGTGGCCGCTATCGGCTCAATGATTCTGGCCTATCGCGCTTCGCGCCCATCGCGGATGGCTGACCGATCCGGAGCGAGCAATGTCCAGGCCCCGAATCGCGCGACCACCCTGTAGTTCGCGGCGAGCCAGTCGTCGAGCAGCGTGACTCCACTCGACTGGCCGGCACGATTCGGTTCGGGCGCCGCAGTGATGCTCTCTGAATCTCGAATAACGAGTGCTCGAGTTGAGCGCAGGTTGGCGATGATTTCTCTCTGCACCGGGGCACTCGTGACTACTCCAGGAGCCGCTATGTCGTAGCGCGTGGCGTTTGGCCGCTCAGCGAGCACGTAGAAGAGAGGTGCGCCAGCT
>JAPLCG010000107.1 GCA_026392385.1 Solirubrobacterales bacterium
GCAGTCTTTACATCAGCTAACTCGATCCGGATCGGTTCGCCGGTGCGAATCGCCGGTGTTGATGTCGGCAAGGTTGTTGAGGTGTCGCGCTACGAGGAAAGCTCGTCGGCGAAGGTGACGATGGAAATGCAGGACAACGCACTGCCAATCCACAAGGATGCGCAGCTAAAGATTCGCCCGCGGATCTTCCTTGAAGGCAACTTCTTCGTTGACCTGCGCCCCGGCACGCCGGAAGCCCCAGACGTTCCCGATGGGGGCACGATTCCTGTCACGCAGACATCAACACCTGTTCAGCTTGATCAGGTTCTGACATCGCTTCAGTACAAGCCACGCGAAGACCTCCAAGTCCTGCTGACGCAGCTTGGTGTTGGCCTTGACACGAAGCCAACTGCGGCTGAGAACGCCCAGGTTGATCCCGAAGTGCGAAACACCACCGGTGGTGAGGCGCTGAATAAGGCTCTCAAGTACACGCCGGCAGCATTTAAGGGGACTGCACTCGTGAACCAAGGGTTCCTTGGTGAGAAGCCGGATGACCTTTCGAAGTTCGTCGTCGGCCTCTGGAAGTTCAGCGCCCAGCTTGGTGCGAAGGAGAGTGTGCTCAGTGACTTCATTACAAACTTCGACGTGACGATGGGCGCGTTTGCCAGCCAAGCGCCAGCTCTCAAGCAGTCGATTGGGCTGCTTGGACCAACCCTTCAGAACACCTACACAGCACTTGGGACGATCGATTCGGCACTACCGAATGTCAGCGCCTTTGCAATTGACTTGATCCCAGCCGTTAAGCAGACTCCGGCAACGATCAACGCTGCGATTGCTGGCGGTCCAGGGACGCCATCGTGGACTAACCCGCTTGCAAGCCCTGCCTACAAGGAGTTTTGGTACAGCCTTGTCGGTCTCGCAGGTGAGAGCCAGAACTACGACGGCAATGGCCAGTTCATCCGCCTTGGCGTAGGTGGAGCCGCCGATCAGAACAGTGGCGCACTGCTCTATCCGCCTTCTGACACCGTGCTCGACAAGGACGGACTGCACCCTAAGAATCTCGGCAATATTCCGACAGAACCACTCGGAACCAGCCCTCGTTACTTCGGTAAGGCAGCAGCACCGGCTTACAAGCCGACAGTCAAGTGTGCAACTCAGGGCCAGCCAAACCTGAATGACCCAATTGCCTCTAAGGCAGGCCATGACATCGTCGGCCCGAACCCAGACGCAGGTCCATGATCCGATGACACGCGCAATCCGCAAACACTTCAAGGATTTCCTCGCCGTCGCGGTGCTGGTTGTGATCGCCTTCGCGATCACCTCGTTCATTCTCACGCAGCAGCGGCTGTCACTGCCGGATTGGGTTCCGGTTGCTGGCACGAAGGTCTACACGCTCAATGCGCAGTTCTCGACCGGGCAGGCACTCACACCAGGCCAGGGCCAGACCGTCAACATCGCCGGCGTGCCGATCGGTGCGATTACCGAGGTCAACCTCAATCAGGGCCGAGCGATCGTCACGATGGAAATTGATCCGAAGTACGAGGGTCGAATCCATCCTGACGCGACGATGCTGCTGCGCCCGAAGACCGGCCTTAAGGACATGGTCATCGCACTTGATCCCGGCACTGCGGCATCCGGACCGGCAATTCCGGACGGTGGCACGCTGCCGATTTCGCGCACGCTGCCCGATGTAAACCTTGACGAGTTCCTGTCAGTGCTTGATGCTGATACCCGTGATTACCTGACGCTGCTGCTTAACGGTGGTGGCGAGGGCCTTGTTGGTAACGGCCGAACACTCGCCCAAGTCCTGCGACGCTTTGACCCAACCCAGCGCAACATTGCGCTGATTACAAGCGAACTCCAGAAGCGACAGACCAACCTCAAGCGAGTAACCAGCGATCTACAGCTGCTGCTCAACGAGCTCGGCTCAAAGGACACACAGCTGGCAGCATTTGTTGAGAACTCAAACCGCGTTCTTGGCATCTTTGCCGCACAGGACGCAAACATCCGCAAGACGGTTGCCCTGCTGCCAGGCGCCCTTGGCGCAACAAATACTGCCGTTCAGGCCGCCGGTAATGCCTTCGCAATCGCCGGTCCGACGCTTGGCGGGCTCGAACCTGCCGCGAAGGCACTTGCGCCAGCCCAGGTCGCTTCCGCCAAGTTCTTCACGGCAACAAAGGACCCGATCCGCACCCAGCTGCGGCCGTTCTCAATCGACACCTTGCCAGTGCTCAAGAATGTAACGCCAACGGTTGCCAATCTCAGCACTGCCACGCCGAACCTGACGACGGGAATGAAGAGCCTCAACTACGGGCTCAACGAACTTGCCTATAACCCACCCGGTGATGTGCCGCCATACCTCTTCAACCTGCTCTGGACCGGTCACAACCAGAATGCGCTGCTCGGCAACCAGGACGCAAACGGACCAGTCCGAAACGGAACATTCCTTGCTAGCAAGGACTCATACGAGGTCACCTACAACGTTGTTCACACGATTGACTGCCTCAACAATCCGTTCCTGAAGCTTCAGGTCAACATGTTGCGCGCACCTTCATTCCCCTACACGGACGCTCCCTGCTAATGCAAAAACAGGCACCTACAATCGGACGGATTCTCGTGATGGTCGGCTTCGCGCTGTCCTGCTTCGGGCTGATCCTGTTCCTCTGGGTGGCATTCGGGGGCGCAACACCATTCGCAGCGAAGGGCTACCAAGTTAAGGTCAACTTCGCCAATGCCGGTCAGTTGGCAACGCAGGCGGATGTCAGAATCAGTGGAGTTCCGGTCGGCAAGGTCGACACCGTCAAGCTCGGGCCGCGCAATACAACGACGGCAATGCTCCAAATTGACCCCCGTTATGCCCCGATTCCTAAGGACACAAGGGCAATTCTGAGGACGAAGACGCTGCTCGGTGAGACCTACGTCGAGCTTACTCCCGGTAACCGCGCCGGTGGCCAGCCACTAGGCGATGGCGCCGAGCTGCCCGAGAAGCAGGTTCGTGAGCATGTAACGCTGGACAGGATCTTCCAGACCTTTGACGCGCCGACACGTAAGGCCTTCCAGGAATGGCAGCAGAGCGCTGCAGTCGGATACGCCGGTCGTGGCGGCGACATCAACGACGGTTTTGGAACGCTGCCAGCGTTTACTGACTCGGCCGACCAGACGCTCGCAGTTCTCAACGCTCAGAGTGCCGCTGTCAGCAAACTCGTTCGGGATACCGGCGTCGTCTTCAACGCTCTTAGTGCTCGTGACACACAGCTCACGCAGCTGATCACAAACTCAAACACGGTCTTCAAAACAACCGCCCTGCGTAACCAGCAGCTTGCGCAAACCTTCCAAGTGTTGCCAACCTTTGAGAAGGAGAGCACCGCAACTCTCAAGAGCCTGCAGGCCTTTGCTGAGAGCGCCAACCCGCTTATCCTGCAGCTGCAGCCGGCAGCCGAGCAGCTCAGTCCGCTTTTGATCAGCGCTGGTCAGCTTGCGACACCTTTGGAGCAGGTCACAACAACACTTGATCCACTCAATGATGCTTCGATAGCGGCCGTCCCAGCATTGACGAAATTCCTCAATGGTGATCCGGCCCACGCGAGCCGCTCATCGCTTGCCGGAGTACTCGGTCAGCTCGACCCATTCCTCCAGCAGCTCAACCCAGTCCTCAACATGCTCGGCATGTACAAGGGTGAAATCACAGCGTTCCTTGGGAATACTGCATCGGCAACGAATGCCGTTGACCCCGATCAAGGGATCCACTACCTGCGCGGATCAAACCCACTTACGCTCGGCTCACTTGCGGCCTTCTCGAACCGTCCCGACACGATGCGCTCCAACCCGTACGTCGCACCAGGGACGTGGCCTACAAACCTGAAGGGCTACGAGACGCGCCAGTGCAGCGGCGGGTTCGCGCCGGCAGTTCCGACAACTGCCGCGGATGCACTGCCGTACCACGATGCTCTGAA
>JAPLCG010000131.1 GCA_026392385.1 Solirubrobacterales bacterium
CCATCCGAATCGTGACAAGCCTGAGTCGCAGAGCGCTCGCATGGCCGTTCTTGCCCTGCTCGTAATCTCAATTCTGCTGATGGCCGTGATTCTGTTCGGTGGCTGGTCTGTTCTCGAAGGTCAAGTAGCGGTTTCCTTCGCCTATATCTTGATCTATGCCGTACTCGCATGGCGTGTGTCAGGTTGGGCGCGCGGCCCACTTGCAGTTGGCTCAGCGCTGGCAATGATCCTCGCGATCTTCTGCGCGATAGCTGCACCGACTTGGGCTGACCGCGAGGGAAGCGGCTACTCAGCTGCCGAATCAGTCTTTGGTACGGCAGGCCTTTCAGCCGGGTTGCTGGGAATATTTACGATGCTTCTCGCAGTGGTTCAGATCGTCCTGATAGCAGCGTGCCTCCGGGCATTCCGTCAGGAGTGGCAGGTGGAGCTGGAAGTAGCCGAACCGAGCAGCGAGCAGTTGCCGATGCCTGGGGCTGCGTAAGCAACCTCGGGCTAAACCGGCAGCCGGCAGATCCAAAGCGGCGGTGGCGGAATGGCAGACGCGGCGGACTCAAAATCCGCTGCCCGCAAGGGCGTGTGGGTTCGACTCCCACCCGCCGCACTGGATCAAGCAACTAGAGGCCGGCCGAGGTCTAGTAAATCGGTGTGGACGGCCACTCAGGTGGCTCAACCTCGTAGCCAAAGGCTGCAGCCAGCGGCGCGCAAAGTCCAGCCGGTGCGGCAACAAGCCCAGCTGGCCAGCCATCGCGAGATGGAAGCGTCTTTGTTTCAAGGCCAGCCGAACGACAGACCAAGCCGGCCGCTGATACATCCCAGACTCGCACCCCGTGTTCTAAGTAAGCATCAACACGACCGATCGCAGCCCAACAGAGGTCGAGTGCAGCGGAGCCGCCTCGCCGAATATCGCGGACTCTCTCGATCAGATCAACAAAGACCTCACCCTGCAGCGCACGCACTGGCGCCTCATAGTTGAACCCTGTTGCTAACAGCACACCATCGAGCGGATCGCCGGCAGGCTGATGCGCTCCCCGAACAGCAATCGGGGTTCCATTCAGCATCGCGGGCTGCCCCCTAACAGCAGAGAACTCCTCGTTACGGGACGGATCGAGGACTACACCCACCAGCGGGCCGTTTCCGTCTTCAACTGCAACCGAAACACACCATTGAGGGATCCCGTAGAGGTAGTTGACCGTTCCATCAAGTGGATCGATCACCCACCTGAGGCCCGAGCTGCCACTTACAGCCTCGCCCTCCTCGCCAACAATGGCATCAAGCGGCCGCTCGGCTTCGATGACCGCCCGAATAGCTATCTCCGCCGCTTCATCTGACTCGCTAACCGGATCGGTTTCCGACGACTTAAAGCGAACCGAGCCAGCACTGCCTTCGCGACTAATGATCGCTTTGGCACCTGCTGCAGCTGCGCGGCGCGCAATAGCGATCAGAGCGTCGGGATCGGTCACGGAGTGAGGCTCGGACGCCGATCCGCCCATGGCAACTCAGCTTCAATCTGTGCCGAAATTGCAAACAGCAGTGGCTCGGAGTTGGCGGGGCCAACAATCTGAACAGCAAGTGGCACACCGTCGCGATCAAACCCAGCTGGAACGCTGACCGCTGGCTGGCCTGTCAGGTTCCATGGCGCTGTAAAGGGAGTGAAGCGCGCTACCCCATTGAAGGTCCACGTTGCACCTCGCCCGGCGTACCTGCCGATCGGCAGCGGCTGTGACGCTAGCCCAGGCGTGACGAGTAGGTCGTACTCACCGAACAACCTTCCGATTCCGGCTGTAATCCCTACCTCCGCCCGCATCGACCAGTCAAGCGCGCGATCACCAAAGAGCCGCGATCCCCTAGCCCTTGCCCTGGTGCGGGCTTCAAGCCGTTCCGGATCTGCTGTCGCAGCGGCATCCTTCGCAATCCCGCGCAAATAGCGGATCACGAAGGCCGGGATTGTTAGCCCATAGTTGGGGTCGCTCTGGCTGACCTTGTGGCCAAGCCGACCGAGCAGCGCAGCGATGTTAGAGACCGCCTGCTTCTGCTCATCACCGACGGGGCCTGGAATCGGTGGCTTAACTGAGGTTGCAATTCGGAGTCCAGCTGGCGGTGGCACGAGACATTCGCGATAGGGAGCCTCGCCTGCTGGGCGATCGGCGATCGCATCGAGGAAGATCGCCGCATCCTCAACGCTCCGCGCCAGCGGTCCGAATACTGAGAGACCAAACCAGGCGTCTGTTTTCGGAGCAATTGGCACTCGCCCGCGCTGCGGCTTGATTCCGAACAGGCCGGCGCAGGCTGCAGGTATGCGAATCGAGCCGCCCCCGTCACTTGCCAACGCAACCGGCACCATGCCGGCAGCAACCGCCGCAGCCGACCCGCCACTTGAGCCACCGGGGGTAAGCGACGGATTCCACGGATTACGGGTAACGCCGAAGGCATCGGTCTCTGTGAAGGGCCACTGCGTTAGCTCTGGAACATTCGTCTTGCCGACGAGGATCGCTCCCGCGCTTCGCAAACGCTTTACCAGTTCAGCGTCTTCGCTCTTTGGAGTTTCCGTAGTCGCATTACTGCCGTAGCGAGTCGAATAACCGGCAACATCAGTGTCATCCTTGATCGCAACCGGCACGCCGTGCAGCGGACCCGAGTCAGAGCTGCGGCTTCTGTCTGCCTCTGCAGCAGCAGCCAGTGCCTCCTCTGGGGCAGTCAGTCTGAATGCGTTGAGCAGACCATCGTGGCGATTGATTCGATCTAGTGAGGTTTGGACTAGCTCGACAGACGAGATCGATCCCGCGGCCATCAGCTCGGCCTGTTTGGCAACTCCTGCAAATGCAAGATCGTCAGCTTCCATAGACCATTAGCCTACCTGCGAGTCGCTAGCGAGCGCTAGACGAATTGCGTCAAGAGACTCAGGATTCTCAGCGCTTGACATATCTCCGGGATCCTCGCCGATTGCTAGGGCGCGCACGGCGCGACGCAGAATCTTTGCGGAGCGAGTTCGCGGCAGTGCCTCAACCCTAATAACGCGTCCTGGCTTAAATGGTCTACCGAGCTGCTCAGCAACAAGTTCACGCAACTGTTCGGAAACATCGTCGCCCGCGACGTCGGTCGGCACCCAGAAACACCAGACGCTCTCCCCCTTCGTTGCATCCGGTACGCCGACAGTCGCAGCCTCAGCTACCGCCGGCTGCGAGACGAGTACTGACTCGACCTCGGCAGGCCCGAGACGCTTGCCAGCGACATTGATCGCCTCATCGGATCGTCCGAGTAGGAACCACTCGCCATCGGCATCGATCTTCGCCCAGTCGCCATGGCGCCATACGCCGGGATAGGTGCTCCAATATGACTCCAAGTAACGCTCACGGTCCCCCCAGACGCCGCGAGTCATCCCAGGCCACGGTTTCGTGCAGACGAGTTCGCCAACCTGACCGCGAATTGAGTTACCTGCCGGATCAAAGACTTCAACAGCCATGCCGAGCGCGGCGCCTCCTAGCGAGCAGGCCTTGAGCGGCTCGACCGGATATGGCGCGAGGAAGCAGGCACCAACCTCAGTTCCACCTGAAATATTGATGATTGGCACTCGATCGCGGCCAACCTCGTGAGCGAGCCAGCGGTATGGATCAGGGTTCCACGGCTCGCCGGTTGAACCAAGAATCCGCAGCTTGTTCAGCTGATGCCGCTCTGGCCATTGATCACCCTTCGGTATTAGCGCCCGAATCAGGGTCGGCGAAATCCCAAGAACTGCAACTTCGTGGCGCTCCGCTGTAGCCCAAACCCGGTCGGGCTCGGGAAAGTCAGGCGAGCCCTCCAACATCACCATCGCAGCGCCGAGCGAATGCGCTCCGACCATCGTGAGCGGGCCCATAATCCATCCCATGTCGGTGATCCATTGGAAGCGATCGCCGGCCCGAACATCAAGTGCATAGGCCGCTTCGCTTGCGATCTTGACGAGAAAGCCGCCGTGGACATGGACAGCACCCTTCGGCCGACCGGTCGTGCCTGAGGTGTAGGCAAGCATCCAAACATCCTCGGAATTGGTTTCGGCAGCCGCTGATCCATCAACACCTTTTCCAGCCTCAAGGAAATCTGCCCAACTGATATCGCGACCTTCGAGCATCTCGACCTCTGGCAGTCCCTCGCGTTCAAGCACTACAACGCGCTCAACACTCGGCGAATTTGCAACCGCCACGTCAAGGGTCGGCTTCAGAGCAATCGGTTTGCCGCGGCGCCATGAACCGCTTGCTGTAAGCACAAGCTTCACCTGAGCATCGTCGAACCGTGACTCGATAGCGCCGGCTGCGAATCCTGAAAGGCAGCAATCACTGCCTCAGCGATCATCGGCATAAAGACAGCAATCGCATCGCCAGGTCCTACCCCAACGGCTCGCAACGCCGCACTTAGTTTGTCTACCTCTGCGGCCAGCTGCGCGTACGTTAACTCGACTGAACTGCCGTCCTCAGCCTCCGCGATCAGAGCAGTCCGTGCCGCCTCTTGCGGGTCAGCAAGCCAACGGTCGACACAGGCGGAGGTCAGGTTAATTTGACCATCATCGAACCATCGCGTCCATTCGATTCCTGCTGAATCGTCGAATGTCCGCGTGTATGGCTTCGCAAACGGAATCTGAAGGTCATCGACGACGGCGTCCCAAAAAGTGGCCGGCTGCTCGACTGACAGCTCACGAAGCTCGTCTATTTGATCGCAGCCAAAGCGCCGCATGAGCCGGGCGACATTTGTCTGCATTGCTTGCTCTGGGTCAGGTGTCCAAACGGCCTCTTCCATCAGCGAGCGATCCTACCGTTAGCGGCCGGAACCGCTATATCCGTGCGCTGGGGAATCAGTCGTCACGGCCGGGGCTGTTTGCCCCACTGCCGCCACTAGACGAGACCACAGCACTGTTGGCCGGGTCACTCGTTTTCGGGACTCTGTCAATTGTCACCTTGCCGTCAGGTCCGACCGTTCCCACTATCGGCGCCTGTTCGAGCGACGCTGAATTTGATGGCATTCGGCCGCCTTGGATCAGATCTGAACCAGCGGCCCTCGGCGTGCCCGGCAGCAGCGTCTCGGGGCTCGTCATGCGATCGACTAGGTAGGTGATGCTAACGGCGGCAAGCAACCCAAGAACAGCAAACAGAATCGTCTTGGTGCGCGCCGAAGCCATCAATCAATCGTAGCCTGCTGCGCGCTCAAAGGCAGCACTTGACTGAGACTGATTACCGCTCGAGCCCCACCACCATCACGGTTCTCGATCCGCACATCACCATCCTGCTCACGCAGCAACTCCCTCGCAATAGCTAAACCGAGGCCGGTGCCTTGCGGTACGGAGATGCCAGCCGACCCCCTACGGAATCGCTCAAAGACCAGTTCCTCTTCGCCCTCAGCTAGGCCAGGTCCCGAATCTAGAATCGAAATCTCTGAACCTGCAACACCAATAGTTATCTCGCTGCCAGCCGGCGAGTAACGCACAGCGTTTTCGAATAGTGCGTCAATTGCCTTGTCGAGATCCCCGGGGCGACAGTAACCAGAGGCAGGTCCGGTTCCTGAGCTCTCATCGAGCTTGACTGTGAGACCCTCCTCCTCAGCTATAGGCCGCCATCGCCCGGAGGCAGCAACTGTTACCTGCTGGAGGTCAAGGAGTTCGACAACGTCATTGCTATGCCCCCCGCCACTGAGCATCAACAAATCAGAGATAATTGAGCTAATGCGTTTTTGCGCGATTAGTGCCTCTTGGAGCTCTACCGCAACATGCTCAGAGACGCCAATATCCTGCGCCGCCTCGATATTTATCTGGATCGCTGCAACTGGCGTTCGCAACTGGTGCGACGCATCGGCTACAAACTGTTTCTGAATCTCAATCCGATGCTCGAGGTCATCGGTCATCTCGTTGAATGCAAGTGCGAGCGTCTGCTGTTCAGTCGACCCTTCGACTTTGGCGCGCGCCTCTAGGTTGCCAGCAAGGATCTCACGAGCCGTCTTCTCCAGCCGCTTAATCGGTCTTGAAAGTTGGCCGGCAATAACCCAACCTGCTGCGAGGCCAAGAGCGAGTACCAGGAGGCCGATCCCAACCAGAGTCAGCACCGAGCGGCGAATTGAATCGTTAACCGCCTTGACGGACTGGGTGATCCGCACGGCCCCAACCGTCCTGCCGAAGTGCGTGATTGGCACCGCAGTAGCTAGCAGATCCTCTTTGAGCGTCTTGCTATTTCGCTGCTGCTGCGCTGCCCGCCCGCCAAGCGCAATCTTGATTTCCGGGCGCGACGAATAGTCAAGGCCAATCGGACTACCAGCGACGCTGTCAGCAATCACACGACCGTTCGTGCTTACGATCAGCACCCGTCCCTTCGTGGTTTGTGCAGCAGTCTTTGCCAACATCGCGAGCTGCTGGTAATCGGGTGGATCAACCATGTCATTGGCACTGCCCGCTACGACCTCAGCCGAGGATCGCGCCTCACTCTGAACTTGGGAATCGAGCCTTCGCGCGATGTTGATGCCAAGCGGTACCTCAAGCGCCACGACTGCCAGCACGAGGATGTAGGCAAGCGCTACTAGGAGTCGTGTTCGAAGGCTCAGCCCGCGTCCAGTTCCTCAGGAGTTGCGAACCTGAACCCGACGCCCCTGACCGTATGGATGAAGTGCGGATTTGCTGGATCATCACCGAGCTTCCTGCGCAGCCAGCCGATATGGACGCATTTAGGCTTACCTCGCCCTTCACCTGGAAGTCGTCCGCCCCAAGTTTGAGGCCAAGTTCAATGTCGGAATCGGATCCGCTTGCCGAGTAGAACATCACCGGAGGCGCACCGTGGCTCTTCAACTCGGCAGCGACAATAAACCCGCCCTGCGAATCGTCGGATAAGCCAATATCAAGGATCACACAATCCGGAACGATCCGTTCAAGGATCGCACGAGTCTCTTTGACGGAACGCGAAGTAATCGTGTGAAGGCCATTGCGCTCAAGGAAACGCACCAGTGGGTCGCTAATCGACGGATCGTCTTCAACGACCAGAACTGTCTTGATCTCTTCGCCCGGAAGTGCTCCCATACCTACAAAACTAGCGCGACCATCGGCCCTGCGCTCTAGAGCAACAGCATCTGGGCCGATTTCCGACTCTCACAGTCCCCTTAGCTTTTTACTCAACAATGGGTTTCAGTTCGATTTGCGTTGCAGAGCGCGCTGCAAAGGTCCTTATCACTGCTCAACAAACGGGCACCGGAACCACTAAGGAGAAACTGATGATCAAGGCAAAGACAACAATTGCAGCCGGAGCCAGCCTGCTGACAGTCGGCGCAGTCGGAGCGGTCGGCATCACAGCCGCAGAGAACGCCGCCTCAACAGCAAAGCCAGTCAAGCCGATCATTCAGACCGAAGTACAAACAATTCGCCGCACCGTCCACATCAAGCCATCGGCCGCGGCCGCAGCTGTCGCAGCGGCAAGAGCATCGGCCGCACCGAGCGGTGGCACAACCTACGCGGCTAGTTCTCCGGCTCAATCAACCTCGTCACCTAGCTACTCGCGCGTCAGCTCGAGCCCAGCAACGTCATCCGCCCCAACAGTCAGCACACACAGCAGTGCCGGTGGCGCCAAGGGTGAATACGAGGATGGCGACGACGCAGGCGAGAACCATGAATCCGAAAACTCAAACGACAGCAAGGAACACGAAAGCGATGACTAGTCCTACGCCCCCAGCAGCACCGCGCAAGCGGATCGGTCCGAAGCCGGTCTTTCTTGCCGGCTTCGTGACATTCCTTGCTGTGCTCGTGCTGATTGGCTATCAAGTAGCCCAGGGCAAGGATCCCTCCCTTGGCCACGGCCCACAGAACAAAAGCCCAAAGGTTGTTCACCGCGTAATTAAACGGACCGTGATCACGAAGGTCTATGACCCGGCACCGACCTACAGCAGCGGCTACTCAAGCGGCTATTCAGGCGGATCGACCGGCAGCAGCTACTCAGGTGGAGCCTCATCGGGCGGCTATTCAGCACCCTCATCCTCCGCACCTTCATATTCAGCGCCCACCTACTCCGCCCCGGCTCCCGCACCGGCACCAAGCGTGAGCACATCAAGCAGCGGTGGCTGAGGTACCGAGATGGCCCTGCCTGAAACAGACCTCCGCTTTCCAGCAATGGGTTGCGCAATGCGACTGCTTGTTGGACCGCCAGCCGACGGTGACGGCATCGGCAGCGAGCAGACGGCCTCAAAGGCACGCGAGCTGCTTGAGAGTTTTGGAAGCAGACTCTCCCGCTTCGAGCCGGGAAGCGAGCTCGTCCAGCTAAACAGCGACCTTCGCGAGACGGTTGCCGTCTCACCACTAATGGTTTCGATGGTTGGCGCCGCACTGTGGGCGGCGAAACGCACCGATGGCCTGCTTGACCCAACACTCGTTGATGATTTAGAGCGCGCTGGTTACGCAACATCTCGTCGCTCCAGCCCATCGGCGCCGCTTGCAGATGCGATCCTTCGCGCCCCAAAGCGCCGACCGGCATCACCACGCACCGACAGCGCCTGGCAACAGATCGTGATCGACGATCGAGCTGGAACGGTCACTCGTCCAGCTGGCGTGCGAATTGACTCTGGTGGCGTTGGCAAGGGCCTCGCAGCCGACGCTGTCGCCAGCCTGCTCGCCGACCGTGAGCGCTTCTGCGTTGACACATCTGGTGACCTGCGAATCGGCGGTCGAGATGCGATCGCCGACCCGTATCACATCAATATCGAAGATCCATTTGGCGGCGAGCCATTGCTGACCATTCGAATCGGTGAGGGCGCCCTCGCACCAACCGCACTTGAAGCCGAAACCCTCTCGAAGCAGGCACTGCTTTCCGGGCCGGATCGTGCTGTCTCAATCCTTGAACCGTACGGCGGCGTGATCGTCTTCGATGACGCCCACGCTGAGGCGGTCGGCCCGGTCGCCGAGCTCGTCTCAAGCCGCGGTTTTACCGTGACCAATCCAAGCCCGAAGGCAATCGCATGAACCCCCTAGTCGCTGCAGTAACTAACCCGGACCCAGTCCAGTACGGCTGGTGGCTGGTCAGTCGCGCCGCTGGCGTCACGGCCCTGCTGTTCGTTACGGCCTCGACCGTCCTTGGTCTGGTTATGGCGAGCGGAATCATTAAGCGGCGCGGCCTTAAAGCGAAGCTGATGCCAGCGCACGAGTACATCGCTCTGTTCAGTGTGATCGCAATCGTCGTCCACGGACTCAGCCTGCTTGGCGATAAGTGGCTTCACCCTGGTATTGCTGGTATTGCAATCCCATTTAGCATTTCGTACCGGCCAGTCTGGGTCGCAATCGGAATCATCGCTGGCTATGCAACCTTCCTGCTGGCACTGTCTTTCTACGCGCGCAGCCTAATCGGCGTGAAGCGTTGGCGAATGATGCACCGATTCATCGTTGTCGTATGGGTGATGGGTGTAGTTCACGCGCTGGGAGCCGGTACCGATGGCTCGACGCTCTGGCTGCGTGTCTTGGTGATGGCAAGTGTCGCGCCAGCAATGTTCCTGACGCTCTACCGCTGGTTGCCCGAAGGACAGCGGAATAAGGACATAACCGCTCCTGACACGCACGGTGGGACGGTTGTAATCCATCCGCATGAATCCCACGAAGATGCCGAGCGACGCAGGCGTCAAGCTAAACGCCACGAATCACGCAAGCGAACACCACTTCCATCAACGCCGGTCGCAAGAGAGAAGATCACCATTCCCGCTCCTCCAAAGACAACGGAACACTCAAAATGAGCCAGATGGTCGTTGTCGGCGGAGGCCTCGCAGCCCAGCGGTTTATCGAGACCTACCGTCGCGAAGGAGGCAAAGATCCGATCACTCTGATCTCCGCCGAGCAGGAGCGACCGTATGATCGCCCGCCACTCTCTAAGGCGTCACTCGGCGACTCAAGCCTCTCGACCCACTTCCGTTCAGAGGACTGGTACCGAGACAACAACGTTGAGCTAATTCTTGGCGACGAAGCGATTTCGCTTGCCTCCGACTCAAAGCACCTAACTCTTGCCTCCGGGCGAACTCAAAGTTACGATCGACTGCTGATCGCAACTGGCGGTCAGGCGCGGATGATTCCCGGCTTTGATCGATTCGAAAACAGTCATACGCTGCGTAATGCGGATGACTCACGACGACTAAGCGCTGCGCTTCAACCAGGCACCAAGATCGCGATCATCGGTGCCGGCTTCATCGGCTTGGAGGTGGCCTCGACCGCCGTGTCGCTCGGGGCCATCCCGACCGTAGTTGAGGCTGAACCGATTCCGCTGCGTGGACTACTTGGCGAGCAACTCGGTGAATGGCTTGCCGACTGGCATCGCAATCAAGGAGTTGAAGTGATCTGCGGAGTTGGCGTATCTGAGGTGCTGGGCGAGGGTCGCGCAGAGGCGATCCAACTTGCCGACGGCACTCGAATCGAGCTTGACGAACTGCTTGTTGCCGTTGGCGCTAAGCCATCCGTCGACTGGCTCGATGGAAGCGGACTTGCGATTGATGGTGGAATCCTCTGCGCCGCGGACGGCCGAACAGAGATTGACGGAGTTTGGGCTGCCGGTGATGCAGCTAGTCCTTGGAGCGCGACCGACAACCAACATCGGCGCGCCGAACACTGGGAGGCAGCGGCAGCGCAGGGTCGGGCGGCAGCTCGCTCAGTGCTCGGCCTTGACCACAAAGCTGGACCATTGACATCTTTTTGGTCTGACATGCACGGCGTCAGACTCCAGCACTTCGGTCATCCCGGTGAAGCAGACCGAATAGCGATCGATGGCGACCTTCAGTCATCTGACTTCGAGGCAATCTGGTTCAGCGGCGAGACCCCGGTCGCGGCGCTCGCAGTTGGCCGCCCACGCTCGCTACCCAAACTCAGAAAACTGTTCACTGAAACAGCCACAAACACCCCAACCTGAAGGAACCCAAAGAATGAGCTACCGCCCTGTAATTGACGAATCCGCCTGCGCCGCGCACGGCGACTGCGTTGAGGTCGCGCCGACCGTATTCAAAATGGATGACATCGCTGTCGTCATAGGCACCGCTCCAGATGACGTGATTCTTGCCGCGGCAGAGTCCTGCCCATCGGTTGCGATCAGCGTCATCGATGATGCCACTGGGCAGCAGGTTTACCCCTAGCGATCACCGCCGCGACTAGCGTCGTCAACCCTGTAAACAGTTCATTGTCAGAAGCGCTTGCACCTGCGAGGGCGTCTGAATCAGACCGGCGGAACAGAGCGCCGGCGCGGAGCCCGCAACCTTGTGCGGCGCTCTGCGAGCGCGAAACGCTTGATTAGATCGTCTCGGAGATCGTCTGGCTCGACGATCGCATCAATGACCATCTCTGACGCAAGTCGCAGCAGGTCAATGTCAGCCGCGTACTCCTCCCGTAACTCAGCTGTTACACGCTCACGCTCATCATCATCCTCAATCGCCTGAAGGCGGTTGAGATGTACCGCATTGACGGCCGCCTGCGGTCCCATAACGGCGATCGAGGCTCCCGGTAGCGCAACTACAGAGTCAGGCTCAAACGCTGGCCCAGCCATCGCGTAGAGGCCAGCCCCGTATGCCTTCCTGACAATCACCGAGATCTTAGGAACGGTTGCTTCGCTCAGTGCAGCAATCATCTTTGCGCCGTGACGAATAATGCCTTCGCGCTCGACCTTCGTGCCGATCATGAAACCTGGGACATCGGCAAGAAACAGAATCGGCAGGCCAAATGCATCGCAGAGTGTGATGTGCCGCGCAGCCTTGTCGGCCGAGTTAACGAACAGAACACCGCCCTTGACCTTTGGCTGATTGGCGACGATTCCAATTGGCTTGCCATCCAACCTTGCGAAACCGACAATCAGCTCCTTTGCCCAACGCGCGTGAATCTCATGGAAGGATCCCGCATCAATCAGGGCACCGAGTGCGGCGTGAATATCGAACGGCTGATTTTCGTCGGCGGGGATCACGCCATCAAGTGAGTCAAGCTCTGGGCCAAGCGGTTCAGCTAGTGGTGCATCCTCCGCGCAGGAGGTTGGTAGGTAAGAGAGATGACGGCGAGCGACCTCAATCCCCTCCGAATCGCTCTTGACCAACACATGGCCACAACCGGAAACAGCAGTGTGCATCCTTGCACCGCCCATCTCCTCAAGCGTCACCTTCTCGCCGATCACCATCTCCGCCATCCTTGGCGAGCCGAGGTACATCGAAGCATTTCCCTCATGCATGATCACGATGTCGCAAAAGGCGGGGATATAAGCGCCGCCTGCGGCACTCGGCCCAAATAGAACGCACACCTGCGGAACGACACCGGAGAGCTCAACCTGGTTGTAGAAGATGCGACCTGCACCGCGCCGACCGGGGAACATCTTCACCTGATCGGTGATTCTTGCGCCAGCCGAATCAACTAGGTAGACGATCGGGATTCTGCGTTCCAGCGCTCGCTCCTGGATCCTGAGGATCTTTTCGACGGTCTTGGCGCCCCATGAGCCAGCCTTAACGGTCGGGTCATTGGCCATGACCGCTACCGGCCTGCCATCGACGGTCCCGATTCCGGTTACGACACCGTCAGCGCCGAGCCCATCGCTCTCCCAGTTTGCGAGCAGCGCGTCTTCGCTAAAAGATCCCGAATCGAGTAGCAACGCGACTCGCTCGCGCACCGGCAGGCGATCCTGCTGCACGGCCTTCTCTCGATGTCGCTCCGGACCGCCAGCGAGTGATCGGGCGATTGCCTCGTGAAGGGTGTTGTCCTCACTCATGACATGGGAGCCTAACCATCAAACGCATACGGGATCAGCGGCGGTAGGCTGATGAGCATGGGATTGATAAGAACTGAAGACAGCGGCGCACTGCGCAGAATCGTGTTTGACCGAGCCGACAAGCGCAACGCGATGAATATGGAACTGATCGGCGACCTTGATGCCGCACTGCTTGCCGCTCAGAATGATCCACGAGTGCGCTGTGTGGTTATCAGTGGTGATGGCCCAATGTTTTCGGCTGGCATTGATGTTGATCTGCTCAATGATTTCTCGGCTGGTCTCTCCGGACTGCGCCCCTCCCGCGAGGCGATGATCCGCGCCTTCAACCGCTGTGAGGAGATGACGAAGCCGGTCATAGCCGAAGTCCATGGAGCAGCAATCGGTGCTGCGATGGAGTTGGCCCTTGCCTGTGACATGCGCATCTCTAGCGATGAGGCCGTCTGGAGCCTGCCTGAGACGAAGATTGGATTGATCCCCGATGTCGGTGGCTCGACGAGACTGCCGGCGATCGTCGGCCTTGGCCGTGCCAAGGAATTGATCATGACCGGCAAGTTCATTAATGGCGAACAGGCCGAGCGAATCGGGCTTGCCAATAAATCTGTACCAGCCGGCCAACTTGCGGAGACAACTCAAGCACTCGTCGACGAGCTGCTTGCCTGTGCGCCGGTTGCAGTTGGCCTTGCGAAGCGCGTGCTTGACTCAGTCGCCAAGCCCAGCCTCGCGCTCAACCTTGAACATGAGGTAACCGCTCAGACTGTCTGTGCGGCGACTGAGGACTTCCGCGAGGGCGCGAGTGCAGTTGTCGAGCGCCGCCCACCGGTATTCAAGGGTTCCTGAACGCAGTGCGCGCAGTCGTAATTACGAAGGCTGGCGGACCCGAAGTTCTCAAGGTTGAGGAGCGCCCAGACCCAAAGGTCGGCCCCGGTCAGGTCAAGATCACAGTCGCTGCCGCCGGCGTTAATTTTGCCGACACGATGGCCCGCGCTGGCCTCTACGAGGACGCTCCACCACTACCAGCCATCGTCGGCTACGAAGTTGCCGGAACGGTCCTTGACATAGGCGAAGGCGTCGATTCACAGCTCGTCAGACCCGGTTCAAGGGTTATGGCTGGCACACGCTTCGGTGGTTACGCCGAGCACGTTGTCGTACCTGCTGCAGACGTGATTGCGCTGCCAGAGCACCTCAGCTTCGAACAGGGCGCCGCGATTCCCGTCAACTATGCGACAGCCTGGGCCGGCCTGCTCGGCTTTGGCTCACTTCAGAAGGGCGAGCGGGTGCTTCTACAGGCGGCTGCGGGCGGGGTTGGGATCGCAGCTACACAGATCGCCAAGCATGTTGGAGCCGAGGTTTGGGGTACGGCATCTCCGAGCAAACATGATGCGATTCGCGCACAGGGCGTTGACCACCCGCTCGACTACACACGCGACGGTTGGGAGCGAGACCTTCCGCCACTCGACCTAGTTATGGATGCAATTGGTGGCGAGTCGTTCTCCCGCAGCTACCGGTTACTGCGGCCCGGTGGCCAACTGATCGCATTCGGAGCGTCAAGCGTCCTTCAGGGTGAGCGGCGTAATCTCGCCAAGGCGCTTCCACAGGCCGTTCGGATGCTGCGCGGCTTCAACTTGATTAAGCAGATGGGCGAAAGCAAAGCTGTTATTGGCCTGAACATGCTCCGCCTCTGGGACGACCGTGGCAGCCTCGCGCCTTGGATCAACCCACTCGAGGCACTGATTGACTCCGGTGTGCTCAAACCGGTTGTTAGTGATGTTGTCGAATTTGAAAATGCTCCCGAGGCACATCGAATCATCGCCGAGCGGCGCAACATCGGGAAAGTTGTCCTAGTCCCGTGACGCGATGCGCCGGGACGATCTTCACTGCCAGTCGATAGGCCCCGCAGACAGCGTGTGGCTGCCTAGCGGCCTGCCCAGCTGAGCAGCAACAGTTTCTACAGCCGAAAGCAGGAGATTGAGGTCGACTCCAGTTGAGATCCCCATCTCCTCGACCATCGATACGAGATCTTCGGTCGCGATATTCCCGGTCGCGCCGGCCGGCACTGGGCACCCACCGAGCTCTCCGAAGCTTGACTCAAAGGAATCAACTCCCACCTCAAGTGCTGCGAGTACATTTGCCAGCCCTTGACCCCGCGTGTTGTGGAAGTGAGCGGTCAGCTCGATCCCAGGCAGTGCCTGTCTCGCAACGCTGAAGAAGTCCTTGACCTGTTTGGGATTTGCCATCCCTGTCGTATCGCCGAAACCAATCTCTACGGCTCCAGCCTCGGCAAGGCGCGAGGCGATCTCAACAACTCTGTCAACCGGCACCCTGCCCTCGTATGGGCAGCCAAACGAAGTTGAGATAACAGCTTCACACCTAAGCCCCTCGTCTCCAGCCCTAGCGAGAGTCGAAGCCGCACCGACAATTGATTCCTCAACAGAGCGGTTGACATTGCGCCGATTGTGCTGCTCTGAAGCAGAAAGAAACACATTCACCTCATCAAAACGGTCGCGTCGCTCGAGTGCTCGCTCAAGCCCCTTCAGGTTCGGAACTAGAACCGAAACTGAAACCCCGTCGGGGATTGACATCCCGTCTAGGACGGCATCCGCATCACTTAACTGTGGGATCACATCAGCACGAACAAAGCTCGTAACCTCAATTCGCTTCAGCCCCGTGCGCGCAAGCTGATTGATCAGGTCAATCTTGACTCCGGTTGGAATGACCTCCGGCTCATTCTGAAAGCCATCGCGAGGCCCGACCTCTCGGACCTTGATCGAAGTAGGTAGTGGAGATGTCACCACATCGACAGGCCGCCGCTGATGTTCAGCGTCTGGCCTGTTACGTAGGAGGCATCGCCACTAGCGAGGTAGGCGATCCCAGCCGCAACCTCATCTGCTTCCCCGGCTCGTTTCATAACGGTTGCGTCAACCATTCCCTGCTTGAGGCGCTTGCCAACATCGCCGTAGATTTCTTCTGCGGCGTTGAGCAGAGGCGTTTCGATTGGTCCTGGCGCAATCGCATTGCATCGCACCGAGTAGCGAGCGCCCTCTTTCGCTATTGCCTTGGTGAAGCCGATCACTCCCGCCTTGGCAGCACTGTACGAGGCACTTCCGACCGAACCAACACGGCCAGCCTCGCTGGCGACGTTGACGATTGAACCGCTCTTCCGCTCCTGCATTGATGGCAGCACCGCATGTGTGACAGCCATCGTCCCGATCAGGTTGATGCCGATCACAACCTCCCACATCTCTGGGGTCGTGTTGACGAAGAAACCGAATAGATCTGTGCCGGCATTGTTTACGAGGACATCGATTGGGCCGATC
Organism: Solirubrobacterales bacterium; assembly: GCA_026392385.1. GTDB lineage: Bacteria > Actinomycetota > Thermoleophilia > Solirubrobacterales > Solirubrobacteraceae > WLNJ01. The sequence continues at coordinate 16,013 of JAPLCG010000131.1, forward strand.
GCTTCAACCGCCGCGGCAACCCCCGCATTGACGGACTCGATGTCGGACACATCCATTGCCACGGCGAACCCCTCAAGGTCAGCTGCGAGCTGTTGGGCCTTCTCTAGCTGTGTGTCGGCAAGCGCGACGCGGGCACCCTCGGCGGCCAGTCGCTGTGCGGTCGCAGCGCCGATCCCAGATGCCCCACCGGTTATTAGCACTGTGCGTCCCTCGAAGCGTTCCATTGCTAGAGCCTATACTGCGCGGCGATGGCAGAACCAGTTGCAATCATCGGTGGAAGCGGCGCGCTCGGCCTCGGTCTCGCTCGCAGGCTTGTCGCGGTCGGCGTAGATGTGACGATCGGCTCGCGCGATGCGTCACGAGC
>JAPLCG010000156.1 GCA_026392385.1 Solirubrobacterales bacterium
GTCTCCGCGCTGAGATTGACGCACTACTCGCGGAGCATGGTGAGCGCGATGGATGCCTGAGAATCGTGCTGACGCGCGGTGGGATTCGCCTGCTGCTGACAGAGCCACTTCCGGAACGCGGAGCGTCGGTAACGCTCGGAGCTGTCACGTATCAGCCGTCGATTGTCCTTGATGGTGTCAAGTCGCTCTCTTACGCAGCAAACATGATGGCCGGAAGGCTTGCGGTTGACCGTGGCTTTGATGAGGCGCTTCTAGTGACGCCTGAGGGCGCAGTCCTCGAGGCGCCAACTGCGACCCTGTTTTGGGTTGAGGGAACGAAGGTCTTTACTCCACCGCTCGCAGACCGGATTCTGGAGTCGATCACACGCAGGCACATTGTTGACCTGACAGCAGCAAGCGAAATGTCGGTTGATCTCGCTGACCTGCTTGATCGTGCCGATGAGGCCTTCCTAGCTTCGACTACCCGTGAGATTCAGTCGGTGAGTGCGATTGAGTCATTGAAGCTGCCTGAGAATGGCCCAGTTACCGCGGAGCTTGCCGGACAGCTGCATGATCGGGTCACAGCCGAACTCGCCTCAAACTGAGTGGTCGCCGAACGCCGACGGATTCTGACGGTTGTTGGCAATCGTCCTCAGTTCGTAAAAGCAGCAGCAGTGTCGGTGCTGCTGCGCAAGGTGGCTGACGAGACGCTCGTCCATACCGGGCAGCATCATGATCAAGAGCTTTCCGCGGTTTTCTTCCGTGAGCTAGGGATTCCGGAGCCTGAGATTCAGCTGGAGGTATCTGGTGGAACTGACAGCTCTCAAGTTGAGCGAATGAAGTCTCTACTGGAGAGTGTGATCACCGAGAATCAACCCGATGTCGTGCTTGTCTACGGGGATACAAATTCAACGCTGGCTGGAGCTGAGGCGGCGGCGGCAGCCGGAGTTCCGGTCGCTCATGTTGAGGCTGGAATGAGAAGCTTCGACAGCGAAATGCCCGAGGAGCGCAATCGCGTTGCTACAGATCGGCTTTCAAATTTGCTGATCTGCTCAACGCCGGTCGCCGTTGAGAACCTTCGCAGAGAGGGGCTGGCTGGTCGGATTGAGCTGGTTGGTGATGTGATGGCTGATGTTGTTGCAATGGTCGCGGAGCGGGTTTCGGATCGAACCCAGCTGCTCGACGAACTCGGCCTATCCAGAGGCGAGTATCTGCTAGTCACTGCCCATCGGGCGGGCAATGTAGACAGCTCCGAAATGCTCACTCGGTTGCTCGAAGTCCTTGAGGCATTGCCACTGCCGGCCGTACTCCCGCTTCATCCGAGGACTGCCGCACGGTTAGATGAGTTTGGGCTGCGTCAGCGGCTCGATTCAATCCCGGGTCTGACCGTTGTGAAGTCGCTCGGGTACCTCGATTTTCAGTCCTTGTTGGTCAACTGCCGCGCCGTGCTGACCGATTCCGGTGGTGCCCAGAAGGAGGCTTACCTAGTTGGCGTTCCCTGCGTGACGCTGCGATCAACGACTGAGTGGACGGAGACGGTTGATGCCGGCTGGAATACGCTGACCGGCCTTGATCCTGGGCGGGTCGTGAGGGCGCTGGGGCAGAATCCGCCGGTCGAGCGACCAGCCCTGTACGGCGATGCTCACGCCGCGCAGCGAGTCGTTGATTGCCTTATGCTGCCTGCCCTATGAATATTGGAATTGTCGGTCTTGGCTATGTAGGTCTTCCGCTTCAAGTCTCGTTCGCACGGGCAGGCGCGGATGTCGTCGGTCTTGACCTAAATGAGTCGATGCTCGCGGCGCTTCGCGAGGGTAAGAGTCACATTGAGGATGTTGCGGATTCAGAGCTTGCCGAGGTAGCTGCAAAGACCAGCTTCACAAGTGATGTTGCAGACCTTGCAGCATGCGA
>JAPLCG010000044.1 GCA_026392385.1 Solirubrobacterales bacterium
CCGGATCGTCGTGATGCGGCAAGGCGCGGTCGCTGGATCACCTTCGTGAGAATGTTCGAAACCCACTCGATCGCAATGTGCATTCCGCCAAGCTGGGCAACTGAATCGTCGCCGTAGCCGAGGAATATGCGGTCGTAAAGCTCTGCCGCTCGCTTGCCTTCGTCACCTTCGAAGTCGCCACCGCTCGTCGGAGCTGAATCAGCGAACTCATCGAGGTACAGCTGACGCAATGTGCCGGAATAGCGGCTGTAGCGCGCAAACAGTGCGCCCTTCACCGTCTCAGGCAGGTTTACAAGGGCAAAGACCGGTTGGTCGAGGTTCGTGAAGTGGGGAGCAAGCAGCTCAGCTTGCTCTGTGGTGAAGGTCTCAACTGGTCGCTGCACGGGCGCGCGATCCTACTCCTGCCGGGTGACGGCCCCGCCAGCGCAAGCTAGCGCTTGGCGATCTGGTTGCCCATCTCAGCCGCACGGTCGAGCGGCCAGTTCGGAGCAATTCCGGCGGCAAGGCCGATCACGGCAGCGACGACGGCAATCACGGCGAGTTCAGGGACACGGCGACCAGATGGCTTGGCAGTTTCAGCTGCGGGCGAGCTCATCCAGATCGTTGAGATCACTCGAAGGTAGTAGCCAAGTGAGACAAGTGAGCCAAGCACGATCACGATCGCAAGCCACGTATAGCCACCTGAAACATCGGCATTGATAAGCGACACCTTGCCGATGAATCCACCGGTTGGCGGCAGGCCAGCGAGTGAAAGCATTGAGAGTGTCATTGCTCCGGCAAGAACCGGACGGCGCTTGCCAAGTCCGGCGAAGACCTCGAGGCGGTCGTTGCCCTCATTCTCAGTTTGGACGGCAAGGACAACTGCGAATGAGGCGATCGTGATTACGACATAGACACCGAGGTAGTAGACGAGCGCTTCAACACCAAGGCTTGTCGCTACGACGAGGCCGGCGAGCAGGTAACCAGCTTGGGCGATTGATGACCACGCCAGCATCCTCTTCAGTGAATCCTGGCCAAGCGCGCCTGCGTTGCCAACAACAATTGAGAGTGTTGAGATTGCGGCGAGGATCGGCGCCCAATCGTCGGTAAGGGCTGCGAGTGGACCGGTGAACAGGCGGATCAGGATTGCCAGTGCCGCGACCTTCGTTGCCGTTGCCATGAAGGTAGTGATTGGGGTTGGAGCGCCCTCATAGACATCCGGCGTCCACTGGTGGAATGGTGCTGCCGAAACCTTGAAGGCGAGCCCAACGCTCGTGAGCGCAATGCCGGCGAGCATCAGCGGATCGCTTAGTAAGTCCTTCTGGTTGGTCGCAGTTGCGATTGCAGTGAATGAGGTTGAGCCGGTAGCGCCGTAGATCATTGCGAGTCCATAGAGCAGGGTCGCTGAGCCAACTGAACCGATGATCAAGTACTTGATGCCAGCCTCAAGTGATCTCTCTCTGCGAATTTCGCTCGCGCAGAGGATGTAGAGCGAGATTGACAGCAACTCGATTCCGGCGAAGAGGGTTATTAGGTCGCCTGAGGAGATCAGCAGCAGCATTCCCAGAACTGTGAACAGCAGCAGACTGTGGAATTCACCGCGACCGATCGTCGTTTCATTTGAATCCCGCAGAGAGAGCAGCACGGCGGCGATCGCCCCGACAACGCAGAGCAGGCTCATGCCGGTAGTTAGTGGGGTGAGGTTCAGCTCGTTGGAGACAATCGTTAGCGATTCGCCCCATTGGCTGATTAGTTCGCCTCCGACACCTGCAAGCACCGCCAGCGTGGCGAGCGGCAGTAGCCATCTGCTCAGTCGGTTGCTACCAACGACACCAAGCAGCAGCACGATTACTGCGCCGACGCCAGCAATCGTGAAGGGCATAAGTGCCGCCCAGTCAATCGTCGGTCCGTGCAGAACGGCGGTCATC
>JAPLCG010000018.1 GCA_026392385.1 Solirubrobacterales bacterium
GCGCCATGAACTTGATCGGCGCTGCCTCATCGGCCGGTGCAGCAACGATGATCGTGTTCTCAAGCGCACCATTCTCAGCTAGCGTCTCTGCGAGCTGAACGACGGTTGCGAGTCGCTGACCAATTGCGACATAGACGGAGATCAGGCCCGTCCCCTTGTTGTTGATAATCGCGTCAAGTGCAATCGCAGTCTTTCCAGTCTGGCGATCGCCAATGATCAGCTCTCGCTGGCCGCGACCGATTGGAATCATCGAGTCAATCGCCTTGAGGCCGGTCTGCATCGGCTCAGTCACCGGCTGACGCTGCACAACACCAGGCGCCTTGAACTCGGCTGGACGCTTCTCCGTCGTGGCAATCGGACCCTTGCCATCAAGTGGGTTACCAAGTGGGTCAACGATCCGTCCGAGCATCGCTTCGCCGACCGGAATCTCCAGCAGGCTTCCAGTGCGCTTAACCGTGTCACCCTCAGAGATCTTCTCCCAGCTACCGAAAAGCACGGCGCCGACATTGTCCGACTCAAGGTTGAGCGCAAGCCCAGTAACCCCGTGAGGGAATTCGAGCAGCTCGAATGACATGCAGTTCTCAAGCCCGTGAATACGGGCGATACCGTCGGCAACCGAAAGAACGGTTCCGATCTCGGTCAGCTCGGCCGCTCCGGCATCAAGACCCTCGATGCGGCTCTTCAAAATGGATGTGATCTCGTCTGGCTTGATCTGCATGGCGTGTTTGGTCTCGCTCCTGGTTGGCGCGTTGTGGTTGTCAGGCGGTTGCAACGGTCCGACGCAGCCGCTCAAGGCGGGCCCGGATCGAAGCGTCAAGGATTTGATTGCCAACCCTGACGATGATCCCACCGAGGATCTCCGGGTTGACACTGCTTGTGAGTCTTACCGTCTCGCCTGTCTGCTGACCAATGCGGTCACCAATCTGGCTAACGGTTGCTTCGTCTAGTTCAACTGCTGAGGTGACTTCAACCGGGAGAACCTTCATCTGCTGCTCCCAGAGCCGGTCGAAGCGGGCGCGAATCCGATGAATTGCCGGCATCCTGTGACGCTCAAGCAGCGCCTCAAGGAAGTTCTGCACGGCAGGGTCGGCACCATCGATCGCGCTGCGAAGGCCGCTGATCTTTTCCTCAGTCGAAAAATTCGGTGAGAAGAAGAAGAGACCGAGGTCCGGGTTGGCGGCCAGTGCATCGTCAAACTCAACGAGCTGGTCGCGAACCGTGTCAAGCGTTCCATGTTCGAGTGCTACCTCAAACAATGAACGTGCGTAAACCTCGGCGATCTGTTCCATCAGTTGCCTGTCCTGTCGCCAGTAAGGCTTGCGAAATCAAGCTCTGACAGCGCGTCCTCGACGAGCTTGCGCTGACCATCGCTATCAAGCGTCTGGCGGGTTACCTTTTCAGTTGCAGCGATCGTCAGATCCGCAACCTCGCGACGGAGCTCGGCGATTGCGCGCCTCGTCTCAGCCTCAATGTCGCGGGTGGCTTGAGCCTCACGCTCGGCAATAACGAGCGCAGTTGCCTCGCGTGCCTCACGGTCGTAGCTCTCGGCCGACTTCTGCGCACGCTCAACGATCTCCTCGGCTTGGAGGCGCGCCTCAGCGAGCCTCGCCCGATAATCATCAAGCAGCTTCTGAGCATCCGCACGCGTCTGCTCAGCCTGCTCGATTGACTCCTCGATCATCCGCTGGCGGCGATCAAGTCCATCCTGGATCTTCGGGAATGCAAACCGCTTGAGCAGGTAGAGCGTTATCCCAAACGCCAGCAGAGTCCAGACCATGAGGCCCAGACCCGGCGTGACGAGGAAGTTGCCCGACTCCTCTTTGGCTGCTGCGAGAACCGGAAGCATTCGCCTATGAAAGGAAGAACGCGATCAGGCCGAAGATGAAGGCATAGAAGACGATCGCCTCTGTCAGTGCGAATCCAAGCCACTGAATTGAGGTGATCTCATCCTTCATCTCTGGCTGGCGGGTCACCGATTCAATGACCTTGCCGAAGATGTATCCGACGCCGATGCCGGGGCCAATGGTTCCGAGCCCGGCACCAACGCCGAGCGCGATCGCCTTAAGGCCCTTGCGGCCAATGGCCTCGTTTTCAGCGACTGTCGCTGCGAATTGAGTTATTAGGGAGAAGTCCACGGCTTTTTGTGCCTCCTGAAGCGGACGGGGTTGGTCAGTGTTCCTCGGCGACGGCGCCGCCAAAGTAGATGGAAGCGAGTGTGGCGAAAATGAACGCCTGAAGTGTTGCTACCAGCCCCACTTCAAATACATAGAAGGCGATCGCCAAAGGCAGTGTGAAGATACCGAGGACGGCGACGCCAAGTAGTACGGCCAGCCCTCCGCCCATGAAAAGGATCAGCAAATGGCCGGCGAGAATGTTCGCAAACAGCCTTACTGACAGGGAAACGAGGCGCACGAAGTGCGAAATGACCTCGATGAAAAAGATTGGCACTGCAGCAGGCCCAGTTACTCCCGCTGGCACCCAGCCCTTCAAATACTTGACTGGACCCTTGGCGCGGATTCCTTCGTAGTGATAGGCGAACCAGACGAGAAGCGTAAGGGCCAATGGCACTGCGAGGTTGGCAGTCGCCGCGTAGATAGCAAGCGTCGGCAGCTCAAGCCCGAAGATATTTACGGTGTGCTCCGTATTGGTAGGCAGCGGTATGTAGCCGAGCATGTTTGAGATCCAGATGAACATGAACAGCGTTGCAATGAAGCTGAACCAGCGCTTTGCGGTGCGGGTATCCATGTTGCCACCGGCAATGTTGTCGCGCATCAGGATGTAGATCGTTTCGACAGCTGTCTGAACTCGGTTTGGTCGAGCCTCCATCTTGTTGCCAACCCAGATCATCAGCACAACGGTCAAAACGCATGTGATCAGCAGGTACATGACCGCCTTATTGATCGACATGTCAAATGGCCCGATCTGAATCGGGATCCAGGAGTCAAGCTTGAATTCATTCTGCGGCTTGAAATCCTCATTGATGCTGAATGCCATCGCCCCGACGGGGTTTGCCAGCAGCAGTGCGGGCGCAGCGGCAACTGCGAGCAGAATGCGACGCATCGTCCTCACTTGCTGCCTGCTTCCTCAAATGGCTTGAACAGCATTTCGACTGTGAAAAGCACTGTGAACAGAGCGATTGTTAGTACTGCCGCGCAGAGTCCTGCGCGATCGCCAAACACCATTCCGCAGGCAAAGATCGAAATCGCCATGAACCAGCCTCGACCAATCAGCGAACCGGCAAGCAGTCCGACGAGTGTGCGCGGGTCATCGGTTGTCTCGGCGCGGCGAACCGCCCATGCGCGCACCCAGCGCTGGATGCTCCAGGCAACAGCCACGACCAGCCATGCCGACATCGGCAGGTTGGCAACGAGGAACAGCGGCAGCGTCACTGCGAGCAGCACGAAGTCGAGCCGGTAGGCGACGTACATGGGGTTAGAGGTCCCTAAAGCGGACGATGACAAGTGCAATTCCGATCCCGAAGCCGATTAGCGTCCCACCCACGACTCCCGCTACCAATGAGCCCGCAAGCGCCCCCACTCCTGCGCCTAGCGCCGCGCAGAGCAGCACAGTTGAGAGCAGGTAGAACCCCGCTCCTGCGCCGGAGGGCGACGGTCGCTCTCTCTGGGGCTCGGTCATTTGGAGTGTGGGAAGGGTTTTCCATTGCTGGGCGAGCCACCTGCAAACAGCTAAAGCTTCTCCTCGGCGGCATACGGAGTGCTGCTTGTCTTTCTACCACACGCCGCTGATCGCTGTCGTGAGTTTCCCTCTCAGAAAGATGACGCGATGTCACAGATGCCGCCTCCGACGCTATTCTCACGCGCCATGACCTACATCGAACCAACTCAGGAACAGCTCGCCGAGCTGATCGCTGGCCCAGCTGGCCCCGTCGTAATGCTCAACCTGCTGCGCTATACGCGCAACGAAGCGGGTGAACTTACCGGTCAGGACACCTATATGAAATACGCGGAGGCCGTGGCTCCGCTTCTCGCAGGAGTTGGCGGAAGCCCAATCTGGATGGGTCGTGGAGACCAAATTGTAATTGGTGACGACCATGAGAAATGGGACGCAGTCGTGCTGGTTCAGTACCCGTCTCGCGCCGCTTTCATTGAGTTTGCGACATCCGAGGCCTACGGAGCAATTAGCCACCTACGGATTGGCTCGTTGGAAGACTCGCGACTGATCGCCTGCACAGAAAACGCACTCGCTGAATAGGTTCGGTCAGCCGGCTGGCTGATCAACTACGAGAATCGTCAGGCCGCGCGTACGCTGATGGAAGTTGGCGCGCACGGCCTCAGGCGAATCACCGCTGTCGATCGGCCACCACGCGGCACCAGTTGCTAATGCGGCAGGTTTTGCGAGCGCTGCCTCCGGTGAATCAGCGGCAGCTGCGATTGTCACAGGGACTCCCTCAGCGGTGGCAACAATCACCGTGTCGAGCTGGCCTAGAAGCGACTCTGCTGTAAGTGCAAGAACCACCGGCGTGCGAGGCCGCCCGAGTCGCAGCCCAAGCGCAAATGGGGCTCCCATGCCAGGGCCATCAGCCCCAGGCATAACGCTCCGCTCAAGATCACCAAAAAGTCCGGCCGTTGCAAGCGTCGCTGAACCTGTCAACGAACTGTCGTCAAGCGCTAGGACAAGGTCTGCGCCCGGCGCGGCCTTCGGCGGGCGCGTCTGGTGGCTTGCGGCTTGGCGGCCACCGCGCCGCCTTGCCCTGCGGAACAGGATCGGGAAGGACACATCGAGCCGAACTGGGCCAGCCGAATCGGCGATTGCACTCGCAAAGGCCTCGTCAATCATTGGCTCAAGCTGATCGGTCGAATCGCAGAGAAGCTGCTGCTTAGCGGCGCCGCTTAGGAACGCGCCGTGATCGAGCCCTTGGAAGACCTCATCGATCCGCGTGCGCTTAGCGGGCGGCTGGCATGGCGTCAGGTAGACAACCGGAGCCGAGGAGAGCTTCGCTGAGGCAACGGCAACCGCCTCATTCGCGACTCCCGGTCCTAGCGTGTTCATCACAACCGCCGGCCGGCCGCTCGCCAACCCATAGCCCTCAGCCATAAGGGCCGCGGCCCGTTCCGTGCGTGGGACGATCAAGCGCGGACCATGGACGCGATCGAGTGCGTCCCAGATTGGCAGTACCTGCGACCCGGGGATTGAGAAGACGAAGTCGACGCCGAGCTCCTTGAGTCGCATCGCAACGCGTTCAGCGCCACTTGGCGCGACGCTGCCGATAAGCAGTGGGCGCCTCACTTGCGCAGAGCTCCTGCAGTCACGCGCAAGGTCGCAGCAAGGGCCGGACGGTCCTTAGCTGCTGCCAACAAACCACCAAGCGCAGCCGATCCAGCAAGCGGCCCGAGCGCGCCGTCAAGTTCAGCGAGAATCAGGTTCGCACCAACGAACGGGATTGATCCCTTTTCAACACGAATGTCTACGACGAGCGGCTTGTTGCGCGGCTCCTGTGCGAGGCTCAGCGCTTGAGCTAGGTCGCTTGGCGTCCGGACTCGAATCGTCTCGCAGCCGTGAAGTTCAGCATGGCTCCGATAGTCAACCTCGGGTAGATCAGTGCCGATCGTGCGGTGACGGAAGAACAGCGTCTGAACCAGTCGAATCGCGTTCCAGGAGCGATCATCAAATACGAAAACTGCGATCGGCACTCCACGCTCCGCGAGTCCGGCAAGCTCACGCGCGCAGTAGAAGAATGCGCCATCACCGACAACCGCCCAGATTGGCCGATCTGGTTCAGCGAGCGCGGCACCTGCAGCCATAGGAATCGAAGCGCCAATCGACGCATGCTGTGATGGCACGATCAGTGGTCGCAGCCATGCGTAAGACGCCAGCCACATCCCAGCAGCTCCTCCCTCACCAACCAAAATTGCATTTGCCGGAGCGGCGCTAACGATCTCGCGAGCGGCCAGCGGCGCACTCAGCCTGTCGCTGTCGCCAGCGCGGTGAGCCTCCTCGTCAACCAAACCTGACCACTTTGATCGCGCCTCGCTGAATCGCTCCACCCAGTTGTCTCGGGTCAGCGCCCCACCGCGAACGATTTCAGCCGCGAATGCTTTTGCAAAGACTCCAGCATCAATATCAACGGTTCGATCGGCTATTCCATCGGTGCCAGGATTAAGCGCCACGCGCGTGACTGGGGCACGGACTAGCTTCGCATCGCTAAGCCCAAACCAATCGGCCTCCGAAAGGCCGCTTCCGAGTGCGAGCAGGTGATCAGCCCGCGTCAGTGCGTTAGTCCACGGCACTGTCCCCGCCGGTAGCAGCGGAATGTCCGCACCAAACAGAGCTAGGCAACGGTCAAGGGTGTCAGCAGCCATTGAGGTCGCCGAGAACGTCAGGCAGACAGGCGCCTGCCAGAGGCGTGCGAGCGCAGCGATCGACTCAAGCGCAGTCGTTGAGAGCGCGCCGCTGCCAAGCAGAATCACTGGCTTCTTGGCTTCGCGTAGCTCCTCAAAGGCCGGTTTCAGGTCAACAGATCCGCCAACCTCTGCTTGAGAATCAACCGACTCTCTGATCGCACAGTTTGCTGCGACCGCTTTTACGACTGCAGCAAGATCTGAATCGCGATTCAGGACCAGCGAAACCGGTGCAGAAAGCTGTAGCGACTCGTTGCAACGCTCGGCAAGCCTTTCAGCAGACTCACCGGGCTCGACGATCAGCGTTGAACGGGAAGCTGTCTCAATCGCTGGCAGGGCTACTTCGCGTTCCGTGTCACTCAGTTGGAGCACTGCGATCACAGGCTTGCGGTCGCCGCTTGCCGTTACAAGGCCGCTTGCGACCCTCAGTACATCAGCAATCCCGCGTGCCGTAACAACCGCAGGGCGTCCGCTAGCCCTTGCTGCGCCATCAGCTGCATGTGCGGCCGCCTGCGGGTCTCGCATTGCGATCGCCCCAATCTCTAGGGCAAGTGATCCGGAAGCTAGAACGGGCAACTCTGCGGTCTTGCTTAGTTCTGCTTCTGTCGCCATCGGGCCGAGCCTATCGCCCACCGCGCAATATCAGGAGCGTGGGTCTCGCTGACGATCGCTTGCTGGCGATGCGCCAACAGCTCCGATCGCCGGCGTTATGCCCTTGAAGCGCCTTAGCCGCAGGGCATTACCGATGACAAACAGGCTTGAGAAGGCCATCGCCGCCGAAGCAATGATCGGCTGCAGCAGACCAGCGACAGCGAGTGGCAGCGCGGCGACGTTGTAACCAAATGCCCAGGCAAGGTTCCAGCGGATTGTCGACAGCGCCTTTCGTGAAAGCAGAATTGAGTCAGCGATTAGACGAGGGTCAGGGCGCAGCAGAGCGAGATCGGCGGCCTCTACTGCAGCATCCGCCCCACCACCAACTGCGATGCCGAGGTCGGCGGCGACGAGCGCAGGCGTGTCATTGATCCCATCGCCAGCCATCGCCACGCGCTTTCCGGTTGCTTGGATCTCAATTACTGCGGATGACTTACCACCCGGCAGAACTTCAGCCCTGACCTCGCTAATCCCCAACTGGGCGGCAACCACTTCGGCTGCTGCTCGCGAATCACCGGTAAGCAGCACCGGCCGAGCGCCAAGGCTCTTGATCGCTTCTACCGCCTGTACAGCACCCTCGCGCAGACTGTCTGACATTCCGGCCACAAGTCGAACTTCTCCATCCCAACCAGCCGCAACAACTGCGCGGCCCAACTCACGCTGTGAATCAACGGCAGCGCCCAGCGCATTGAGGCCAAGACCTTCCGCGACGAGGTGTTCCGGCCGACCAACGGTGACTCGCGTTCCGTTGACGGTTGCAGCGACACCAAGTCCGCCCTGTTCGAGCAGATCCTCAAGCACCATTGCCTCTGTCGGTGCAGGCGCTTCAGCAGCAAGCGACCTAGCCGCAGGATGCGATGAGGCCGCGGCGACGCTCCCTGCAATCGCGAGCACCTCCGAGCGATCGTTCCCTTCAGCAACGAACAGTTCGGCAACTTCCAGCTGCCCGGTTGTGAGGGTTCCCGTTTTATCGAGAACAACAACATCAACGTTTCGACTTGCCTCGAGAGCTTCCGGTCCTCTTACGAGAATCCCAAGCTGGGCGCCACGGCCTGAGGCGACCAGCAGGGCAGCTGGTGTAGCTAGGCCGAGCGCACATGGGCAGGCAACAACCAATACGGCAACCGCTGCAGTCAGCGCTCCTGCGGCGCTCGCACCAACTAGCAGCCAGCCAATGAATGTCAGCACTGCGAGGACGATCACGCTGGGGACAAAAATCGCACTGACCTGATCAACGATCTTCTGCACCGGCGCCTTGCGTGCCTGAGCATCACGAACAATCGCCGCAATCCTTGAGAGCTCGGTGTTCTCGCCGACTTCGGTCGCCCTAACGATCAACCTGCCGCCAACATTGACTGTCGCGCCGGCGACCATGTCGCCCGGCCCGACCTCCTCGGGCAGGCTCTCGCCGGTCAGAATTGAGCGGTCCACCGAACTGCTGCCCGCCTCAACTTCACCGTCAGTCGCGATCCGCTCGCCCGGTTTAACGACGAATCGGTCGCCAACCAGCAGTTCGGCAGCGGGTACAGATCGCTCACTGCCGTCAGCGTCAACAACGGTAGCCGCCGGTGGAACAAGGTCAAGCAGCGCTTCGACGGCAGCGCCCGCCCGACTCTTTGCACGACTTTCCAAAACTCTGCCGAGCAGTACGAGAGTCGTAACCGCAGCAGCAACTTCAAAGTAGACAGCGCTCCCAGCTGCTGATCGATCAAGCGTCAAGTCAAAGCCCATCGTCATTGACGACTCGCCAGCGCCCCCGAAGATCAGTGCGCCAAGCGACCATCCCCACGCAGCTAAGACACCAAGCGAAACAAGCGCATCCATACCAACAGTGCGGTGCCGCAAGGAGAGAAACGCAACTCGATGAAATGGCCAAGCGCCCCAGAGGGCAACTGGAGTAGCGAGTACGAGCGAGACCCACGCCCAGCCGTTGAATTGCAGCGCTGGGATCATCCCGATCGCCAGCAAGGGAACCGTTAGGCAGGCACTGACGGCAAGTCGCGGTCCAAGTCCATCGCCTGAAGCCATTCCATGCGACGCGTGATCGTGCTGTTCGCCGCCATTCGATTGAGAGTGATGAGCACCAGCAATAGCAGCCCCATAGCCGACCGACTTGACCGCTTCAAGGATCTCGTCCTGCGTGCTAGTCAGCGGCTCGAAACTAACCCTTGCTGAATCGGTCATCGCGTTTACCGATGCGTCGACTCCCGGCAGCCCATTAAGCGCTCGTTCGACCTTTACTGCGCAACCAGCACATGTCATTCCCGAGATGCTTAGGTCAAGAACCTCCGGCCGATCTGGAGTTACCTTTTCGCCAGTAGTCACGGATCAGAGAGTAGCCCGGCGCTGAGTGGCCTGCGACAGAGCGTAGGCAGCGGAGCGATCGTCGCCCGGCCACGTCGGTCGCGGTCAATCAGCCGTCATCTCGCTTCTCAGCCTGGACGGCATCCCATTCGCCAGTGACTATTTCTTGCTGCACCTTTGCATCGATGGCGTGTTCGCTTGTCTCTGGGTCAACACTACGAAGCTGCCGGGCGCGCAACCTTCGGAAGCCGCCAATCTCTAGTACGGCAACAACCTGAATGCTAACTGCGAGCGCCAGCAGGCCAAGCAGTACGAGGAGCAGAGTCCAGCCGAGGTTGAAGTGACCATGGTCATCGCTGTACGGGACGAAGCGCAGCGCAACAGCAAACAGGCCAAGCAGAAAGGTCCAGAGGTAGAGATAGATGACGGTTCTCCGCGCCGAAAATCCAACCCGCGCAAGCCGATGGTGAAAGTGATTCTGGTCGGCTTGATGAACAGGCCGCCCATATCGCAGGCGCTTAGCTACGACAAAGCCACTGTCAAGCAGCGGAACGGCAAGGATCATCAGCGGCAGAATCAGCGCAACAACAGCGTTCGTCTTGAGGGTTCCCTGGACGGCTACACAACCAATCAGCAGACCAAGCAGATTGGCGCCACTGTCCCCCATGAATACTTTCGCCGGCGGGAAGTTGTGGAACAGGAAGCCAAGCGACGAGCCCGCGACAATTGCTGCGAGAACTCCGGCCGCTGCGCGATCGAGATCAAATGCAATCACCGCGAAGGCAACCGAGCCAATCGCGCAAACCCCTGCGGCGAGACCATCAACTCCATCTGAGAAGTTGACGACATTCATCAGCGCGACAAGCCCAAATACCGTCAGGGGTCCGGCGGCCGCACCGAGGTTGACTGACCCGACAAACGGCAGCGTCAAGACGACAACCTTGACGCCAACCGCAACTGGAATGATCGCCGCGATTATCTGGCCAAGCAACTTCCAGCCTGGAGCAAGCTCAACGGCATCATCAATTGCTCCGATCACGGCAATGACAATCGCTGCGACGAGAATCCCTTTGGTTTCAGCGTCCCATGGCAACCAGATCAGGCCGGCGACCAAAACCGCCGCGAGCATTGCGAGACCACCAAACAGTGGTGTTGCACGCTCCGAAAGTCCACGGGCGCGCGGCTCGTCGATTGCCCCGACCCGAGTCGCTAAACGGGCGGCCAGCGGCGTTAGAGCGGCTGATACGAGCATCGCCGCGAGAAACGCGTAGAGGGCATCTAGTGAAGTCACCACGGTGTCAGACAAGAGTGGCAGGCGCCGCGGCCCACACCGCCTGCTTCTGGCAGGTCAGGCAGGCGCGGCCGTCTCGAGGCTCGCATAGAGCGGGAAGGACTCGGCAATCGCCGCAGTTCGTGCCGTCAACTCCGCTCGCTTCGATTCGAAGTCCGGTCCAAGCGCTTCCGCAATCACACTGCCAACCTCATTGAAGTCCTCAACAGCCAATCCTCGGGTCGCGAGAGCTGGCGTACCAATCCTCAATCCCGAAGTGACCATCGGTGGCCGTGGGTCAAATGGAACGGCATTGCGGTTGACGGTGATGCCAATCGTGTCAAGCCTGTCCTCAGCCTGACTTCCGTCCAGTTCGCTCTCTCGCAAGTCAACGAGCACGAGGTGCACATCAGTTCCCCCGGTCAGAACGCTGACACCATCGCCAGCTGACAGAAGCTGTTTAGCGACCGCCTGAGCTCCGGCAATCGTGCGTTCCTGCCGCTCGCGGAATGAGTCGGTCATAGCGAGCTTAAAGGCAACTGCTTTGCCCGCAATTACGTGCTCGAGTGGACCGCCTTGCTGGCCTGGGAAGACACCCTGATTGATTTGCTTCTTGAGCTCTTCGCGGCAGAGGATCAATCCGCCGCGTGGGCCACAGAGGGTCTTGTGAACTGTTGTCGTAACAACATCGGCGTGCGGAACCGGGCTTGGATGCAGACCGGCTGCGACCAATCCCGCGAAGTGGGCCATGTCGACAAGCAGCATCGCGCCAACCTCGTCAGCGATCTCCCGGAAGGCGGCAAAGTCAAGCTGGCGAGGGTAAGCCGACCAGCCAGCAATGATCAGCTTCGGTCGCCTCTCCCTTGCAACAGCAGCGACAACATCCATGTCAACGAGGAATGTCTCGGGGTCAACTCCGTAGGAAGCAACATCGAAGAGCTTGCCAGACATATTCAGCTTCATGCCGTGACTTAGGTGACCGCCATGAGCGAGCTCAAGGCCGAGGATCGTGTCGCCGGGATTGAGCAGCGCGTGGTAAACGGCAGCATTGGCCTGCGCGCCGGAGTGTGGCTGAACATTGGCGTGTTCAGCACCAAAAAGCTCCATTGCCCTGTCGATCGCAAGCTGCTCGGAGACATCAACACTTTCGCAGCCGCCGTAATAGCGCTTGCCTGGGTATCCCTCGGCGTACTTGTTAGTCAGTACCGACCCTTGGCACTCCATGATTGCCCGTGGCGCAAAGTTCTCGGACGCAATCATCTCGAGTGTTTGCTGCTGGCGACGTGTTTCGGCCCTAAGAACATCATTGATCTCGGGATCGATTTCACTTAGCGGCCGGTCAAGCCAATCGGCTGGAAGGTCGGTCATTTGGTCTGCGGCTCCTTTTCTATCGCCGTTATCTCCTCAACTCGGCGGGCGTGGCGTCCACCCTCGAAATCGGTCGTTAGGAAACTTTCCAGAATCAAGACTGCCTCTTCGCTAGCGATACGCCCTGCTCCGAGTGCGAGCACGTTCGCATCGTTATGGCGTCGCGACATCTCGGCCTCCTGTGGATCATGCGCATTGACGGCACGAACGCCATCGAACTTATTCGCCGTGATAGCCATGCCAACACCAGAGCCGCAGATCAGGATTCCCCGGTCAGCCTCGCCCTTCGACACCATCCGTGACACCAGCGCAGCATAGGTCGGGTAATCAACAGCTTCCGTCGTCTCTGGGCCAAGATCAAGTGGCTGGTGACCCAGCTCCATGAGGTGATCGTAGAGCTGCTGCTTGAGAGCAACTCCATGGTGGTCTGAGGCGAGGGCGATCTTCATCTCAATCTGCGGCCAAGCTACCAGAGCGCCCCCACCGCTCAGCCGCTGCCGTCGCCGCTAGCCGAGTAGTTCAGTGATCTGCTCGGCTGGCATGGCACCTTCCCGGATCAGGGTCCACTCTCCAAGCCGTTCGTAATCGAGCATGCCGATCACAGTGGAAGCTAGCCCTGGCAGCTCACCGCCGTCAAGGATTAGGTCACATCCCTCACGGATTGAGGACGGAATCTCTTCCAGCGTTCGCGGGTCAGGGCCACCTGCCAGATTCGCAGACGACTGAATAACCGGCCAGCGGACTTCACCAAGTGGAGCGATAGGCCCCTCGCAACGCGGAACCCGCAGACCGAGGACTGAGTGATCACCAGTGCAGGCAAGCGGAAAGCGGCCGAACGGATTCGGCAGCAGCAGCGTTGCCGGGCCGGGTAACAGTCGCCTAACCGCCTCAACCGACCGCGGCCCAAGGTCAGGTAAGGCTGCGAGCGCTAGGTCAACATCAAAGAACATCACGGCTGCCGGTTTGTCGGGGACTCTGCCCTTGAGCGCATAGAGGCGAGTAACAGCCTGTTTGTCGTCGGCTTCGCACGCTAAGCCGTAGACGGTGTCGGTCGGCATCACGGCGACACCACCGACCGACATGCAGCGTTCGAACAGCTCGCCATCACCGCTATTCACTTCTGACCTGCCGCTCTAAGCTGACAGCCGCTAACAACTCGCTCAATCCCAGCTAGGTCGCGGATGATCTCAACCTGTTGCCACCCGGCCTGACGGACAGCATCGGCAACCTCAGACGCCTGTCCTTGACCTAACTCCAGCGCAATCCTCCCGATCCCCCGTTCAGCCGCAGCGACAACCAGCAAAGTGATTAGTTCCAATCCCCCTTCTCCCGGACTAAGCGCCGACTGAGGTTCATATTTCGCGACTTCAGGTTCGAGATCGCTCAGATCAGAAGCTGGCACGTACGGCAGGTTTGAAACAAGCGCATCGGGAGTCCCGGTCACAGCATCGAGCAGGTTTCCCGCGGAAAACGAGACAGTCAAATCGAGCCGCTCAGCGTTGTCAATTGCTACTGCGAGCGCGTCTGAATCAACATCGGTAGCGCTGACTCACTCTCAGGCCGTGGAATTAGAACTCGGCGATCGACAGTTAGCTCGAGTCGTCTAAACCAGCGACTGCCAATCAGGTAGGCAACCGGTTCGCGTTCCTGCCGGCGGAGAAATAGCTGTTCGGCCCGCTCAGCGCTTTCGCGACCGACAATTGCCTCGGGCGACCTGCGCAGACCAGCACGGTCGGTTGCAAGGGCTTCGGCGACGAGCAGCTCGGCATCGAGTTGCGGACTCGCGCAGCCGGCCTCGGCAAGACGCTTAGCTCCGCTGCGGACCAGCTCGCCAACAGTTTCCTGATGGTGCTCGGCTGTAGCCGGCAAATCCGCGGCCATGCTCACTCTCCGCTGGCCTGCGCCTCAAGTCGCTGACGCTTTTCATCGTCCTGAAGCGCGGCGGTGAACTCATCCAATCCACCATTCAATACGCCATCAAGATCATGGAGGAGGAGTCCAACGCGATGATCCTTGACGCGCCGCTCGGGGAAGTTATAAGTACGGATCTTCTCTGCTCGCTCGCCTGTTCCAACCTGAGCAGAGCGATCGGCATCAAGCTTCGCCCGCTGCTCGGCCATTGCCCGTTCATGCAGCCTTGCCCGCAGGACTCGCATCGCCTTCTCGCGGTTCTGCAACTGACTCTTCTCGTCCTGCATCGAGACAACTACGCCGGTTGGCTTGTGAGTGATTCGTACAGCTGAGTCGGTCGTATTGACTGATTGCCCACCTGGCCCAGATGAGCGATAAACATCGATTTGGAGGTCAGACTGCTCAATTGCTACATCAACATCTTCAACCTCTGGAAGGACAGCAACTGTGGCGGTTGAGGTATGAATTCTGCCCTGGGATTCCGTCTCAGGAACCCGCTGAACACGGTGCGTTCCACCCTCAAACTTGAAGACGGAGTAGGCGCCTCGGCCCTTGACCGCAAATGTGGCACTACCTTCACCGCTGCTCAACTCCTCAGTCTGGAATCCGCGCTGCTCGGCGTAGCGGGCGAGCATCCGATGTAGGTCTGCTCCCCAGAGGGTCGCCTCATCTCCACCGGCACCGGGTCGGATCTCAATGATCACATCGCGCTCATCATTCGGATCCTTCTCAACCATCGCGAGCCGCAGATCTTCAACAAGCGCCTCCGCGCGTTGACGGGCGTCAGCAGCCATTTGGCGCATTTCCGGATCCTCTGCTTCCTCAAGCAGCTCAAGCGCACCCTGTTCATCATCAATTGCCCTGCGCCACTGAGCAGCCAGCCGCGCTGGCTCCTCAAGCTCGGCGTAGGCACGGCTAGCAGCCTCAAAGGCCGCGCGATCGCCGATCGTCTCCGGATCACCTAGCGCCGCCTCAAGTTCAGCGAAGCGCTTCTCAATCCGTTCTACGAGCTCCTCAATCAAGTCTCTCTCCCCAATTGGCAGCAGGCGATTAGGCTGCTACCTCAAGACCGGCACTTGCGGCCAGCTCAAGATCTTCAGGCTTCTCGCCGTCAATTACTGACTGAAGCGCGGCGATCGCTACCTCGAGTTGAGCATGATCTGGCTCGCGAGTAGTAAGCCGTTGGAGCTGTAAGCCTGGCCACATCAGATGGCGGACCCATGCCTTCGATCGATTGCGGCCGAACCAGCGGATCGCCTCAAACGAAAGTCCCGCGATCAGTGGAACTCCAAGGATTCGTGAGAGAACGAGCCAGTACCAAGCCGGCAGTCCAAGCGGAGCGAAGACGAAGATCGCTATCACCATCACGATCAGCAGGAAGCTGGTTCCGCAGCGAGGGTGCAGCCGTGAGTACTTGTCCGCGTTTTCCGGAGTTAGCGGCTGGCCTGCCTCATAACAGGCGATTGTCTTGTGCTCGGCGCCGTGGTATTCGAAGACGCGCCGTAAATCAGGCATCTTCGCCAGCAGCGCCAAGTAGCCGAGGAAGATTGCCGTACGCAGCAATCCCTCAACGAGCCAGAACAGCCAGCCGGAGGCCAGCTGGTCGCGGAGCAAGCTGGTCAGCCCGACCGGAATAACGAAGAACAGGCCAATTGCGAGGACTAGCGAGAGAACCATCGCCCCAATCCATGCTCCCCGCGAGAGTTCCTCCTCCTCACCGAGTTGAATGTCAGCGCTTAGCTGCAAAGCGCGGAAGCCGATCGCAAGTGACTCCCACAGCGCGACTACACCGCGGACAATCGGCAGCCGCAGAAACCTATGACGCCGCAAGACCGACTGGAGCGGGAAGCTCCGAAGCTCAATCTCGCCCTCCGGCTCGCGGACCGCTACCGACCAGAGGCCGATGCCGCGCATCATTACTCCTTCTAAGACCGCCTGGCCGCCAATCGGGGCGTCCTTGCCAGCCATCAGGCGCCCATCCGCTAGGCGCACCGGCTCGCCGACCTGAGCGCTCACCTGAGCAGTCCGCTCAGCTGTCTGGCTGGCTCTTGGCGGCGCGCCGCTTGAAGCGCTCAACACGACCGCCTGTGTCGACAAGCTTCTGGCGTCCCGTATAGAACGGGTGACACTCGGAGCAGATCTCGACGATGATCTCCGGCTGGGTCGAGCGCGTCACGAACTCGTTGCCGCAGTTGCAGCGAACGTGTGCCTCGACATATTCTGGGTGGATCGCGGAACGCATCGCGGTCTAGTTTAGCGGGGCGGGCGATCCAATGACTCGGTCGCAGCGGTACGCACCGATTCAGACTGCCGGCGCAGGGCAAAAAACTTCCCAAATATTGTTGTCGGACCTACTCTCACCAAGCCTATTTGCAGGATCAACCTCAATTTGATCCGTACGCCCCGCTGGAGCCTGGCTGACAGGAACATCAAGTTTGACCACCAAGGAATGGCCCGCACTTATCGGACCAACAGAGGCAATCCAACGAGTCCCAGAGACAATCGTCTGCACCGTCGTGGCCGCTGAGCGCCCCTTGCCAACGTTGGCGACTGTCACCTCGTACCTAACCTTTCCAGCCGGCGCAGGCTTGACAATCGCGACGCCTTTGATCTTTAGGTCCGGACGGAGATCAGGCTGAGTGCAACTGACGGGCGCAAGTGTTCGTTGTGAGATCAGATTTCCACGCGACCCGAACCAGCGCACATCCACAGTCAGGCGATAGCCGGCTGGAGCAGCGAGCCCAGCAATGCTCTTGCTCGCCTCCCAGTGAGTTGTCGGGGCAGCGTTTTGGAACTTCCAGACCTCGAGGCCAGCCGCATATTTGGTCTGTTCACGCCCGCCCGCAAGCGTCTCGCGCAGGTGGAAGCGCACCGCCATACGACTTACACGTGCGGCGCCATAGATCGACACTCGCGCTGCCATGGAGCGCTGCGAGGCAAGCGATCCCGTTGTGCACGCGGTCCGTGTGAGCGATGCTCGATAGGTCGAGGCTGCGGTCGCAGAAACAGCAGGCGCGATCGCCGTCGCACCAACTGGCGCAAGAGCGCACGAGCAGATTGTCGCCAAGGCGACGAATATTCCTCTACGCATAATCACCACTCTTACCAACCCGACGGAACTCCGCAAGTTGCGGCCGTCAGGAAGTTAAGCTCAGGTGATCTGGTAGAGAGGCCCATCGCCGCCCTCAGGCGGCGTAAGCCGACCGCCCTTGGCCGTGATTGCTCCGCACTGCACACAGTTCGTGTAATTGACCGTGACATCGACTGGTCCACTCTCAGGAGCGTCCTCGGGTATTTCGTATACGCCCGCTGGACACATCCACTTCCAAGTCTCCGCGATCTCGCGTGGAACATTCGTCTGAACACGGATGTGATTTGGCGCATCGTCACGGGTCTGATTACCGGTGATGTAGACGCTTGAGAGCTTGTCGAATGTCAACTTGCCATCAGGCTTTGGATAGTTCTTATCCATCTTGCCGACAAACATTGGCTGTGCGTCGTTGCGGTGCAGCGACCACCGACCGCCTGGGAAGTGGCCCTTTGTCGCGATCATCAGATTGACAAGTGGTCCACCCTTGATCAATCCCTTTGAGAACGGCTGACGGACATTGCGGACTGTGTAGAGCTCCTTGCCGATGAATGACTCCTCGACAGCGTCCTCGTAAGCCTCAAGTGATTGACCAGTCTTGAGATTGGCGTAGATCGACTCAGCAGCAAGAATTCCCGACTGAATCGCATAGTTGACACCCTTGAGTGCAGCCGTATTGACCAGTCCGCCCGAGTCCCCGACGATTACTGCGCCAGGCATTGAGAGCTTCGGTACCGACCAGTATCCACCGGCAGGCAGAGCCTTGGCTCCCCAACCGACGCGCTCGCCGCCGTCAAGAATCTTCTTGACCATTGGGTGAGTCTTGAACTGCTGCAGCAGGTCATGTGGAGAGGTCGTAGCGTCCGCATAGTCAAGGTCAACTACGAAGCCGATTGACACAAGGTCGTCGCCGGTCTTCTCGTCCTTCATCGGGTAGATCCAGGATCCACCGATCTGATGGTGCTTTGCGCTGATCTTCAGCGGCCATCCAGCAACCGTGTGAATGACGCGATCAAGTGGCTTAGTGACCTTCCAGACTTCCTTGACGCCAAGCTCCCAAACCTGAGGTTCACGATCTTCGCCAAGGCCGAATTCGCGGATTGCCGCGCCGGTGAGGCTCCCCCAACAACCATCAGCGAGCACCGTGGCCTTCGCGGTTACGTCGGCGCCTGGCTCGAAGTTTCCGAGCTCCTCACCGTCCTTGCCACGCCCCTTGTCGCCAGAACGCACACCCTTGACTTCGCCGTCCTCAATCAACAGCTGCGCAGCGGCAGTCTCAGTAAGGACATAGGCGCCAGCCTCTTCGGCCTGCTGCTGCATGAATCGGCAGAGTTCCGAGACCGAAATAACCTCATTGCCGTGATTCTTGAGCGGCGGCGGCGGCGGAATCCGCACTTTCGTCTTGCCGTTTGGAAGCAGGTAGATAGCTTCCTTCTTGACCTCGCCATATGCGAAACCGGCTTTGCGCCAGTCCTCGCGTGACATCTCTGGGAACAGCTCTTCGAGAGCTTCAGGA
The DNA here is from genome assembly GCA_026392385.1 of Solirubrobacterales bacterium. Lineage (GTDB taxonomy): Bacteria > Actinomycetota > Thermoleophilia > Solirubrobacterales > Solirubrobacteraceae > WLNJ01. The sequence goes on from JAPLCG010000018.1 coordinate 18,468, forward strand.
CGCATAACGGCGCCGGACAGGTTGTGTCCGCCGCAGGTCTTCGCCTTCTCGATTACGGCAACCGGGACTTCGCCCAGCTTCTCCATCATCTCCGGATCGTCAGCCAACAGCTGCAGAAGTCGATTGGCACAGGCGAGGCCGGCGGTACCACCGCCGACAATCGCCACGCCAACATCAATCCGCTCATCCTCAGCATCAAGCTCCCGCTTGACAAATTCCGCTGGGGAATCAACTGGGGGCGGGAAGGAAACTGGTGCGACCTTCCCGTTTGAGTTGCCGTTGGTTGACATTCGGTCAGCCAGCCTTCTTAGCCGCGAGGGCTTCTGTCAGCTTCGGCAGGATCTTGTTGAGGTCACCGACGATCCCGAGATCCGAGAACTCAAAGATTGGAGCATTTGAGTCCTTGTTGATCGCGATGATGTTCTCAGAACCCTGCATTCCAACCTTGTGCTGAATCGCACCGGAGATTCCAGCTGCGAAATAGAGCTTCGGAGCAACGGCCCTGCCGGTCTGCCCAATCTGGCCCGCATATGGGAACCATCCGGCATCAACGACTGCGCGGGTGGCAGCAACGGCGCCGCCAAGTACCTCGGCAAGGTCGTCACACATCTTGAAGCCTTCAGCTTCACCGAGTCCACGACCACCAGCAACGAGCACACTGGCATCCTCAATGTTCACATCGGCGCCACGCTGCTCGCCACGTGTGACCATCTTCGCCTTGAGTGAGAACGGCGAGAAATCAACTGGCAGCTGCTCTACAGCCGCAGTGCCACCGGTCTCCTTGACCTCAAAGGCGTTGATCCGGCCAATGATGATTCCTACATCGCCGCGGTAGGTCGATGTTGAGATCTGTGAGTCCTGGAGGATTGGACGCTCAGCAACTGCCTTGCCGTTCTCGACGCGGATCGCTGTCACTTCCATTGTTACTCCAGCCTCAAGCCTTGCTGCGAGGCCTGCACCGATCTCGAATCCCAGCAGTCCGCCGCCAAACAGCGCGTTGGAATAGCCGTTTGTCTTGATCAGCTGCGCCATCGCGTCAATAACTGGCTGGGAGAGCCCCTCAGGACCGTCAACCTTGTAGACCTTCGATGCGCCGTAATTGCCGAGCGCTGCGAGTGTTTCGTCGGTCAGATCGGCTCCGCCGACGACAACGACATCACACTGGCCGCCGAGCTCGCCCGCAACGCGGGTTCCCTCGGAAATCGCGCCAAGCGAGTTCTTGTTGATGACTCCATCCTTGTGGAGTGCGTAGACCAGAACTGAGCTCATGCGATCAGCTTCCTTTCCTCAAGCCAGGCGACAATCTCTGCGACTGTCTCGTTGGTGTCTTCATCCTCAATAATGCGACCGGATTCCTTGCTCGGTGGGGCCTTGAAGTCGCCACAGGAAACCTGTGAACCATCAACGCCAACCTTGCCGGCATCAATGCCGACATCAGCTGCGGCCTTGACGTCAAGTGGCTTCTTCTTTGCGCCCATGATCGCCTTCAGCGATGGGTAACGCGGCTCGTTGATTGCGTCACCAACTGAGATCACTGCTGGCAGTTCAACGGCAACGGTGTCGTAGCCATACTCAGCCTGGCGCTCGCAGGTTGCAACCTTGTCAGCGAGATCCATCTTTACGACCTGAGTCAGAGATGGCATCTGCAGGTGATCGGCGACAACTGCACCGATCGTGTAGCACTCGCCGTCATCCGACTGCTGACCGAGCAGCACGAGGTCGGGATTCTCCGACTCAAGCACCTTGGCGAGCGAATAACCGGTTGCGGCTACATCCGAGCCAGCAAGCGCATCGTCTGAAAGGTGAATTGATCGATCTGCACCAAGTGAAACTGCCTTGTGCAGAGCGCGCTCTGAGCCGGCTGGGCCCATTGTCACGGCGACGATCTCTTCGACGGGTGTCACGCCACCCTCACGGATCTGCATTGCTGCTTCGATCGCATGGGTGTCGTATGGATTGAGGTTGGCTTCGCCGGAGCGATCAAGGCGGCCCGTTGCCGGGTCAATGCGCTTGTCTACTGCGGCGTCAGGAACCTGTTTGACCAGGACGCAAATCTTCACGGTGTGGTCGTCCTCCTAGGGAGCGGTTGATTGGTACGGGATCCTACGCAACTGACCTGACTGACGAGTCAATCAGATTACGGCGCTGATCCACTTTGGGATTGATTTTGATGCTTTTAGGCTGTTACTGCGCCTTTTATGAAGTCGATTATTGCCTGTGTTGAAGCGCCTGGCGTGAAGACTTCAGCCACGCCGAGCGCCTTAAGTTCGGGAATGTCGTCGGCCGGAATTGTGCCACCAACCGTTACAAGGATGTCTCCAGCCTCCTGCTCGCGAAGCAGTTCCACGATCCGTGGCACGAGCGTCATGTGCGCGCCAGAGAGGATCGAAAGCCCAACAGCGTCTGCGTCCTCTTGGATCGCAGTTTCAACAATTTGCTCTGGTGTCTGATGAAGACCGGTATAGATGACTTCCATACCGGCATCGCGCAATGCGCGGGCGATGATCTTCGCGCCGCGATCATGGCCGTCAAGCCCTGGCTTGGCGACGACAACACGGATCTTTCGCTGGGTGGTGATTGAGCTCATTTGAGTGGTTGCCATGCAGGACTTGGGGCACCTGCGAGGACGCCGTGAATCCTATCGCCCGAGCGCTTGACGCGGCAGCGCCAGCGCGGGCCAGGACCTTTAGCTGTTGTCCTCTACGTATCCCTTCAGCTTGCCGGGCATCGTGTCAACCATCTGACCGCGCAGTAGATCAACGAGCGGACCGCGAATCAACATCCCGAGGCCACGGCCCATGTCAACGGTCATCTCATAGGTCGCCTTTGTGGTTCCGTCACCAAGGTCTTCGAGTGTCCACGAACCTTCAACCGACTTCATGTCGCCCTTCTTCTGCTTCCAGGAAAGCCCATTTGGCTCGTCGTAGCTGAACTCAAGTTCGCTGGTCACAGTCTTAACCCGCGCATCGCTCTTTGTACGAACAAGAACTTGATTTCCATCCTTGTCGCGTTTGAGAACCTCAGCATCCTTAATCTCCGGCTGCCAAGCAGGTGAGTTCTCAACATCGGCTGCAACCGCGTAGACGGCTTCAATCGGTGCATTAATCGTTTCGGTTGCGCTTCCGTGAATCGCCATCAGTTGCTCTCCTCGCGTTTGCGACCGACTCCCCCGCCGGTCTTTGTAACTGCGGCGCCGATCAGAAGACCGGCGTCTCCCGATAAGTGCCAAATACCTTCTGCAGTGACTTGATCATCTCGCCCTCAGTGCAATCTGCGCGCGCCGCATCAAGCAGTGGCTCCATCAAATTGGTGCCTGCCTCGGCGGCTGACTGAAGATTCGCGAGTGCTACCTCAACGCCAGCCGCGTCGCGGCGGTTGCGCAGCTCAGCAAGCCGCTCGATCTGCTGGCTCTCGAGTACCGGATCAATCCGCAGAATCGGCGTTTGATCCTCCGACCCTTCGGTGAAGGCATTGACGCCAACTACCTGCCGTCGTCCAGCTTCAATCTCTTTCTGCAGATCGAATGCGGCATCGGCAATCTCTCGCTGCGGGAACCCCTCCTTGACGGCAGCAACCATGCCGCCGAGCTCATCAATCCGACGGAAGTAGTCGTAGGCCTGAGCCTCAATTGCATCGGTCATCGCCTCAACAGCGTATGAGCCTCCGAGTGGATCAATCGTGTTTGCGACTCCGGTTTCGAGTGCGATGATCTGCTGGGTTCGCAGGGCAATTCGTACCGCCTCCTCGGTCGGAAGCGCGAGCGCTTCGTCGTAGGAGTTGGTGTGCAGGGATTGTGTTCCTCCAAGCACTCCAGCTAGCGCCTCAATTGCCGTGCGGACAATGTTGTTGAGCGGCTGCTGGGCGGTCAAGGAAACGCCTGCTGTCTGCGTGTGGAAGCGCATCAGCCACGAACGTGGATCCTTGGCGCCAAATGTCTCCTTCAGTTCGCGTGCCCAGATCCTGCGCGCTGCTCGGTACTTGGCAATCTCCTCAAAGAAGTCAATTTGTGCGTTGAAGAAGAACGAGAGCCGCGGCGCGAAATCGTCAACATTGAGGCCACGCTCAACTGCCTCTTCGACGTAGGTGAGGCCGTCCTTGAGCGTGAAGGCGAGCTCCTGAGCTGCGGTCGCCCCCGCCTCACGGATGTGGTAGCCACTGATTGAAACCGGATGCCAGCGTGGCATCTCCTGCGAACACCATTCGATCATGTCACCGACCAGCCGCATCGCTGGATCGATTGGGAAGCACCACTCCTTCTGAGCGATGTACTCCTTGAGAATGTCGGTCTGGATTGTCCCCGCGAGGTCCTTCGCGGCGACTCCCTGGCGCTCGGCGGCAACTACATAGAAGGCGAGCATGATCGCCGCCGGGGCATTAATCGTCATCGAGACTGAAACCTCACCAAGCGGAATGCCGTCGAACAGACGCTCCATGTCCTCAAGCGAATCGACTGCGACGCCCTCGCGACCAACCTCGCCATGCGAGAGCGGATCGTCTGAGTCGTGGCCCATCAGTGATGGCATGTCGAACGCAGTCGACAGGCCGGTCTGGCCGTGCTCGAGCAGGTAGTGGAAGCGCTTGTTTGTCTCCTCGGCCGTGCCGAAGCCCGCGAACTGGCGCATCGTCCAGAGGCGACCCCTGTACATCGAGCCATAAACACCGCGGGTGAACGGGTACTGACCGGGCAGGCCGATCGAGTCGTCAAGGTCAGATGGCAGATCGGCAGCCGTGTAGAGCGGATCGACCGGTTCGTTCGACAGCGTTGTGAAGGGAACGTCGCGCTCGGGAGTCCTGTCAAAAGTCTCGCTTCGCCAACGCTCTAGGTCGTCGGCAAATGTCCGTGGTGTCGCTGCCATCGAACCGGAGTCTAAACCCACATGCGAGGTTCGGACTTAGTAGGCAGTCAACGCGCAGCTTCGCCCAAGAGCGCGCGGGCAATCACGAGGCGCTGAACTTCACTTGTGCCTTCGTAAATCTCAGTGATCTTCGCATCACGGTAGTAACGCTCAGCGGGCAGGTCGGTCATATAACCGGCACCACCCATGACCTGGATCGCTTCACCTGTCTGGAATCGGGCGACGCGGCTAGCGAACAGCTTGGCCTGCGCCCCCTCAACTGTGTGCGGCTCGCCAAGATCCTTGAGCATCGCGGCACGCAGGTAGAGCGCGCGGGCAGCTTCAACATCGGTACTCATCTCAGCGATCTTCGCCTGAATCTGGCCGAGCTTTGCGATCGGAGCTCCGAATGCCTCGCGCTCCTTTGCCCAGTCGATGGCAAGGTCGAGGGCCCCTTGCGCTAGCCCGGTCGCTTGCGCGGCAATACCAATCCGGCCACCGTCCATCACGCCGAGTGCGATCCGCATCCCCTGACCGGGTTCGCCAAGCCGCTCACATTCGACGCCATCAAAGGAAAGGTCCGCCGTGTTCGAAGCGTGCAGACCCATCTTTTCCGGCGTGCCAACCAGCTCAAGTCCACTCGCCGGCCGTTCGACGATGAAGGCGGACGGCTTCCCGTCTGCTTCGCTGTCGCGCGCTATTACGACAATCGTCTTCGCAAACGAGCCGTTCGTTACCCACTGCTTGTTTCCATGCAAACGACCATCGCGAAACTCGGTTCTGATCGCCCCAAGGTCACTTCCAGCATGCGACTCGGTCAAGGCGATCGCCGCCAGACCATGCCCTTGGGCAAGTGGTGGAATCAGCCGCTGCTGCTGCTCCTCACTGCCGAACTGGAGGATCGGCTGTGTACCGACCGAGAGGTGCACTGAGACGGTCACAGCAAGCGATGCCTCTACGCGCGAGAGCTCCTCGATTACAAGCGCTGCCGATGTAAAGCCAGCCCCCGCTCCTCCAAGTGAACTGGGAACACAGATGCCGAGCAGCCCAAGCTGTCCCAACTGATCAACTAGCGCCTTCGGGAACTCGCGCTGACGGTCGCGCTGGGCAGCACCAGGCGCCACCTGCTCGTCGGCAAACCGCTTAGCGAGCAAACGCGTTTCGTTCTGCTCGTCACTGAGTCCAGGAATCAAACCCATCGTCGCCCATCCCTTCTGGCTACTAGCGCGCCGATACCGCCGGCAAGTGCCGTTGTAAGGATCGCGCCGCCAAGAACTAGGCGGCGACCGATCGTTTCAAAGGTCATTATCTCCCAGCCCTCTTCGGCAGCAACCTTCGCCAACGGCCGGTCAGGGTTGACGGCAACCGGGTGACCGACGGCGCGCAGCATTGGCAGGTCAGACTCGGAATCCGAATATGCGTAGGACTCAGCCAGGTCGAATCCCTGATCGGCGGCAAGTTTGCGGATTGCCTCCGCCTTACCCTCGCGGTAGGTGAAGATCCCCTCACCGCGGCCGGTATAGCGGCCGTCAACGATCTCTGACCGCGCACCGATCCCACCGTCAAAGCCAAGAATCAGCGCGAGCAGGCCAGCGATTTCCTGCGAAGCGGCAGTCATGATGTAGACGGGGCGGCCAGCATCTTGGTGCATCCACGCCTCCTTCAGCATCTGCGGGTAGAGGCGTGGAAGGACGCCAGCAAGCACATCCGGGGCGAGCCGCTGCATTGAGCGGGCATCAACCCCCTCAATCAGCGATGCAATCCGGTCGCGCAACTCGTCGGTGCGTTCGTCGGTTGATCCAACCAACCGAAACCTCAAGTTCTCATAGGCGGAGCTCGCCATCCGTCGCCTCGACAGGAGCCCAGCCCGATATGCAGCACGGCCAAACTCGAACGCCGACGATCCAGCCATCAGCGTGCGGTCGAGGTCGAAGAAGACGGCGGAACGGCCCGCCATCACAGCTCCCTCAGGATGCCCGCAGAATCACGGCATCGCCCTGACCGCCGCCCGAACAGATCGCGACGACACCGAGGCCGCCGCCACGACGGCGTAGCTCCAGCGCCAGCGTTCCGAGAATCCGCGCGCCAGAGGCCCCAATTGGGTGCCCAAGTGCGATTGCTCCACCGTGGATATTGACCTTGTCCTCATCGAGGTCAAGCATCCTCATCGAATTGAGCGCCACCGAACGGCAGTCGTCGAACCATCCTCAACGAAGATCGCTGGAAGCGTTGCGAGCCGTTCAAGAGTTGTATCGGCACGAGGACTCTCATCCGTGTCAACAACCGTCTCACCCTTACGCGACTTGATTGTTACCGGGACGATCTCCTCAGCCATCACTCCCGACTCAATTGCTTTGAGCGCAAGTTCATGGCTGCGCAGAGCGAAGCGGTCCATGTCAGGACGGCTCATCTCAAACTCAGCAGCAACCTCAGACGCCTCGTGCGCCATGTGCTTACCAGAGAATGGGTTCGTCAGACCATCCTTGATCATTGCGTCGTTGGCCTTGACATCTCCCATCCGGAAGCCTTGGCGTGCACCCGGCAACAGGTAGGGAGCATTCGTCATTGATTCCATGCCACCACCGAGACCAACCTCAATGTCACCAACACGAATTGCCGTATCAATCAGCGCTACGGCCCGAACGCTTGATGCACAAACCTTGTTGACGGTCTCGGAGCTGACCTCCTTTGGAATGCCACCCTTGATCTGAGCCTGCCGCGAAGGGATCTGGCCCTGGCCGGCCTGAAGGACCTGCCCCATGACGACATGGTCAATCTGCTCGCCCTCAATGCCAGCCCGTTCCAGCGCTGCGGCAATAGCGATTCCACCAAGGTCGGTGGCGTCCTGGCTGGCCAGGCTGCCGGACATCTTGCCGATTGGCGTACGTGCGGCAGAGAGGATCACGGTCTTGGGCATCAATGGTCTCCGGTCTAGTTCAGTCGGGTAATAAGGCAAGCGTAGCGATAGGCTCCGAGGCGATGCAGGTTGAGGCCACCACGACAGCACCGGGCGCAACGCTTGCCGACACGATTGCGGTGCCGGTATTCGAAGCTGAGGGGATCGCCCATGACCTTGAAGGCGGGCAGCTTGACGCACTAGTTGACCGCGGCGAGGCACGAACTTCGGTTGGTTCGGTTGCTCTAACCCACGCAGGATCAACCCGCTATCTGATCTACGGACTCGGTAGCCGCGACAGGCTTGACGGCGAAGCAGCAAGGCGCGCCGCCGCAGCGGTTGAAGCCGAAGCCCGCCGACTTGGTACTGAAACGCTCTGTGTTGAGATCCCTCATCACGCGTCCGATCAGGTTGTTGAAGGGCTCGTTGAGGGAGTTGTGTTGTCAGCACATCGCTGGGACACCCGCAAGACCGAGAACTCCGCTCGGCGCGAACCAGCAACCAGAGTTCTGCTTAGCGACCATCAGGATCGTTCAGCTGCAGTCGCCCGCGGATTTTTGCTCGCTACAGCGCAGAACTGCGCACGCGACCTTCAGAACGCGCCACCGAACGAGTTGACTCCGGAGGCACTAGTCGCCCGTGCCGAAGAGATTGCCCTGCTTAGTGAGCACGCTTCGTTGGAGACACTTGACCGTGCCGGACTGATCGCTGCCGGCTGCGGAGCCTTCGCCGCTGTCGCTCAAGGATCGGTACGCGAGCCGCGGATGATCATTCTGCGCTGGTCACCACCGGGTGTCGACGCCAAACCACTCGCAATCGTTGGCAAGGCGGTCACCTTTGACAGCGGTGGCATCTCGATCAAGCCCTCAGGCGGCATGGAAGAGATGAAGTTCGACATGTCCGGCGGAGCAACTGCGCTCGAAGCAACCGCTGCGATCATTGAGCTTGGCATCGCGACGCCCGTCATCTGCATTGTCGGCGCGACTGAAAACCTCCCATCCGGCAGCGCGATGCTCCCAAGCGACATCGTCACCGCTTCCGATGGAACAACGATCGAGATTGACAACACCGACGCTGAGGGTCGACTCGTCCTAGCTGATTGCATTGTCCGAGCCAAGGCTGAGGGCGCCAGCCGAATAGTTGACTTTGCGACGCTGACTGGCGCGATGCGCATCGCGCTCGGCCATGCCTATGCGGGACTGTTCAGCAACAGCGATGCATGGGCCGAGCAACTGCTTGACGCTTCAGCAGAAAGTGGTGAGCCACTCTGGCGGATGCCACTCCATCCTTCATACATGAAGATGATTGAGGGTCGATACGCCGACATTCGCAACACCTCAAGCAAGCGTGTCGCCGGCGCATCGACCGGGGCCGAGTTCATCCACCACTTCGCAGGCGACGAGATCCCATGGGCGCACATTGACATCGCCGGCGTTGCCGACGGCGTTGGCCTTCCCTACGCAAAGCATGGCGGAGCTGGCTTCGGAGTCAGGCTGCTTGTCTGCTTGACAGAATCGCTTGCCGAGGCATGAGATGAACTTCGACCTTTCAGACGAACACCGCCTGCTGCGCGACTCAGTCCGCGAATTCGCCGAGGGCGAAGTCGCACCGATCGCCGAGGAGATTGATCACAACAAGCGCTTCCCAATTGAGATCGTCAGGAAGATGTCCGACCTCGGCTGGATGGGCATCCCGTTCCCCGAGTCTGTTGGCGGCGGTGGCGGCGACTCGCTCGCCTATGCGATCGCCGTCGAGGAACTGACTCGGATCGACAGCTCGGTTGCGATCACGCTCTGCGCACACACATCGCTTGGCACTCAGCCGATCTACCAGTTCGGCAGTGACGCGCAGAAGGCAGAGTGGCTGCCAAGGCTCTGCTCCGGTGAGCTGTTAGGCGCATTTGGGCTGACTGAGCCGGAGGCAGGATCGGACGCCGGCAACACCCAGACTCGGGCCGAGCTTGAAGATGGTGAGTGGGTAATCAACGGCGCGAAACAGTTCATTACCAATGCAGGCACCGAGATCTCCGGCGTTGTTGCGATCACAGCAGTCACCGGCGAAGATGAACGCGGTCGCAAGGAGATCAGCAACATCCTCGTCCCAAACGGCACGCCCGGCTACGAACAGGGTAAGCAGTACGGCAAGATCGGATGGCACGCATCTGACACGCGTCCGCTGACATTCACCGACTGTCGTGTTCCAGAAGAGAACCTGCTTGGCCCGCGCGGAGCAGGCTTCAAGCAGTTCCTGCAGATTCTCGATATCGGGCGCATTGGTGTCGCCGCTATGGGCGTTGGCCTTGCCCAGGGCGCTCTCGACCTAGCGATCGCCTACGCGAACGAGCGCGTTGCATTCGGCCAGAAGATCGCCAAGTTCCAAGCTATCCAAGCGAAGATCGCGAACATCTCAGCCGAGCTTGAAGGGGCTCGCTTGCTGACCTATAAGGCGGCACTTGAGAAGGATCAGGGGCGTGACTTCTCACTGACTGCAGCTCAGGCAAAGTTGAAGACAGGCCGCCTTGCCGTCTGGGCTGCCGAGGAGGCACTCCAAATCCACGGCGGTTACGGCTGGATCGACGAATATGCGATCTCACGGCTTTACCGCGACGCCAAGATCCTCACGATTGGCGAGGGGACCGATGAGGTTCAGCAGATGGTGATTGCTCGCAAACTTGGCTGCTGAGCCAGCGAAGCCAAGACCAGCCTTCAGACTTGCCTATGCGTCATTTCGGCTGGCGAGAATTTCTACGGCAGCAGCAGCAGGGTCAAGCTCTCGCGCGGCCACCCGGTTGAGCAGCTGCTCAAAGCCTGGATCAGATGCGATCGCGCTCTCAAGGTCACGGCGGAGGCGGCCGGTCGCAATCGAGAGAATCTCTGAACGGAGGTTGTGCCGACGTCGCTGCGCAAGTGTGCCATCGGCTTCCATAAACGCACGGTGCTCAGAGAGGCTGTCGAGCAGCTCTTCGACTCCCTCACCGCGCAGCGCCTCAGTCTTGATTATCGGTGGCACCCAACCATCCATTGGTCCGAGCGAGAGGACACTGCGAACCTCGCGAACCATCGTGTCTGTCATTGGGTGATCGCATTTGTTGATGACGATCACATCGGGAATCTCCATGACTCCGGCCTTCAAGGCTTGGATTGAGTCACCGGAACCGGGCATCAGAACAAGAACGACCGTGTCGGCATGGTCAATGATGTCGACCTCAGCCTGCCCAACGCCAACCGTTTCAAGCAGCACGAGGTCTCGCCCCGAAGCATCAATCAGCAGCGCCGCCTGCAATGAGGCTTCGGACAGACCGCCAAGCGCGCCACGATTTGCCATTGAGCGGATAAACACGCCCGGATCAAGGAAGTGTTCAGTAAGGCGGATTCTGTCCCCCAAAAGTGCGCCGTGCGTAAATGGCGACGAAGGGTCAATCGAAAGCACGCCAACGGTCTGATCCCGCTCACGTTCAATTCGGGTTATTGCACTGATCAGCGTGCTCTTCCCCGCACCCGGTGCACCAGTAAGCCCAACCATCCGCGCTCTACCTGTATGCGGATAGACCTCGCTGACAAGCGCCCAGCCCCTCGGGTCGTCATCCTCGACGAGCGAGATTGCGCGGGCGAGTGCGCGGCGGTCACCGGCCAACAGCCGTTCGGCAAGCCTTTCGTCTTTTGCGGCAACTCCCATCGATCTTGGATCATCGCAGGAGCGGCAGCGATCCGGCTGAACTGCCCATAGTTGCCGACGGCTCTACGATCTCCGGTTATGGAATCGCAGCACGAGTCAGACGGCAGCACCGCTGATCGCTCCGGGCTGCGACCGCCACCCGCGCCACTCCACGGTGGGCCACTGGCACTCTTCACGCATATGCGCCGCAAGCAGATGCTGACGCCGGAGTACGCGAAGTTGATTGTTCGGTTTGTTTGGCTAAAGCTCCGCTGGGGCAAGCGCCTTAGGACCGATGGACTTGTATTCGTCGCCCCGGGTGTGACCTTTGAGATCGGCCGCGACGCAACCCTGACTCTCGGTCGCTGGTCATGGATTGGTCACGGCTGCAAATTCCGCGTCCATGAGGGCGAGGTTGAAATTGGCGCCAAGACCGTCCTAGGCCAGGAGTGCACGATCACTGCCTTCCAACACATTTCGATCGGTCGTGAATGCATCCTCGCCGACCGGGTGATGCTGATCGACTTTGACCATGGTGTCGTCGAAGTTGAGCGACCAATCCGCGAGCAGGGCATCTACAAGCGGGATGTGCGCGTCGGCCACAACTGCTGGATTGGCTATGGGGCGTGCATGCTGCGCGGCGTAAGCGTTGGCGACAACGCGATCGTTGGCACAAGCGCAGTGGTTACAAAGGACGTCCCCGACAACGCGATCGTTGGCGGCTCGCCAGCTCGCGTATTGAGAATGCGAGAGACGCCCACCCAGATGCGCTGGCGCTAAATGTCTCCCGGCGAAAAGGCATTGGTCGCCGGCATTCTGCTGGCCAGTGCGGTGGTCGCATCACGGCTCGCCAACCGACTTAGCGTTCCCGCATTGCTGCTGTTCCTAGCTATCGGAATGGTGATCGGCTCCGACGCGATCGGCTGGGTCAACTTCTCCGATTATGGGCTTGCCAAGACCTTCGGAATCTTCGCGCTGGCGTTGATTCTGTTTGACGGTGGCCTGCGAGCCGGCTGGCCAGAGATCCGGCCGGTCGTAGGAATATCCGTCAGCCTCGCAGTCATTGGCACGATTGTGTCGGCGGCAATTACCGGCATTGTAGCTGCCCCCCTGCTGGGAATCTCCACCCTTGAGGGGCTACTGCTTGGCGCCGTGCTCTCTCCGACCGATGGTGCTGCAGTCTTTGCACTGCTGCGCGGATCGCGTCTCAAACACAGCGTTGAACGAGCCTTGGAAGGCGAATCGGGATTCAACGATCCAATCGCAGTCCTGCTCGTCATCTTGCTGATTGAGGCGATCACCAACGCACACAACTCGGCGGGCGATATCGCATTGACAGTCTTCAACGAGATTGGCTTTGGAATCGCCTTCGGCGTACTGATTGGGATTGCTGCCGTCGCAATTCTCAAACGCCTCCACCTCGATTCCTCCGGCCTCTACCCAGTCGCGACAATCGCCTTCGCGGCGATCAGCTTTGGCGCCGCCGATGCGCTCGGAGGGTCAGGCTTCCTAGCCATTTATCTGACCGGCTTAATCATCGGCGGCAAGCCGATCCCTGCAAGACGGACGGTTGAAGCATTCCATGATGGCCTCGCCTGGTTGGCACAGGTCGCCCTATTCATGACGCTTGGCTTGCTGGTCTTCCCAAGCCATTTCGACAGCGTCGCGCTTGAGGGCACAGCGATTGCGCTCGTGCTTGCGCTGGTTGCTCGGCCAGTCGCAACTGCGATCGCCTGTCTGCCATTCCGGCTGCCATGGCGCGAAGTGGTGCTGATCGGCTGGGCCGGATTAAGGGGTGCCGTGCCAGTCGTGCTGGCAACCTTTGTTGTCGTTGGACATGTGCCAGACGCGCAGAACGTCTTTGACATTGTCTTCTTTGCAGTCGTCGTTTCGACCCTGCTGCAGGGCGCCACAGTTAAACCGCTCGCCAAGCGGCTTGGCCTGACAAAGGATGAACCGCCTCCAGTTGCATCGCTGCGGTCAACGGCGGCGCTTGAACGGATGGGCGCAAGGGTTCTGCAGTTCAGCGTCAAGCAGGGTGATGCAATTGTCGGCGAGCGCATCCGCGACCTTGGACTGCCACGCGAAACGCTCGTCAACCTGATCGTTCGTGATGGCTCAGCGCTGCCGCCACGGGGATCAACCGTCGTTGAGGCCGGCGACGAGCTGCGCGTGATGATGCGAGAGGAGTCGGAGGATGAGGTTGCAGCTGTCTTTACTCGCTGGCGCACAGGCCTAGTCGCCGACACTTCGGCAACGCGCACCCACCCGCTCTAGGCGACGGTTAGGCGCTTGTCTTGGCTTCAGAGCCAAGAACATCCGAATAGAGCTGCGCGGTTGACCGCGCAACGTCAGCCCAATCGAATGAGAGCACGTGCTCGGAGGCCTCAGCTACCAGCCGGTCACGCAGAACGTCGTCGCTAAGCAGACGCTCGATCATGATCGCCAAGTGCTCTGCATCACCACCGTTAAAGCGCAGCCCGACTCTCTCCCCCTCAGGCACAACCTCACGCAGACCTCCAGTGTCAGCGACGATAGTTGGGCAACCCGAGGCCATCGCCTCAAGCGCAACTAGACCGAATGGTTCATAGAGACTTGGGACAACTGTCAGATCAGCGATCCGATAGAGCGAATGGAGTTTGTCGTCGCCGATCCAACCGAGGAATGTCCCGTGGTCGTCCAAGCCAAGTTCAGTTGCCTGCGCCTTCAGGTCAGCCTCTGCAGTTCCTGATCCGGCAATCAGGAAGCGGACGTTGCCGAGCGTTTCGATGATCCCTGGCAAGGCCTCCAGTGCGAGGTGGAAACCCTTTTCGTAGACGAGCCTGCCGACGAGCAGGATGAGACGCTCGTCAGGCGCGGCGAATTCAGCACGCAGCGTCTCGAGATCATCGGCAGGGACAAGGTCGATCGGGTCAATCCCGTTCGGGATCACTTCAACATGGCCCTCGTCAAGCGAGTAGATGTCGCTGATGTGGTCGCGCATGTAGGCCGAGCAAGCGATCACACGGTCGGCGCGATTCGTCATCCAGTTTTCAACACCATGTATGTGGGACTGCGGGTGTTCCTTGACCCAGCCTTGGTGGCGGCCGTATTCAGTCGCATGAACCGTCACAACAAGTGGGCAGCGGAAGCGGTTGGCGAGGTGGTCACCAGCGACTGCAACCAGCCAGTCGTGACCGTGGACAAGATCGAAGTGCCAGCGATCGCCGAGTTCAACGCCGGCGGCCAGTAGGTCAGCGTTCATGTGTTCAACCCATGCGATGAACTCACCGAGCTCAGTCGGCCGCCGCGGCTCGCGAACTCGATGCACGAATACGCCGTCGAGCTCCTCTTCCGCAGGCGAGACGTCATCACCACGCGTCAGCACATGGACCTCGGCGCTACCAGTCGCAACCAGCTGCTCAGCCAGCTTTCGCACATGGCGGGCAAGCCCACCCTCAACGATCGGTGGGTACTCCCAGGAGAGGATCAGTACGCGTGGTTTTGTCATGGGCTAAACAGCGCCGCTTCCTGAAGGTCGGGGGCCAACGAGGACAGCAGGTCAGCTCCAGCCGATTCTAGCTGGCCGAGGCATCCCGCCAAGTGCGCATTGGCCCGCTCGTTTGGATATTCCCCGCAGCTCTCAGCGTCGGCCAGGAAAGCCCAGTCGGAGGCCTGCAATGCCAACAGTGAACGCAGCGCCTCAGGCCCCGCACCGGAATGGCGCAGGAAAAGCTCGGCGGCGCGAATCCTCACCGGGTACTCAGCGACCTTCGGTGATGACCAAGTTTCAAGCGTTCTTGAGCGACCCCAGCTAGTAGCCGCTGGGAGTGGGTTCGGTACGGCAGTCGGTTTACGACCTGCCAGCGCCTGATCAAGTTGCTCAATAACTAGCCCCCGCTCCGATGCTTCAGCGACGACCGCTGCCAACCAATCAACACCCTCGTGCCACCAATGACCGAATAGTTCCGTGTCAACTGCAAAAACTGCAAGTGGATCGGCCACTGAGCCTTTCACCTCATTCAGCCGTTCGATAACCGCAGATACAAATGCTGCTGCATCACGTTTGACAATCTCGCTGGCCCGCTGCTCGTCATAAGGCTCGCCGTCATTTGCCCATGCCCGGTGATGATGAGTTGTAAGACCATGGTGGTTTCGATAGCCCGGGTCCGACGGATAGCCATCGCTGGCCCAGACGAGGTCAACCAGCTGGCGGTCAAGTGGCGCAAAGACAAGGCCCTCCGGAGAACGGTGCGGAGTTAAGTTCTCAGGCCTGCCAAGGCCAAGAACGTCTGTCCAGTCAACAACCGTTGACCGGACACCGGACTCAACCAACACCCGGTCGAGCCAGGGAGAATGAGCGCACTCAGGAAGCCAGAAGCCACCTCCCCAGTACCCAAATCGTCGCCGCTGCGAGGCAATGCCTGTCTGAACTTGAAGTCGAACGGCAGCGTCAACTGCGGCTAACGGTAAGAGCTGGTGGGTAGCCGCGGAAGTCCAGCTTGCGTGCTGAGCAAGTGCGCCGACTAGATCACCGTCAATCTCTCGCCACCGCTCGGCGGCCGAGGCATAGCGCGCTGCAGAGAGATCGATCTGAGCGGCCTCGGCAACCCGTCCGTCAGCAGCGAGCTCAGCAGCATCAAGCCGATGCGTTTCGGGACGAAGCTCCTCGAGAAACACCCTGCATAGCTCTCGAGTCTGCGGAGCTTCGAGCTGATCGGCCAAGACCGGTGTAATTGACAGCGTCAGTGGCGCGCCACCATCAAGCAGGTCAAGAATTGGCAGATAGGAGGTTGCCACCGCTTCCCAGAGCCACTCCTCACCAAACGGCCAGCTGCCGTGTCCAAGCACGAACGGCATATGCGTATGCAGGACAATCGCCAGCGAACCGTCGCGACGACGGCCAGGGCTCATGTTCGGCAGACGGCGAGAAGATCCAACGAAGTATCCAAATCACGGCGCCGCAGCGTGAAGTCACTTGACTGGATTGCCGGAACGAATCGCTCGTAGAAGGGCCCAGTAATTCGAAGGCGAGGATGTACATGATCCCAGCCGAGCCGCAGAGCAACCTCATGCGCACGCAACATGCGGGAGTGGAAAAGCCCCAAGACCTCAACCTGGGGGAAGTGTCGGCGGCAAAGCTCCGCGTATTCACCAGGTTTGTACTCGCGTAGGTGGAACGGATTGTCTGACCGCTCCTTCCCCTCCGGCGCCAGCGTCAGGACATTCGGCGTCGATACATAGGCAACTCCTCCAGGTCGCAGGTTCGAACGGATTTGGTCAAGGATTGAGTCCGGATCCTCAACATGCTCAATCGTTTGAAGAAACACTGCGGCGTCAACCTCACCATCAAAAGTCTCTACAAGCGTGCGCTCAAATGTGATGTTTGGTCGCGTGTAACGGAGCCGGGCATGTTCAAAGGTCTCAGGGTTCGCCTCAACACCAATTACCGACTTCGCAGTGCGGGCTAGGACCTCGGTGCCATACCCCTCACCGCAGGCGAGGTCAACAACATCTACGCCAGCAACGCGCGCAGCTATCCACTCGTAGACGGCGAGATGACGGCGGTACCAGTAGTTCTCCTCAGGGACATCGGGCAGGGTACGCTCGCCTGTAAGTGCAAGCGGCGGGACTCCCGGTGGTTGATTCTCTTGGAGATACTCAGACACTGTCTGTGAGAGTAGAGTTCCCGAGCGATGAGCGCCCCTCAGACCGATGACGAGATCCGCGAAGTTAATGAGCGCTACCACGATGTAGCGGCTCAATCCTACGATTCAAAGTGGGGGATTGACTTCGGCCCTGACGGCTTATCTCAAGTCACTGGGAAGCTGGAAAAGATGCTTGGCAGGCCGCTGCCACCCCTCGGCCGCATCGTGGAGATCGGCTCCGGCACCGGATACTTCTCGCTAAATCTGCTGCTTGGAGGTGCATGCGACTCGGCTGTTTGCACGGACATTTCGCCGGGAATGCTGAAGTCACTGAAGGGGAACGCCAAACGATTGGGCTTGAAGGTCGAGACCCACGCCTGCGACGCGGCATCTCTACCACTCGCTGACGGATCAGTTGACACGGTGATTGGTCACGCAGTCCTTCACCACCTCCCTGATCTCGAAGCAGCTTTCGCCGAGTTCAATCGAGTGTTAGCTCCGGGCGGCATCGTCGTGTTCGCGGGTGAGCCATCGCGGCTTGGCGATCAAATTGCACGCCTGCCAAAGGGTGCAGCTAAGACAATTGCTCCTGCCTGGCGGGCAGCGATGCGAGCTGGGCCTGCACCAGCCGCCCACGAGGACGGCTCAGGTTGCGAACAGGACCATTCGCTCGAGCAGTACGTGGATATTCACGCCTTCGATCCATCGGCGCTGAGGGTCGCTGCTTCATCTGCAGGATTTGACGACATCAATGTTGTTGGCGAAGAGTTGCTGGCCAACTGGTTTGGCTGGACGAACCGCGTGCTCGAGGCAACAGCCAACCCCGACGATGTACCTATGGCCTGGCGCAAGTATGCATATCGCGGCTACCTCGCTCTGCAGCGTGTTGACCGCAGCCTGCTTGAAGGGCGCCTGCCTCCTGCGATCTTCTACAACCTGATGATTGCTGCTCGCAAACCCTGATTCTCTAGCTGTTTGGCTCTCAAACTCGTTAGCTCGGGGGCTCGCGCGCTCCCGGTAACAAGAATTGAACTGGAGCTTTAATGGCTGCCGTGTGTCAGAATTACTCCAATGAGTCGTAAGTCCTCAACCGCAAGCCGCGTGACGGCAACTGCTGCAACGCTTGCAATCTGCGCAGTCGCACCCAGCTTCGCTCTGGCAGCCAGCCCATCGGCTCCACTCACGCTGAACGCTTCGGCTAAGTCAGCCGACAGCCAATCGATTGGAATGGCTTCAAGCGGTGCGAAGACCGTAGTTTGGAAACAGACTCAGGGCCCTTACGCAACGCCTACCGGCAACGATGTGATGGCGACCCGGATCACGGTTCGAACAAGAATCGTCACGATCGGGTCTGGACGGAACCGGCGCAAGGTCAAGAAGTCCGAGACTGTTGTAACCCCGCTGCGCGTCTACAGCGCAACTGGCCGGTTCATTTCCGAGGTTGTCTCGGCGACCACCCCATCGGGAGTGACGACAATCGCGTGGGGGCTTCGTGACCGAACCGGAAACAAGGTTTCGCTGATGGCAAGAAGGATCACTGCCGCCGGGCGCCTCGGTCCGGTGATCACCGTTTCACCGGCCGGCAAGCGGGCGCACGACCTGCGCATTGCATCAGCAACCAGCAGCGCCGCGACCCTGCTCTGGACAAGCGACGACTCATTCGTGTCCTGGGTTGAGGCCAAGCGGATTGGTTCAACCGGCACGGTCGGGAACCTGATTAGTGTCACCCCCAACCATGGCGCTTACCATGATGTTGTGATGGCTGGCCGCCCTGATGGCTCAGCTGATGTTGTCTGGCGCAATGGAAATGGCGCCCAGCCCATTACCGAGTTGGTGCAGATCACGGCAGGAGGCCTTACGAAGGACGCAGTTGAGCTTGGTGACCCTGCTAACTCCAGCAACGACGATCAGGCGATTGCAATGGGTGCAAACGGACGCAGCACCATTGCTTGGTCTGAGTCGGTATACGACCCTGTCAGCAAGACGTATTCGATGCTGCTGCGGATGACGCGCGTTGACGCAGCCGGCAACCGCGGCCGGACAGTCAACATCACTTCAGCCGATTCCCCTTACCAGCCTGCGATTGGTGTCGCAGCAAATGGAACCAGCACAATCGCGTGGGGCTACGACACGGGCGGCATGACACGGGTGCGGATGGCGAGGATCAGCGCGAACTATGCGAAGAGCTCAATCCTTGACCTCGGACCAGTTGGAGAAAGGCTTGTCTCAGGCTTCGGACCTACGGTCGCAGTAGCGCCAAATGGTCTCGCAACCTTCGCATGGTCGGTAGTTAAGGCGGGCGGGTTCCCACAGGCTGTCTACCTCCAGTCACTACGGGTTGATGCTTCTGGCCACAAGGGCTCGACAGTCAAACTTGTAGCTCCAGATTCAGCAAATCCAGACCTTGTTCACTTTCCAGTGCTGGCATCGGGTCCGGACGGGACGTGCCTCGTCGCTTTCGTTCGACGCAGTGTCTACGGCAGCTCAGCTTCGCTGAAGCTAATCAGCTGGAAGTAGTCCAACTACTGGCTTTGACGAGCGCGCAAAGCTGCAGCATGCGCGGGAAAGTCCTCGTGCGCCGCCAACTCAAGCGCCGCATCTGAAAGGGCCACCGCTGCTTGATTCGAAACGGCGGCGACCGATGTCCGCTTCAGGAAGGTCTCGGCCGTAATCCCAGACGACACCCGCGCGAACCGGCCAGTTGGAAGCGATGCGGGAACGCCAACCGTGTAGTTAGCAAGCGCAAACGAAGCCCCCTGACCAAGAAGCACCTCACCGGCGTTGACGATCGATGTGAGCATCGCTTCAGGGTCGGCTACAGCCAGCTGCAAGTGCTCCGGCGCAAGCGCATTGACGAGTTCGCAGGCCTCCGCTTCGTTCGCAACAAGGATCACGCCACCGTTGTCGGTAATTGCAATCCTCGCCCAATCAGCGCGCTGTTCCGGAAGTTGCTCAAGCCTTGCCTGCACCCGCTCACCTAGCGGTTCAACAATCGACTGGTCAGCGGTGATCAGGAACGCAGATGAGTCCGGACCATGCTCAGCCTCATTAAGCAGGTCGGCTGCGAGCAGGTCTAGGTCTGCATTCGCGTCGGCGATAATTACGCTCTCAGTTGGGCCAAGGACCATCTGGGTTACGCAGCCTCTCCGCTGGCATTCCAGCATCGCAGCTGAAACCGGCGGGCTGCCTGGCCCGACAATCTTTACAACCGGCTGAATCGACTCAGTCCCAAGTGCGACAGCGGCAACTGCCGCCGGTCCATTGCCACAGATCAATTCGCCAATGCCAAGTTGACGCGCAACCTCCAGCACCGCGGCATCAGGCCGCCCCGTGCGCTGATCCGGTGGCACGATCACGACTAGCCGCCCGACATTCGCAACGACAGCCGGTGTGCCTATCTGCACCAAGACTGAGGGGAATGAGCCCTTACCCGATGGCACGAACAGCCCGGCCGACTCGATCGGCGAGACAACCTCTCCGACACTTAGACCTGGCAGAATCTCGCGCCGCCATGAGCGCTCAGGGAGTAAGGCACGGTTGAAAGCCTCTGACCGCTCAATTGCGACTGCGATCGCCTCACGCAATGCGGGTGCGGTCTGTGACGCGCCAGCAGCAATCGCATCGCTGTCTAGGCGTGTACCAGCAGAATTAAGGTCTATCCCGTCGAAGCGTTCTGTCGCCTCTTCGAGGGCAGCATCTCCTCGCTGCTCGACATCGTCTACGAGCCTCTCAATCTCCGAACGTAATGCGGGATCAAACATTGCGCGCGCAGTATCACGGCGTTGAATAATCGCTAGGCGCTGAGATTCGTTGAGTTCCGACCATCGAAGAGTTCGCATTGGTTCTAATCCTGCCGGTTATTGAGATCTATTGTCGCTATTGGCCGTGGACAAGCATTCGAATCACGACTGATTCAGCCCGTCGGCATATCAACTGTCAGCGTCGGCGACTGAGCGATAACGCTCAACTGCTCTCAGCCGCTCGGCCTTGTGATCGAGGATTGGGGCTGGATAGTCACTACCAATTAGACAGTCCGACGCCTGCTGCTCTTCAGTTGACATTAGCCACGGCTCAGCTAGGAACCGATCCGGCACCGCCGAAAGCTCCGGTACCCAGCGGCGAACATAAGTCCCATCCGAATCGAACTTCTTCTGTTGCAGGACCGGATTGAATATCCGTTTGAAGTAGGGCTGGGGATCAACTCCCAGCGATGCGACCCACTGCCAGTTGCCGTTGTTCTGGGTTGTGTCGCCGTCGAGTAGCAGGCGCATGAACCACTGCTCACCCTGTCGGTAGTCAATGTGCAGGTCTTTGGTGAGGAACGAAGCGACAACCATCCGAACTCGGTTGTCCATAAAGCCGGTTGCTGCCAGTTCTCGCATGCCAGCATCAACGAGCGGAAAGCCGGTCTGCCCCTCGCACCATGCCTGCCATCCGGCCTGATCCTCAAGCCATTTGAGATTGGCAAAGCGCTTCTGGAACGGCTCCCTGACATTGCGCGGACTGAAAAGCATCACATGGGCGTAAAAGTCGCGCCAGGCGAGCTGCCTGCGAAATGCTGCCGAACCAGGCCCAGGCACTGTCGCTGCCCGCGCTTCGAGTTCCAAAGCCGAAAGGCTGCCGATGTGCAGGTGGTGCGAGAGCATTGAACTGGGCTTGGCTATCTGGTCATGGTCTTCTACGTAGCTATCCACTCCACCCGAAAGCCAAGCCTTCATCTGAGACCTCGCGGCCCGCTCTCCGGCGGCGAGTGGATCAGTCAGCAGGCGGGTCAAGCCAAGCTCTTCGACACTTGGTATTGCACCGTCTTCGATCTCCGGTGAAAGCATTGCTTTGGGAGCAGGTAGGACGACTCGCCTCGGCTGCTCTGCCCAATTCCTCCAGAACGGTGAGAAAACTGCGTACGGCTTCTGTTGCTGGGTGAGGATCTTCGAGATATCAGCGCAGTAGGTGCCCGGGTGGCGCTCAAAGCTGACTCCCGCCTGCTCCAGCGCCTCCCCAACACGAGCATCGCGCTCAAGCGCAAACGGTGCCGCATCGCTTGTTGCATGAACAGTTAGGGCACCAACCTGTTCAGCAAGCTGGACGAGCACCCGCTCAGGGTCACCCTGCCGCAGGACGAGTCTGCCGCCGATCGATTCGAAGTCGCTCCGCAACTCGCTAAGTGCTGTCAGCAGCGAATGCGTTCGATCAGCTGAGGCCCAGCGACCTTGATAGACGGCACTGTCGAGAACAAAAACCGGCAGAACGAGATCACTGTCGGTAAGGGCGGCGACCAACCCAGGGTGATCGTGAACGCGAAGGTCACGTCGAAGCCAAAGAATCGAGGTGCTCACAGTTGCCTAATCTACGGGCAATTGCGCCTGTCGGATCAGATCCGGCGCGATTCGGACCAATTCGGTCCTAGACTCGCGGCATGGCAGATGACGAACACTTCCCACTATTCCCGCTCGGTCTTGTGGCGCTTCCACATGAGGCGATACCGCTTCACATCTTTGAAGATCGCTACAAGGCGATGATCGGGTTCTGCCTAGAGAACGATGTTGAGTTCGGAATTATTTGGGCAGCGGAGGATGGCACTCATGATGTCGGCTGCGCAGTGGTCGTTGAGACAGTGCTTGACAGGATGCCCGACGGCCGGATCGACATCCTCTGCCGTGGCACTCGACCGTTTGGATTGATCTCCCAAGGCAGCGGCTTTCCCTACCCAACCGGCGAAGTTGTTTTCCTTGCCGACGACGAACCCGTTGCGGCTGAGGAAGACTGCCGGACGCGTGAGATTTATGCCGAACTGCTTTTCGAGGCAACCGAACGCGAGATCGAGGATCAGGAACTGAACGCAATGACCTCCTACGAAATGGCAGCCACAGTTGAGTTCGGTCCAGAGGCGAAGCAGACGCTGCTTGAACTGCGTGAGGAATCCGCACGCCTTTCCCTGCTCGAGAAAATCTTTCTTGCCGCGCTTGAACGCGTCAACCAGGTTGGGCGAACCGAGGCACTTGCGCGCAGTAATGGCAAGGTCCGTTTCGGCGACTGACGCGTCAACCGCTAACGAACTAAGTGGCAGGGCCCCTTGGCTACCTTCCGCGTGAATTGGGAAAGCTTCAGGTAGGACTCGGGAAGCCCGAGGCTGCCATCAATCCAGTCGAGCTTGCCGGCTCCTAGCTGCACCTGATACCGGTAGATCCAGTTGATCGGCGGGTCGCCCGCAATCGGCTTGCTGCTGTCAGCTGCCAGCTGACGGGCAATGTCGCGGGCATCGAGCAGCAGTTCGCTAGTTAACGGCTGTGGCGTGCCCCCGTTACAGACAACCGTCCCCGAATCATTGACGAGCAGCGTCAAATTTGCTCCGGGTATCTTGCCGCTGCGTTTGACCGTGAACAGGTCGGCGGACTGCTGGGTACCGCAGCCAACACTCAACAGGCAGAGTGCAGCCAACGCAGGCAGCAAGCCCCTTAGACCTTTTACTTTGCCCATGCCACCGCCCCGCCCCGTCGCGGATCACCGCCACCATCAAGGCTGCCATCCGATGCTGCGCTTACAGCCTGCACGCCACCAAAGAATAGATTCGGCGAGCGGAATGGAGCTACTGCAAATCCCTCGCTTTCCAGAGCCTCAACATCGATTCCAGGCTCGCAGTAGACCACGCCATCCTCAGGGTGCAAGCGTGGTGCTGCGATTGCCTCAGAGACAGTCATGCCGTGGTCAACGACACCGGCAACGGTCTGGACAATTGCTGACCGGATTCTGTTCGACCCGGCACTTCCGATTACAAGCGATGCGCGCCCATTTTCGGTCACCGCTGCCGGAGTCATCATGCTCGGCAGTCGCCTGCCCGGCGGATGCTTGTGGAAGCCCTCTGGGTTGAGATCCTGCTCGCCAAGCATGTTGTTGAGGTGCACACCGGTGCCGGGGACCACAACACCAGAGCTTGAACCATTTGAGCAGGTCACCGAACAGGCGAGCCCTTCAGCATCAAGCGTTGAGACATGCGTAGTCGATCCGAGGCGTGAGGATAGGAACTGCTCAGCGAAACCCTCGCGGGTAAGCCCCTCAAGGAACTCGCCATCACGCGCCTGCTGGGCTTCCTGCATAGCCTCCACCAGTGCTACCGCCGATGGCGGTGCTGGCTGCTGATCAAGACGCGCGAGCGTCAGGGCGATTAGCGTGCCACCTGCCGATGGCGGTGGGGTTGCTAGGAACCGCTTACCGCGGTAAGCGACTTCGACAGGCTTGCGCTCAACAACCTCGTAGGAAGCTAGATCCTCACGAGTTACAATCCCTCCCCGCTCAGCTAGCCAGTCGGCCACAGCTGCAGCGATTTCTCCTGTGTGGAAGGGAGCAGAGCCCTCCTTGCCAAATAGCTCGAGTGCATCGGCAAGCTCTGGCTGGCGGAGTGACTGGCCTTCGATCAGTAGGTCACCAGCCGGTGAAAAAATCGCTGTTGACTCTGCAGTTGAGGTAACGATTCCTTCAAGAATGCCTACGACGTAAGCCTGTTCAGCATTGAGCGCAACACCATCCCTTGCGAGCAAAGCGGCTGGACCGGCAAGCTCACTCAGAGGCAGGCGTCCGAACCGCTTTGATGCATGTGCGAGACCGGCTGCTGTCCCGTAGGTGCAGGCGCTTGCAGGACCCGCATTGAAGACTTGCGCCGCATCACCAAAGTCAACCTCCCAGGGCACAAGCTCGGCGCGCGCATCATGATCAGCGCCGCGGCCCGGTGACTCAACGAAGAAATCGAGGCAAACGGCATCACCGCCCGGTGGCACTACCAGCATCAGTCCACCAGCGCCAAAGCCAGTTAGCAGTGGCTCAGCAGCGAACGACGCCAGCACGGCGGCTATAGCCGCATCAACAGCATTCCCACCTGCATCAAGGGCATCAGCTCCAGCCTGGGCCGAGACGGGATGACCAGCCGCTACAACTCCGCGCGCCATTGCGCCGCGGTTTCCCCGACTCCTAGCGCCCCGAGAGGAACTCGGGCACTTCGATGTCGTCGCCACCGCTTCGCGATGAGCTACGCCGACGCTCAACTCGCGGCTCACCTGACGGTTCGCCGAGTGCTGCTGCGACATCCCTTCGCGCCTTGCGGGCTGCGCGCTCGTTCGCATATCCGGTTGCAACAACCGTGACCCAGACTTGGTCGCCGAGCGTGTCATCAACCATCGCGCCGAAGATTATGTTCGCGTCGGGATGAGCAACATCAGAGACTGCCTTTGCAGCCTCATTGACCTCCCAGAGAGCGATATCTGGGCCACCGGTGACGGAGAGCAGGATTGAGCGCGCACCTTCAACGCTCGTCTCAAGCAGAGGTGAACTGATTGCTCCCTCAGCAGCATCGAGTGCACGGCGCTCGCCGGTTCCCATGCCGATTCCGAGCAGCGCCGTACCAGCATCGGTCATGATCGTTCGAACATCAGCAAAGTCGAGGTTGATCAAGCCAGGCAGCGTTACAAGATCGCTGATTCCCTGAACACCCTGACGAAGAACATCGTCAGCAACCCGGAATGCTTCAACCATTGAAGTCCCATGCTCAAGTACATCCAGCAGCTTGTTGTTGGGGACGGTGATAAGCGTGTCTACCTCGTTGCCAAGCGACTCGATACCTGCGTCAGCGGCCTTGCCACGACGTGTGCCCTCAAAGTTAAATGGTCGAGTCACAATCCCGACTACAAGTGCGCCGGCGTCGCGTGCGATTCGTGCAACTACCGGAGCTGCACCGGTACCGGTTCCGCCGCCTGCACCAACAGCAACGAAGACCATGTCGGCACCGCGAAGCGCCGCCTTAATCTCATCGTGATCGTCCATCGCTGCTCTACGACCAATTTCGGGGTCGGATCCTGAACCGAGACCGCGGGTTACCTCTTCACCAATGTGGAGAGTGTGGTCAGCGGCTGACTGCTGCAAGGACTGCACATCGGTATTGACGGCAATGAACTCAACGCCACCGACACCAGCTTCAACCATGCGATTAATCGCATTTACGCCAGCGCCGCCTACACCTACAACGAGAATCAGTGGCTCACCGTTGTTCTGCTCAGAAGATGTTGGTTCCGATGGGTTGCTCTGAAGCGGCCTGCGTTCAGCCTGGCGCTCAGATGTAAATGATTCAGCGAGTCGCTCCTGAGCAGGTTCAGCAGCTGACGGCTGGGCTGCTCGCGTCTCTGAAACACGCTCATCTTCAGCTTGGGGAGTTCCTTCAGCCTCGTCGGTCTTACGGAACAGCGCCGCAAGCGGTCCCTCGCGCATGCTGGCGCGCTTCTTGTTACTTGACACCGGCCATCACCTCCTGGGCGAGATCGCGGTAAGACTTGGCTGCTGAGCCCTCCGGTTCGTACTTGAGAACCGACATACCCTGCACCGGCGCTTCGGCGAAGCGCACGGTTCGATTGATTCTCGACTTGAAGACCTGACCCTCAAAGTTCTCCTCGAGCAGCTCAATCGCTTCCTGCGCATGCAGGGTGCGGGTATCAAGCATTGTCGGCAGGATTCCCTGAATCTGAATTTCCGGATTGAGATGTTCTTGGATCATTGCGAGCGTGTTCTGAAGCTGGAGCAGCCCTCTCATCGATAGATACTCGCATTGGACGGGGACGATCACCCGATCTGACGCTGTCAGAGCATTGATCGTCAGCAGTCCAAGGCTGGGCGGCGTATCAATAAACACGACGTCGTAGTCGTCCTTGATCGCGACAAGCGCTTTCTGGAGTGCGCGCTCGCGACCAATCATTGACGCCATTGCCAGCTCTGCACCAGCAAGGTCAATCGCAGATACAGCAACATCGATCTCACGGCGATGAATCACTTCACGCATCGTTGCCTGGCCAATTAGGACGTTGTACATCGAGAGCTCGATCTGATCGGGATCCATTCCCTGTGACATCGTCAGGTTGCCCTGAGGGTCCATATCGATGCAAAGCGCGCGATAGCCCTCTTCTGCAAAGGCAACAGCGAGGTTCAAGGTTGTAGTGGTCTTGGCGACGCCACCCTTCTGATTGGCAAGCGCGATCACAGTCGGCCCGCTCGGCTCTGGAGCTGGTGGTGCTGGTGCATACGGTGAGGTTGCAGTGCCGTTAGGCGATGCGATCCCGCTCATGCGACTTGAATAAGACTCCATGCCCTGCTCCCCCGTTTGGGTTTGACTGCTGTCTTCGACCATTGCGCGGCGTTCTTCGCGCACAATCGCCCGATTCCTTCCCAGAGAGCTGAAGTTCCACTGCTTCGGCCGCTGCCAATACTCTGGTTAGGCGATGACTAAACGAGGATCAACCCCGGAGAAACGCCGTACCAGAGGAGTAACTGACCTCGGGGCGATCCTCTCTTCGAGAAGGATTTGCGTTGTAACGGGACCAGGCGGTGTTGGCAAGACAACTACGGCAGCAGCTCTGGGGCTTGGGATGGCACGGCGTGGCGCCAAAGTCGCTGTCGTCACAATTGATCCGGCTAAGCGACTCGCCGCCGCGCTCGGGACTGACTCGCTGGGGAACGAGCCGGCACGGGTCAGCAGCCGCCGACTTGCGCGCGTTGGCATTGATGCCGCAGGCAGTGGGCAGCTTTGGGCGATGACGCTTGACAGTCGACAAACCTTTGACGACCTGATCACTCAACTTTCGCCGGATGAACAGAGCCGTGATGATGTGCTCAGCAACCGCATCTACCGTGAGATTTCAGGAGCAGTAGCCGGATCACAGGAGTTCACTGCGGTCGCGAAGCTCTACGAGCTTGACCGTGACGGTGGGTTTGACCTCGTGATCCTTGATACGCCCCCATCACGCAATGCGATTGATTTTCTTGATGCTCCGGCTCGTATCTCGAACTTCTTCGATGGTCGCGCCCTCCAGATCCTGATGAGGCCTGCCGGCTTTGGTCTGAGGCTTGCCGGTGGTGGAACCGGACTGCTGATGGGCGTCCTCAAGCGGGTGACAGGGTTCGACCTTTTCGGAGATCTAGCGAGCTTCTTCAGCGCAGTTGGCGG